>DGWE01000059.1:0-2484 GCA_002396065.1 Eubacteriaceae bacterium UBA4266
CCCCCAAGTTTTCGTGAAGAACCTTATTTTTCCTGAAAACGATGCAATTCCGCGTTAATTTTTCGTAAAAAAATCTCCCGGATCACCTCCGGGAGATAAATTAGCGATGCGCTTTATTTTTTCATGTTTTTCTGGCCGTAATCGTCGCGGAAGCGGACCATCATCCGTTCCATTTCGTCTTCGTCGAGAATCACCGGCTTGCCGATCGCGCGGGCCAGCACGTAGACCTTGGCGCACTGCTCAATTTGGTCGGCGATGTTGAAAGCGCCGGCGATGGTCTTGGCCCCGGCGACCATGCCGTGGTTGGCCATCAGCGCGGCCTGGCGGTCCTTCATCGCTTCAAAGGTCGCTTTGGCGAGCTCCGGCGTGCCGTAGGAGGCGTATGCGCCGCAGCGGATTTCCGGCCCGGCAAAAGCGATCAGGTAATTGGACGCCGGCAGGGGTTCTCTCAGCGTGGCGATGACCGTGCAGTAGGTGGAGTGGGTGTGGACGATCGCGTCCAAATCGTCGCGGTCCGTGTAAAAGATCCGGTGCAGCGCGTGTTCGCTCGAGGGCTTGCGCTTGCCATCGACGACGTTGCCGTCCAAATCCATGACGACCACGTCCTCCGGCTGGGTTTCAAAATAATCCATCCCCGACGGGCTCATCGCGTAGAGCCCCTTTTCGCGGTTCAGGATGCTGATGTTGCCGCCGGTGCCGGTGGTCAGCCCCGCGGTGATAAGCTTTTTGCAGTATTTGACAACGTCGATGCGTTCTTGTTCAAGCAGCATAGGTTTCCTTTCATTCCTCCATCAGCCCGCGGGCTTTCAGAATCTCGGCCACGGCCTCGACCGCTTCGAACACCATCCCGTCGCAGTGCACCTTTTTCGGCGTGCCTGTCTTGGCGTTGGCGGCTAATAGATGCGCGCAGTCGATGACGCCGTCGTGTCCGGCCTTCATCCGGCGCAGAAAGGCGTGGGCGTCGTCGGCTTCCCCCGCGCCGCTGATGCCCAGGGCCATCAACCCGCCGGTCACAGCGCCGCAGGTCAGCCCTGAGCGCATCCCGCTGCCGAAATGGGCGGCGAGGGCGTAAGCCTGTTCGGTCGAAAGTCCTGCTCGTTCTGCGAACGGGATCAGCACCGCCTGAGCGCAGTTGTAATGCACGTTCGGGTCGGCCCTAAGTGCCTTTGCGCGTTCTAATACTGTTTGCATATGATTGCTCCTTCCCTTTGCGTATAATCGTTAGTGATAGGTTTATTATAGCACAGCGGACGGGTATCGTGAGATGACTCCTTTAGAATTGCAAATTGAGGTGCGGCGCGTCAGCGCCTGAAATGCCGCGAAGCGGCATGACCGTATCTTCTCTCTTCTCATCTTCTATCCTCTTCTCTCTTCTCATCTTCTATCCTCTTCTCTCTTCTCATCTCCTCTCCTATACGAATTTCTCGACCGATAAATTGATTTTCTCGGCTGATTATTTCCTAAAACACATTTTTCACTGCAATTATCGCGGCAATAAAAAACCGCCAATCGGCGGTTCGTTGCGTTAAATAGTAAGTTCCACTTAATAATGATAGCGGCACGAAATGATGCTGACGGATGTATCACTGGCCACATAAACCAGTCTGTTCGTGTCGTCAATACGCCGACTGAAAAAGCCCTGCAGATCGTACTGCAGCGGCTCAGGTTTTCCGATGCCGTGCATATTGCCATTTCTCGCGATATCATCAATCAGTTTGTTAATGCGCTTCAGTGTTTTTCTGTCCTGACCCTGCCAATACAGATAATCCTGCCACGCTTCTTCAGTCCAGATGATCTTCATTCGTCTTCTGCATCGATCAGCGCGTGTTCGGCGGTCTGGCCGTCTTTCAGCTGCTGAATGGATTTCATCAAATGATCGTAGTTGTGGCGGTTATTGGTCAAATAGACCGTTTCCATCAGGCTGTCGTAGGTACTTTGTGACATGATCACAACATTTTCGTCCTTACGGGTCACAATCATCGTATCCTTGTCTTCCGAAACCTTATCAAAGTAAGCTTTCATGTGATTGCGCAATGTCGAATAATTGATGGCAAACATGGAATCACTCCTCTAATCTATTTTGACATCATTATAACGTACAAATAATTGTACGTCAATGAAGATTGGATACCGCCATGCTGATTCTTAAATATTAATGTCTCCGAACAGTCATTTTCACATGCTGAATCATGTCCGCGTTACGGGTGTTATTCGGCTCACTGCGCTTTTTCTGAACGGTGATGGCGCCGCTGTGCGCTTTGCTCGTATCGGCTGTCTCCAAATAAACGACATTGCTGCTAAAAAGAAACATAAAAGTAACATAAAATTGCACGAAAATCCGTGAAATCTGGATAAAAAACAATATCACAAAATAAACATGGAAAATAAAAAAATCCGCCTAAAATAGCGGATTTCCTTGTGTTTTCAATGGTGGGCCATCAGGGACTCGAACCCTGGACACCCTGATTAAGAGTCAGGTGCTCT
>DGWE01000059.1:2535-21111 GCA_002396065.1 Eubacteriaceae bacterium UBA4266
GTGCTCTAGCCAACTGAGCTAATGGCCCTCTGCAAATTACTTGGTTATTATAGCAATTCCATCTGCGCTTTGCAAGGGGTTTTTAAAAAAAATTTTCGCCCGACTGAAATTTCAGCCGGGCGATGCCGTTTACAGCTTAATTTTCTGACTGATCGCCCGTCCAGTTTCTGTCCCGGCCAGGCCGCCAATACCTGTTTCCTTGATGTCCGGATCCATTTTCCGGCCGATGGTGCGCATCGCGTCGATGACCTCATCCGGCGGGATCTGGCTCTTGACCCCAGCTAAGGTCATATCTGCCGAAATCACCGCGTTCACCGCGCCGAGGGCGTTGCGCTTGACGCAGGGGACCTCCACCAGCCCGGCGACCGGGTCGCAGGACAGCCCGAGCAGCCCCTTGAGAGCCAGCGCCGCCGCATTCGCGATTGCCGCCGCGTCGCCGCCGTGCAGGCCAGTCAATGCGCCGGCCGCCATCGCCGAGGCCGCGCCGATTTCCGCCTGACAGCCGCCGGCCGCTCCCGCCAAAAAGGCCCGTTCACCGATGACGCCGCCGATACCCCCGGCGACGTATAACGCCTTGACGAGCTCGTCCTCGGTAAAGCCTTCCTTTTCTGACACCGCGATGAGCACCGCCGGCACCACCCCGCAGGACCCCGCCGTCGGCGCCGCGACAATCCGGCGCATGCAGGCGTTGGATTCGCCGACCTTTAACGCGATTTCCATCACCCGGCCCACCAAATCGCCGCAGATGAGCTTGCCTGCTTTTCGGCGCGCTTCAATTTTCGCGCCCTCGCCGCCGACCAAGCCGCTGGCGGACGTCCGCCCCGCGTCGTAATCGGCCACCGAATCGATCATGGCTTTGAGTGTCTGGCGCATGGCCTCAAAGGATACCTCTGGATCGGTAGCGCTTTCGTTACAGCTGTCCTCCTGGACGATCTGCCAAAAGGGCTTGCCCGTCTCTTTTTCCGTGTCGATAATCTGCTTCAGCGCATCAATCATGGCTGTCTCCTTTTCTGTCAATCCGGTCGTCCGCAATGTCCTCTAAAAGGCTTAAATACGTCACCTTTAAAACCCCTTCGAGCTTTTTGAGCCAGTTGAGCGCCTCCGCCGGCACCTCCTGGTCGCATTCCAGCACCATGACCGCGTAGCCGCCGCGGCCGGAGCGGTAAAGCTGCATCGTCGCGATGTTTACCGACTTGTGAGCCAGCATCGACGTGACCTCCGAGACGTGCCCCGGCTGGTCCAAATTGTGGACGATGAGGGTCGGATAATCCCCCGAGAAGTTGGCCGTCAGATGATCCAGCTCCTGAATCACGATCCGGCCGCCGCCGATGGACGACGCGACGATTTCCAGCTCCTTGCCGTTGACGCCCGTCAGCTCCAACTTCGCCGAATTGGGATGAGCGTCTTCCCCGAGATCCACGTCGTAAAAATCAAACGTCATGCCGATCGACCGCGCGATGTCGAAGGCGTCCGGAATCGCCATATCGTCCACATCCATGCCGAGAAGCCCGGCGATGATCGCCTTGTCGGTCCCGTGGCCCCGGCCCGTCGCCAAAAACGAGCCGTAAAGCCCGATGTGCGCAGCCGCCACGTTCTCGCCGAGCAGCCTCCTGCTGACCTTGCCGATGCGCACCGCGCCGGCCGTGTGGGAGCTCGACGGCCCGACCATCACCGGCCCAATCACATCCATTACGTTCATACTGATTTCCCTTCTAAATTTCACACCTGCCATCGCAAAAGCCGTAAAAAAACGCGCACCTGTCAGCCATTTCGAGAAAACTGCCCGCTATGGCAACCTGTGCGCGTTCTGCTTTTTTGATGTTTCACTTTGTACCGTCCAATCAATAAGACTTTTTGACTCTGTCTATCAATTTTCCTTTATGATTTACTATCTTACAGTTCCCACCTCTAAATGTCAAGAAACCGATTTTTTCGAGGCATCTAACAAAAAATCAAATAAGGTATTGACAAATACCCTGTGACGGTATATAGTGGGACCATCAAACACCCCTATGGGGTATCTGAATTACCATCAAATATAATGTAAATACAGAAAGGAAGATGATTATGGCAGAACAATACGATGTCACCGGCATGTCTTGTGCCGCGTGCCAGGCCCGCGTCGAAAAAGTCGTCGCCCAGGTGCCCGGCGTCGACAGCGTCGCAGTCAGCCTGCTGACCAATTCGATGCGCGTCGAAGGCCATGCCGACGAAGCGGCCATCGTCAAGGCCGTCGAGGATGCCGGGTACGGTGCAAAACGCCGAGATTATTCCCAGAATGCCCAGGGTATCAGCGCCAGCGCGAAGCTGGCCGCCGAAAAGGAAGCCCTCGAGGACAAGACCACCCCAAAGATGATCCGCCGGCTGACGGCGTCGGTAGCGGTGCTCCTCGTGCTGATGTATTTCTCAATGGGGGCCCACATGTGGCATTGGCCGGTGCCACCGTTCATGGTCGGCAACCACGTCGCGATGGGCCTGATGCAGATGCTGCTGACCATCGTCGTGATGATCATCAACCGCAAATTCTTCATCTCCGGGTTTAAAAGCCTGTTCCACGGCGCGCCCAATATGGATTCACTGATCGCCATCGGCTCCGGCACGGCCTTTGGCTACTCCACTGTCATGCTCTTCTACATGACCTTCGTCCAGGTTCACCAGGGCAGCACCGCTGCAATGGCCGTCATGAACGATTTTTACTTCGAATCTGCTGCGATGATCCTGACCCTGATCACCATCGGCAAAACCCTGGAATCCTATTCCAAGGGCCGCACCACTGACGCGCTGAAAAGCCTGATGAAGCTCGCGCCGAAAACGGCCAACGTCATCCGAAACGGCGAAGAAATTACCGTCGGCATCGACGACGTCGTCAGCGGCGACATCTTCGTCGTCCGCCCGGGCGAAAACATCCCGGTCGACGGCGTCGTCGTCGAAGGGGCGAGCGCTGTCAACGAATCGGCGCTGACTGGCGAAAGCATCCCCGTCGACAAGGCGGAAGGCGACACGGTTACCTCCGCGACGCTGAACCAAAGCGGCTTTCTCAAATGCCGGGCGACCCGGGTCGGCGAAGACACCACCCTCGCCCAGCTGATCAACATGGTCAGCGACGCTGCCTCTACCAAAGCGCCGGTCGCCAAACTGGCCGACACCATCTCCGGCGTATTCGTGCCGGTGGTCATCGCCATCGCCGCCGCCGTCACCGTCATCTGGCTGATCCTCAGCGGCGGTGACATCGGCCTGTCCCTCCAGCGGGGCATCTCCGTACTGGTGGTCTCCTGCCCCTGTGCCCTCGGCCTCGCCACGCCGGTGGCCATCATGGTCGGCAACGGGATGGGGGCGAAAAACGGCATCCTGTTCAAGACTGCCGAATCCCTCCAGGAAACGGGGACAGTGCAGATTGTGGCTTTGGATAAAACCGGGACCATCACCAACGGCGAACCGAAGGTCACCGACATCCTCCCGGCTGACGGCACAACCCCTGAAGCCTTAATCGAAAAGGCCGCCGCCCTCGAACAGAAAAGCGAACACCCGCTGGCCAAGGCGGTGTTAACCTACGCGGAAGACCAGCAGACCCAAATCGCAGACGTCACCGATTTCACGGCTCTACCAGGCAACGGACTGACCGCCGTCTTAAACGGGAATACCCTTTCCGGCGGCAACCGGACGTTTATCGCGTCGGTGGCCGACCTCGACGATCAAACCGCAGCCACCGCGGAAAAACTGGCCGAACAGGGCAAAACGCCGCTGTTCTTCGCTGAAGACGGCAAACTTCTCGGCATCATCGCCGTGGCCGACACGATCAAGGCGGATTCCGCCGAAGCCATCCGGCAAATGCAGCAGATGGGCATCCACGTGGTCATGCTCACCGGTGACAACCAAAAAACAGCCGAAGCCATCGGCGCTCAGGCCGGCGTCGACGAAGTCGTGGCCGGCGTCCTGCCGGAAGGCAAGGAAGCCATTGTCCGCCAGCTGCAGCAGCACGGCAAGGTCGCGATGGTCGGCGACGGCATCAACGACGCTCCGGCCCTGACGCGGGCCAACATTGGCATCGCCATCGGCGCCGGCACCGACGTCGCCATCGACGCGGCGGACGTCGTCCTGATGAAGTCCCGTTTGACCGACGCGGCCGCCGCCATCCGTCTGTCCCGCCAGACCTACCGCGATATTGTCGAAAACCTGTTTTGGGCGCTGATTTACAACGTCCTGTTGATTCCGCTGGCCGCCGGAGCCTACAGCCACTGGGGCCTTTCAATGGGCCCGATGTGGGGCGCTGCCGCGATGAGCTGTTCCAGCGTCTTCGTCTGCTTAAACGCCCTTCGGCTGAACCTCTTCAAGGTCTTTGACACGAAGCACGACAAGCCGAAGAAAAACGCGCTGCCGGCCGACGCCGTCTTGATCGAACAGTCAGAAACGCCGGATGCCGCGCCGAAAGCACAGGCCTTTGCCAAGGAAACGGTCCACATCGAAGGGATGATGTGCGGCACTGCGAAGCGACCGTCAAGAAAGCCCTCGAAGCCCTGCCTCAAGTCGATGACGCCGTCGTCAGCCACGAAAAGGGCACCGCCGAAATCGCGCTGAACGCGCCGGTCGATGAATCAGTTTTAAAGGACACCATCGAAGCCAAGGACTACACCTTCGTCAGCGTTGAGCCCGAAGCCTGACAACTTCCCAATTTCTATTCCATAGATTGCTATTCAATATTGACCGCTGAAGCCCCAAAGCTTTAGCGGTCTTTTTGTGAGTTCTGATATATAATAAAGTAAAACCCAAAAAGAAAGGAAGGATGGCCATAGCACTTTACGCAATCGGCGATCTCCATCTCGCCTACCAGAGCGAAGTCCGAGCGCCGATGCAGCGCAATGGCAAAATCTGGCAAAATCACGAGGCCAAATTAAAAAAATACTGTGAAGCGTACATGAAGCCGGAGGATACCCTCGTCCTCGTCGGCGATCACAGCTGGGGCAGAAAGCTCGCTCAATGCGAAAAGGACTTGGCCTTCATCGAAGCGCTGCCCGGCCGAAAGATCCTGACCCGCGGCAACCACGACATGTTCTGGGACGCCAAGAAAACAAAGCGGTTCAACGACAGCCTCCACGGCGAGTTCCACGGCATCGACTATCACTTAGTCTCCGGCGATTATTTAAAATGGCGGCCTAAACGCATTTTGTAAAATATATCAAACGCAAAAATCCGGCAGGTGTGATCCTGCCGGATTTTTATGTATAGATTATTTTTTGATTGAAAATCATAGATTGAAAAACATCAGTCGAAATTTTTCTCAAAGGCCGGTTTTTCTTCCTCCGGCACGAGGGTCAAATGCCCCGAACGGGCCACCGCCTGCACCCGGGTTTCCACGTAGCGCCAGCGCCAGCCGATTTTCTGCTGAATGTCCTTGTCGGTGACGTCGGTATGAATGGTCTCCGGCCCTTGGCTTTCAGCCTGCTTCTGGGCGATTTTGCCGGCTTCCGCCTTGGCGTAGGCCACCGCTTTGTCCTTATCCTCGAAGAAGACCGATTGACCGCCGACGTGGGCGACGTAGCCCTCGGTCGCCTCGTCGGGACGGACCAGCGCGTCCACCCGTTCCTCGATGGCCGCCGTCGCCGCCCCGACGGCGTTGGCCACCTCGAAATGTTCGGGGACGAGGATGTCGCGGTGCACGTCCGCCTCATTTTTGACCAGGGTGTACCAGGTTTTGGCCGGCGCGCCGATCGCGATGACCGGCAGCTCCGCATCCGCGCCTTCGCTGTACGCCGCTTCGTTGAAGACCTTCGACACGATGCGGTCCACGACGAGGGCCTTCGCCTGGCTTAAGTAATCTGCCTGGTTCAGCCCGGCCCGCCGACTCTGGAAGGCCAGCGCGTACTGGGACGCCGCCGTGTCCCAACGGGTCAGGCTGCCTTCGGCGCAAAGCAGATCGGTCGGCGTCAAGTCTTCCTTTTCGCCGCCGCGACAGGCCGGCGGCACCCGGTGGGTCGTCAGCACCGGCGCGCCAGCGCTTACGTCCGGATAAATCTCCGTGTCGCCGCCGAGACCGAAGGTCGCGAGCTTCGCCGAATCCACTTGAGTCTGCCACTGGCCAACCTTCGCGCCCACCGGCGACAGGGTCAGGCTGTGGTGACGCACCACGCCGGTATCCGTTGTCGTACCGCCCATGTCGGCGACAATACCGCTGTCGGTTTTCGCGAGGACCATCGCGCCGAGGATGCTCGCCGCAGGCCCGGACAAAATCGTTTCGATCGGTTTGCTCGAAATGGTTTCAAGGCTCGCGAGGGCGCCGTCGCCCTTGACAAGGTACACCGGCGCGGCGATGTTCCGTTCGGCCATGGCCTCGCGCACCGCCTGCACAAAGCCCTCGATGATCGGAATCAGGCTCGCGTTGAGCACCGCCGTCACGGTCCGGTCGTGGTAGCCGAGCTTTGAGGACAGCTCGTGGCCGCAGACCACCGGCATTTTCGAATGGCAGCGGATGACCTTCTTGACCGCGAGCTCGTGGGCGTTGTTGCGCACGCTCATCATGCCCGAAACCGCAATGGCTTCAACCTTCGGCAGCATCTGCGTGACGGCTGCCTCGATTTCGTCCGGGTTCACCGGCTCTTTTTCCCTCCCTTTGATGTTGATCTTTCCGGTGATCTGCGCGACTTGATCTGTCGGCAGATCGCCTTTCGGCCTTGATCCGATGAGGATCAGCCCGGTCGGGCGGCCCTGGCCTTCGACGATGGCGTTGGTCGCCAGGGTCGTAGAGAGCACGACCTTTTCGATTTGAACGTCTGACAGGTCCGCCCCGTTCACCGGGCGCAGGCTGTCGATGCTGTGGTGAATGCCGTTTTTAAGATCCTGCCGCGTCGTCGGCGCCATGCCCTTGGCGACCACGCCTTCGGTCAGCGGATCGTAGAGCACCGCGTCCGTCGTCGTGCCGCCGGTGTCGATGCCGAACACACAGGCTGTATGCTTTGTTGTGTTTGTCATATTGTCCTTTCTGTACATGTGCCGTTACGGTTTGCAGATGCCGCAGGGCGAATACCCTTGATTAATTAAATCGGAACGCTTGGCGTTGACGGTCTGCTTGTTGGCTTCCGACATATGGGCCACGCCGGAGCAGTCCGGTTTGTGAAATTTCTTGTTCCGTTTGTTGATGACGTAGGTTTGGACGGTTTCGTCCTGACTGCTCGACGACGAGGTGGAGGCGGCACTGCTCGACGAACTCGAGCTGCTGCCCCCGGTGCCGTCGGCGCAGGTATAGCCGGTCGCGTAATCGATGGTCACACCGGGCTCCACGTTGTAGCAGTAGACGTTGAACAACACGCCGTCGCCCTTGTCCTCGACGGATTCGCCTTCCATCTGGACACCCCGGGCCACAAGCTCATTGCCTTGGAAAATCGGCGTTACACGGTAAATCACGTGGTTGCCGGTTTCTTTAATGTAGTCGGCGACCATATTTTCAAAGGGGAGCATGCCGTCGACGTTCATCGACCGCGTGCCGGTGATCAGGTTCTTTTCGTTGGCGTTTTCATCCGTCAGTTCGTGGGCGATCAGATGGCAGCGGTTGTACACCATTTTGCCGTCGACAAAATCGTAGCGCGCGTTGTGCCAGCCCGTCGGCTTGACTTCACTGATGCTGCCGCGCTTTTCGCCGCTCTTGGGCATCGTATCCTTGCCGATGCAGGCCATCGCCGTGCCGCATCGGCCGAGACTGTCGAGATCGCTGTAGTGCTCGTAGGATTTGGTCGTCAGGTCGCTGTCTGAGAAATTCGGCTTGTTGCCGTTCAATGCGACGTAAGGATCTCCCGAATAAGCGGGAATCTGGCTCAAATCGGATGCCGTCTTCGTATCGACGACGGTGGTGCTGTCGGTGACCGGATTGTCCGCGCTGGACGAGGACGAGCTCGTCGTGCCGCCGCATCCGGACAACACCAGCACCGCGCTGAGCACGACGCCGATCAGGAGCCGGCTCATGGAACGGATTGTCATTTTTTTCATCGCGTGTACACTTCTTCTGTGATCTCATCGTGGGAGGTGCCGGTGAAGACGTGCTGTCCGCTCAGGTTCCATCCCTTCGGTGCCAATGGATAGGTGAAGACCAGATCGGCCGGATAAACCTTGTCCCATCGGTAAAGGATCAGCTTCTCGATGCGGGCGTCAGCCGCCGTAATGGCCTCAGACGAGGCAAATTCCGCCACGGCGATTTCACCTGGGCCGGCCTTTTCGAAGAAGTCGGCATCGGCCACAAATTTGACCGCTGTCTGACCGTCGAACAGCGCTTCGGTTTTCGGCGCGCCCCAGAAACATTTCCCGGGAAATAACTGAACCAAACGGTCGATGACAGCGCGGTCCCGCGTCTGCCGCCTGTGGTTGAAGGCCATGCCGTTCTTCGGGTCGAGAAACATCACGAGGATCACAAAAATTCCCTTCTTTCTTTAAAATTTCTTGATCACACTATACCACAACGTCAAAAAAAAGCCAACGGCTTAACCCGCCGTTGGCTCGCGGTAAAATTGACCGATCTATCTGTCTTATTCCAAATTGAGATGGCGATCTAGAATCCAGCTCGTCGCGATGAACCAAATTGCGCCCAGCACCAGCGTGATCACCAGTGCGATCAGACCGGACTGATTAAACGCCCCGACCAATTTGCCGAAGTTGGCTGCCGCCACAACGCTGTTCATGTTGTCGGACATCACGTACATCATTCTAACCGACAGAATCTGTTCGACGACGGCGATGCCAATCCATGTGACTACTGACAGTAGGACCCGGTGCCGATGGACCAGCTGGCCGACCGCCATCGCGAAATAGACGGTTAAAATGGTTTCCGCCAGACTCGCGGCCGTCAGCACGACGACGAGCCAGAAAGACGCCCAGAGATGGTATTGGGCAATGCTCACGTTGAGCTGCTGAAAGTCCCAGGCAATCCCTTGTCTCGCGACTTCTTCGTACCCGCCGGAAACGACAAACAAAAGCGCCGTGCTGAGGCATACGACGGCAACGTAAGCCAAAATCCAAACGATGTTGACGATCAGCTTCGCGCCGACCTGTTCGGCCGCACTCGCTGGCAGCGCCATCGTCATATACCCCTGGTCCGACAATAAGTTGTCGTAGAACCGCTTAACGGTCCAGACAATCACGAGCACCCCCGCCACAACGACAAGCAGGCCAAAGATCGCTGACATCAAATTGGCAAAGGCTTCGACGCGGGCGCCGACACGCATCGCGATTCCGTCGATGAGGGCCACCGCCAGCATCAGCCCGAACACAATCGCCATCGGCTGCCAGCTCTCTTTAAATTCGTATTTGATTAATTTGCCTAACATGAGAAGACCTCCCGAAAGATTTCATCCACTGATTTTTCCCGTTCCGCCCGAAGGCCGTCGACGTCCTGATGCAGCACAATGTGCCCCTGTTTCAAAAAGACGACGTCGTCGAGCACCGGCTCAACGTCCGCAATCAAATGGGTCGCAATCACAACCGTCGCCTCTGGATTGTAGTTGTTGATAATCGTCTTGATGATGAGCTCCCGCGCCGCCGGATCGACGCCGCCGATGGGTTCGTCGAGGAGATAAAGCGCCGCCTTCCGGCTCATCGTCAGCACAATCTGCACCTTGTCGATCGTCCCTTTGGACAATTCCTTGAACCGTTTGTCCAAATCGATGTCCATTTCCGACAACAGCTGAAGCGCCTGATCCCGATCAAAATCGTCAAAAAAGTCGTCTAATTTTTTGACCAAATCGCGCACCCGCATCGATTTGCTGCACACCGGCCGGTCCGGCAGGTAGGCGACCACGCGCTTCGTGCTTTTCCCCGGCATCTCGCCATCAATCGTCAATTCACCTTCGCTTGGGGAAAGCAGCCCCGCGGCGATTTTTAATAATGTGGTTTTGCCGCTGCCGTTTGGCCCCAGCAGGCCGACAATGCGCCCCCGCTCGAGGCTTAAATCGACGTGATCCAACGCGAACAGACCACCGTATCGTTTGGTCAGCTGATCAGCCTTCAATATTTCACTCATGGTTGTGCTCCTTCCCTTTTGTACCTTCTTCTTCCGCGTAGCTGCGAATCAGCTTCGCCGCCTCATCTGCCGTAATGCCCATTTCCTGCATCCGGCGCAAAAAATCCTCAATCATCCCTCTCGCCATTTTCTGTTTCAGCGATGCAATCAACGCCGCATCTTCCGTGACAAACCGGCCAAGGGTCCGCTTGGCGTGCACCAGACCGACCTGTTCCAGCTGGCCCAGTGCCCGCTGCATCGTGTTGGGATTCACCGAGGCGTCCGCTGCCAGCTCCCGAACCGGCGGCAGCTTTTCCCCCGGCGCGTATTCGCCGGATAGAATCGCTCGTTCGATTTGACGGATCAGCTGCAGATAAATCGGCTGCTTCGCGTCAATGTGCCATTTCATCGCGTGCTCCTTTCTGTTGCAGATTGTATTAATTACTTAATACAATAATAAAGACATACAAGCGTGTTGTCAACTCCTTTTTACATTTTTGATAAAAATTTGAATAAAAAAATAGAACAGCCTTTTGACTGTTCTATCGTTCTGCATCAGAAGGGTCTTTATTTCGCCGCGCTGGCGCTGCCAGTTTCGGGCATTTTAGGGAATCGAATCGTGAACGTCGAGCCCTTGCTCAGCTCGGAGTCCAAATCGATCGTCGCGTGGTGCATCATCGCGCCGTGCTTGACAATGGAAAGGCCCAGCCCGGTGCCGCCGGTGGCCTTGCTGTGGCTCGGGTCAGCCCGGAAAAACCGTTCGTAAATCCGCGGCTGGTCCTCCAGCGCGATGCCGATGCCGGTGTCAGACACTGCCACCCGCGTTTCCGACGCGTCCTCTGATATTTTTACTTTGACGCTGCCGTTTTCCCGGTTGTAAGCAACGGCATTGTCCACGAGGTTATAGATCATTTCGTACAGCGTCGTCGCCATCCCCTGAATTGGTGCCGCTTCCCCTTCGACCGAAAGGGTCACGTTGTTCTGCTTCGCCTTCGCGCTCAAATCGTGGACGACCTGCTTCGAGACGCCGACGAGATCTACAGATTCCGTCTTTTCGTCCGTCGCCATTTCGTCGAGCTGAGAGAGCCTGAGAATATCTGAAATCAGCTTGAGCAGCCGCCGCGATTCCTTGATGATTTTGTTGGAGAGTTCGGGAATGTCGTTTTGGTCGGCGATGCCGTTGCCGATGATTTCCGCGTAGCCCAGAATCGACGTCAACGGCGTCTTCAGCTCGTGGGACACGTTGGCGGTAAATTCCCGGCGCAGCCGTTCGGCTGACTGGCGGTCCGTCTCGTCGATGATGAAGAGCACCGCGCCGTAGATGCCGCCGTCGGTTTCGCCGGGACCGGCGATCAGCTGATAGTAGCGGCCGTCCCGCTTGCAGTTCATTTCCGACGACTGACCCGCCATCGCATTTTGGATCAGCTTAAGGAAATCGATGTTGTGATCCAGGTGGAGATAGGTGATGCTGCCTGGATCCTGGTAGAGTCTGAAGAACTGGCGCGCCGCGTCGTTGACGCTCAACACCTTTCCCGTATGACTGATGATGACCAGACCGTCGCGCATCGAGGATGTGATCGCTTCCAATTCGTTCTGCTGCTTTTTGAGCATCTCAAACTGCTGCTCGATGTGGGTGCGCTGAAGGTTGAGCCGCTGCAGAAGGGGTGAGAGCTCATCGTAGGTATCGTTGTCCATCGGGTCCTCTAAATTTAAATTGATGATCGGGTCGACGATGGCCTTGGTCTGTCGGCCGGTCAGCAGGAAGGCGACGACGATCACCGCGAAGATCAAAAAGGCGATAATCGACATCGAACGGCCAAAAAACCCAAAGGTCGACAGCCGCGTCTGGGCCAGCCGGATCACGCTGCCGTCCTTCAGGCGCATCGCGCAGTAATCCGTCGATTCCGAAAGGGTTTTAGAGAATCTCGAGGATGTGCCCTTCCCGGACTTCATCGCCGCCTGCACTTCCGGGCGGTTCTTATGGTTTTCCATTGTCGATACGTCGGCTTCGTTATCGTAAAGCACCTTGCCGTTTTTGGCGATCCAGGTGATTCTGAATTTCGAAGTTTTGCCCGCTTTCTTCAGATAATCCATCTGCTTCGTCGGATTTTCGTTCATGGCCTGGCGCACGATGCCCGTCGTTTCGTTCAAATAATCCCGTCTGGACGTCGTAAAGCTGTGGGACAAGGTCGGGATCAGAATCGCCAGCGTGGCCGCTAAAATCGAAATGGCTGTCCACGCAATGGTTCGGAACAGCCGGCTGGTCAATTTTTTATCATTTTTCATCTTGGTTTTCTTTCGATTTATTTTTGGAAATTGGCTTCCTTCCGCATGCGGTAGCCCACACCGCGGACGGTCTCGATCAGCTTGCGGGCGCTTCCCAGCTTCTGGCGCAGCGTCCGGACGTGCACGTCGACGGTGCGGGTTTCACCGTCAAAGTCGTAGCCCCAGATATCGGTCAGAAGCGCGTCCCGGGTCATCACGTTGCCCGCGTGGCTCATCAGCACCGAGAGCAGGTCGTATTCTTTTAAAGTGAGCTGGATGTACTGGCCGTTGACCTGAACCGTGTGCGCTTTGGGATGGATGACAATCGGGCCGTCGACGAGCGCCTCGTCGCCGTCGTCCGCCTTGTGGTCGACGCCCGCGCGTCTGGCCACGGCTTTAATGCGCGCGAGCAGCTCCATCATGCCAAAGGGTTTCGCGACGTAATCGTCGGCCCCGGCGTCGAGACCCATGACCTTGTCGACCTCCTCGCCCTTGGCCGTCAACATGATCACCGGCAGATCCGCCGTCTGCGTCTGGGCCTTGAGCTGCTTCAATATTGAAAAGCCGTCCTGTCCGGGCAGCATAATATCGAGGAGAATCAAATCCGGGCCCGACGTATCGGGATCGGCCATCGCTTGCCAAAAAGGCTCAGCGCTTTCAAAGCCCTGAGCCTCGTATCCGGAGTGGTTGAGTGTGTACACGACCAACTCGCGAATGCTGTTGTCATCCTCTACGCAATAAATCCTCATGCTTGTGCCTTATCCATTTTAATGTTTTGGGTGTTCGCCGGTAATTGAAAATTCGACCCATTCACCAATATTAACCGCGTGATCGCCGATCCGTTCAAGATATTTGGCAATCATCAGCACTTCTACCGCCTTCGCACCTTCAATTTCTTTGTTTTCGATACGGTGAATGATGTGGGCGGAAATCTTGTCAAACAGCTGATCGACTATGTCGTCCTGCTTGTAGACCGTGTGGACGGTGTTCAAATCTTTCTGAACAAAGGCGTCGACCGCCTCGTTGACCATTTTGCTGGCCATCTTCGCCATCGTATCGAGCTCAAGATTGTGAAATTCCGCAGTCAAATCAGCCGTCACGGCGATTTCTGCAATATCTGTTGCCTGGTCGCCGATGCGCTCCATGTCCGTGATCATTTTCAGCGCAGCTGAGACGTTGCGCAGGTCCCGCGCAACCGGCTGCTGGGACAGGAGCATCACGTAGCACTGCTGCTCAATATCCCGTTCCAGTTCGTCGATGTTTGCGTCATCCGCCATGGCTTCTTTGGCGAGGTCCGTATCGTTGGCAGCCAGCGCCTTTAAGGCTTTGTCAATGGCGGCTTCACAAAGGCTGCCCATTTCGATCATGCTGTCGTTCAGCCGCACCAATTCTTTATCAAATCGATTTCGCATATTATCCGAACCTCCCGGTTACGTAGCGCTCTGTTCTTTCATCTCTAGGATTCGAGAATATCTGTTCCGTGTCACCAAATTCTACCATATCACCAAGTAAAAAGAAAGCGGTCTTGTCGGAGATACGGGTCGCTTGCTGCATACTGTGGGTCACGATGATGATCGTGTATTTTTCTTTGAGTTCCAGCGCCAGGTCTTCGATTTTACCCGTTGAGATTGGGTCCAATGCCGAGGTCGCTTCGTCCATCAAAAGGACTTCCGGTTCAACTGCCAACGCTCTGGCGATGCAGAGACGCTGCTGCTGTCCGCCGGATAAGCCGAGGGCATTTTTCTTCAAGCGGTCCTTGAGTTCATCCCAAATCGCTGCCTTTTTCAGCGAATCTTCCACGATATCGTCGAGCTTCGCCTTGCTTTTAATCCCGTGAGTCCGCGGGCCGTAAGCGATGTTGTCGTAAATGCTCATCGGAAACGGGTTGGGGTGTTGGAACACCATGCCAACGCGCTTGCGCAGGATGTTCACGTCGATATCTTTGTAAATATCCGTATCATCCAACTTAATCGAGCCGGTGATTTTGCAGCCTTCGACGAGATCGTTCATCCGGTTTAGGGATTTCAAAAACGTCGACTTACCACACCCGGATGGGCCGATCAACGCTGTGATCTCATGTTCCGGGAAATTGAGATTGATGTCCTTAAGGGCGTGAAAATCGCCGTAATAGACATTCATATTTTGAGAAGCCATCTTGACTTTCGCCGAGACTGGCTTTTTCACTTTGAAGTTTTCCATTTAAGTCCAAATACTCCTCGTTTATTCGTTCACTTTGTTGACGCGTTTCGCAATCGCATCGGAAATGAAATTTAAGACGATGACGACGACGAGCAGGATCACAGCCGTCGCGTAAGACTGATCAACGTTCATCCCTTCCGTCCACAAACTGTACATATGTACGGCCAGCGTCCGGCCGGAGCCCATGACGTTCTTCGGAATCTGCGCCACTGTTCCTGCGGTGTAAATCAACGCCGCGGTTTCCCCGACGACACGCCCGATGCCGAGAATGACTCCTGCGAGAATCCCAGGGGCCGCTGCCGGCAGGACAATTTTGAAAATCGTGCGCAGCTTGCCGGCGCCGAGGCCAAAGCTGCCTTCGCGGTAGCTGTCCGGCACAGCGTGCAGCGCTTCTTCTGTGGCCCGCATGATGACCGGCAGGATCATCAATGCCAGCGTCAGCGCACCGGCGAGCAGGGAGTAGCCCATGTGCAGGGCGTCGACGAACATCAACATCCCGAAAATCCCGAAGATGATCGACGGAATCCCAGTCAGGGTTTCAGACGTCAATCGGATGAAGGCAACGAATTTGCTGCCGCGCTTGGCGTATTCCGCCAGATAAACCGCTGAGAAAATGCCGATCGGGCCAGCGAACAAAATAGATAAGCCGACCATCGTCAGCGTATTGATCATCGCTGGAAACAGCGACACGTTCTGACTGTTGTAGTGGATCGAAAACAGGCTTGGCTTAATGTGCGGCAGCCCATTGATCAGAATGTACAGAATGAGAAAGATCAGCACTGCCATCGTGACGATGCCCGCAATCCAGACAATGGCTTTTAACGCCGCGGCTTCGCCTTTGCCGTGAAGTTGTTCTTTTGAATTTTTTTCGTTGTACTTCACTGCTTATCTCCTTTGTTTTTCACGATCGAGAAGCAAATGTTGATGATCAGGATGAAGACAAACAGCACGACAGCTGTTGCAATCAGCGCCTGACGGTGCAAGTCGGTCGCGTAACCCATTTCGAGGACAATGTTAGCCGTCATGGTGCGCACGCCGGCGAAGAGGCTGTGGGGCATCACTGCTTGGTTGCCCGCGATCATGATCACGGCCATCGTTTCCCCAATGGCGCGGCCGACGCCAAGGATAATCCCGGCGAAAATCCCAGATTTCGCCGCCGGCACGACGACGCGGAAGACCGAACGTTCGTGGGTCGAACCGAGCCCGAGGGCCCCTTCGTAGTAGCTCGTCGGCACCGCTCTCAAGGCGGTTTCACTCATCGTGATAATCGTCGGCAGAATCATAATCCCGAGAATAATGCACGCGGCGAGCATGGACAGTCCCGCGCCGCCGGCAGAGTTGCGAATCATCGGCACGATGACTTGCAAACCGAAAAAGCCGTAGACGACAGACGGAATACCCGCTAAGAGGTTAATCCCGGGTTTGAGCACCTTATACAGCGGTTCCGGGCAGAAGAATGCGAGGAAAACAGCTGTGAGCACGCCGATGACGATCCCGATCACGAGGGCGCCGATGGTCACTTCGATACTGGCGACGATCATCGGCAGGATGCCGTACAAATTGTTGGCCGGACGCCAAATCGTCCCAGTTAAGAATTTTCCGAATCCGATCTTCGCCATTCCCGGAAGACCATTGGCAAACAAGAAAATACAGATGAGGAAAACGGCGATGATTGCAATGCAAGCGCAGGCCGCAAAAACGACCTGCATTGCTTTTTCTTTTGCCTGACCCGGATGCTTCGATTTGTTCAAGACGAAGTCTCCTTTCAGTTTAAAGATTGTGATTAAATTGTGTGTGTTTTGATTAAGTCTTATTTGACGTCTGACCAGGAAGTGGTCTTGCCAGTGTAGATGTTCTTGATCTGTTTAAGTGTCAGGTTGTCAACCTTGTTGTCCTTGTTGACGATGATGGCGATCCCGTCTTTAGCGATTCTCGTGACCTTCAGGCCTTCGCTCGTTTCAGAACCTTGGAGTTCTCTTGAAGCCATCCCGATATCCAGTGTGCCTTTTGCTGCGTTGGAGACGCCGGTTGTCGAGTCAGATTCCTGAACTTCGATGGTGGCGTTCGGGTTAACCTTTTCGTAAGCTTCTTTCAGTTTTTCCATGACAGGTGTGACTGAGGAAGAACCACCGACGGTGATTTTGCCTGATAGCTGAGTGCCGCTGAATGCTGCTGCGTTGGTGTCCACTTTGACATAACCGTTCTTTTCGATGACGTTCTGGCCTTCTTTAGACATGATGTAGTTGATGAAGTCCTGAGCTACGCCGGAAGCTTCGCCCTTTGTCATGATGTTGAACGGACGCTGAATTTTGTAGCTGCCGTCGGTGACAGTCTTGACTGACGGTGCAACGCCTTCAACCTTGACGGCCTTGACATCCTTGCTCAAAGAACCGAGGGAAACGTAGCCGATGGCGTTGGTATCGCCTTTAACGGTGGACATGACCACTTCTGTCGAGTTGGAGATGGTCGCTTTGTCTGTCGTCTTGTCGACCTTCTGGCCGTTCTTTTCTTCTTGAACCCCTGTCAGTTCGATGAACGCGCCGCGGGTCCCGGAACCATCTTCACGAGACACGACATTGATTGTGCCGCCGCCGGATGAGCCGCAGCCTGCGAATGTGACCGCTGCAACAAAGGCAGCTAAGACCATGAGAATCTTCTTTTTCATTTTGAACTCCTTCATTAAAATCAAAATCCTGTTTGGTGAATGCTCTTTCCAAACTTCGATTTCAATTTTACAAAGGCTTTGTTAAATCTGAAAGACGGCTTATGTAAAGTCCATGTAAAGTGTAAAATTTATTAACTTAACTTCTTTTAACAAAAAAAGCCCGCACAAAGCGGGCTGCAAAAAGCTGATTAATACGCGATTTCGTCGGGATTGTTTTCGCCGCGAAGCCAGGCCATCAAACCGTTAAGGGAGACAGTGACCATGTCTTTGGACGACTGATCGGTGTAAAATGCCGCGTGGGGCGAGACGACGACATTAGGGTAGGCTTTCAGGGCGAGCAGGCTGCGGTTGTGGATCAAACTGCTTTCGTGGTCGATCTGGATCACGTTTTCTTCGTGTTCGAAGGAGTCGATGCCCACAGCGCTGACCTTGCCGCTTTCCACGGCGTCGATGAGATCCCAGGTGTTGATGAGGCCGCCCCGGGCCGTGTTGATGATCACCACCCCGTCCTTCATTTGGGCAATGACGTCTTTGTCGATCATGTGGTAATTGTCTTGAGTCAGTGGTGTATGCAGGGTGATGATGTCTGCTTCTTTGAGCAGGGTTTCTTTCGAGACGGCTTTGGCCAGAGCGTCGGTTTCCGCTGTCGGATGCGGCGTGTAGGAAATGAGGCGGCAGCCGAACCCCGACAAACATTTGGCCACGGTTTTGCCGATATGGCCCATGCCGACGATGCCGACGGTCATGTTGTGCAGCTCCCGGCCCTGCATGCCCGCCAGGGAATAATCCATGACCGCTGATCGGGCGATGATGTGAATAAACTTGCGCAGACAGGTCAGCATGAGCATCACGGTGTACTCGGCGACGCTGTAAGGCGAATAATGCACGTTGGCGCAGTGAATCTGGTATTTTTTCGCCGCCGCGAGATCCAAGCGGTTGTAGCCGGCGGTGCGGGTCGAAAAATAATGAATGCCGTACCCGGCGAGGGCCTTAAAAATCGCGGCGTCCGACTGGCTCAGCCCTTCGATGGACACGCCGTCAAAACCTTCGGCGAGGTAAACATTGTCGGTGCTTAAATGTGCCTGGACGATCTTCAGTTCTAAATCTTCCCGGTTTTGAAAGGCTTTTAAAGTTGGCATTTCATCGTCCCGGCAGCCGTAGGCGATGAGTTTGACTGGTTTTTGATTTTGCATTTTTCTTCCCCTCTTTGTATCAATTTCCTCACGCAGTGTATCACGCTTTTGCTTCAAATACAAACCCAATAATTTATTACTTTATATAATTAAAATAATTTTTTTACATAAAATCTTAATTAATGCTAAAATAGTAATATTAAGTCTTATTAATTTGTATTGAATTGAATACAGAAGGGAATGGATAGAACGATGAACGAAACAGTCAATGCGTGGCTCGATGCCCATCTGCCGGATATGATCGCCGACATCAAGGCGCTGTGTGCCATCAATTCTGT
>DGWE01000029.1 GCA_002396065.1 Eubacteriaceae bacterium UBA4266
GGCGGCACGATCCGCCGCGTCTTGAGCTTTTACGACATTCCTTGCTTTGTCGACGCGCCGAAATCGCTGATCGGCCAGCCGCTGGTGGACTGCCTGATTGCGGCCTTTGAGGTGGTGGACCGGCACTTCGACACGCGGGACGTCATGGCTTTCGGAAAGTCGCCCTTTTCGCCGGTCGACGCGGCGGACATGATGGATCTGGAGAATTACGCCGTCGTCATGGGCGTCGATCACGGACAGTGGCTGAAGCCCTTTAAAAAGGACGCGCCGGATATGCCGCGGCCGATTGCGGAAATTGACGGGGTTCGCGAAAAACTCACGGCGCCCCTCGTCGATCTCGAAAAAATGATGAAGGACGCGAAAACTTATCGGCAGCGCATTGCGGCGGCCCTCGCTTTTTTAGAAGCGCTTGACGTCCAGACAACCCTCGACGAGGCAGCCGCGGCTGCGGCATCTGACCAGGACTTTGAAAAGGCGTCGACGGCCAATCAAATCTGGAATATCCTGATGACGGTGTTCACACAGATCGACGCGGCGCTGTCTGACGAGCCTTGTACGCTTGCGGCCTTCATGCAGGTGTTTAAAAACGGCATCGACACCTACGACATCGGGATACTGCCCGAGGACCCGGACGTCGTCGACGTGACCGACCCGTTCAGAAGCCGCCATCTTGGCAAAAAGGTGATGATCGTCATCGGCGCCAACGAAGGGCTGCTGCCGCCGGACGCCAGCCAGTTTCCGATTCTCTCGGAACGGGAGCGGCGGGAAATGGCTGCGGTTGGGCTGGATCTCCACAACGACAGGCGCTACACCCAGGTCCAGAACCAGTACACCCTTTACCTCCAGATCGCGTCGGTCACAGAAAAACTCATCATTTATTACGCCATGAAAGGGGAGGACGGCAAGGCGCTGCGGCGCTCGCGGCTCGTGACGCAGATCTTAAATGTCTTTCCGAAAATGCAGGTCCGCTCAGCACTGTTCTTCGATCCGGAACAGTCTTGGGACTGGGTCACGGGCTTTGAGGGGACAGAAAACATTGCCCGAGCTCAGGCCAGCGGCAGCACGCCCCGGGTGCAGGCCGTGGCAAAGCGGTTCGACGCGGCGGCGGACGTCAAGGCAGTGGCGGCGCTGGCGCCGTCGTTCTTCGCGCTGGACGACGGCATCGCCGACCAGCTCATCGGCCCGAAGCTGGTGCTCAGCGCGACGGACTGCCGGACGTACAGCGCCTGCGCGTGGCGCTACTTCTTAAGCGCGGAGCTGCGGCCGGTGCCGCGGGAGCCCTTTGAGGTGACGCTGCCGGATATTGGCAACGTCATGCACCGGATGATCGATGCCTTCTTTAAAGAACTGAACGCGTCGGGGACGCGGCTCGAGGCGCTGAGTGCCGACGAACGGGACCGTATGACCGACCGCATTTTAAGTGACATCCTGTCTCGAATTCACGGCGCGGTCTTCAACAGCAGCGCGGCCTTCCACTATCAGGGGCGCAAGCTCAGGCGGATGGGCCGGCGCACGATGGGCATGCTCGCCGAACACCTTCAAAAGGGCCGCTTCGAGGTGGTGGACAGCGAACACCCCTTTGCGTACACCCTCGATTCGGAGGGATTGGCCAAGCCCGTCGTCATTCAAGGCAGCATCGACCGCCTCGACCGCATGACCCGGGACGGCGTGAGCTATTACAAGGTCATCGACTACAAAACCGGCAGCGACGCCGTCAAACCGGCCGACATTTATTACGGCCTGTCGCCGCAGCTCCTCGGCTATCTCGAGGCGGCGGTGCGCTACGGCCGCAGCCGGCACGAGGACGCGGAGGCCGCGGCGGGATTCTACTTCCACGTGGCCGACCCGATCACGAACGTCACCGGCGAATCCGAAGAGCAGGCCCGGAAGGATGTGGAAAAGAAATTCCAGATGAGCGGGATTTTCCTCGACAATCAGGCCGTGATCTCGGCATTGGACAGCGAAACTGACGGCGCCTCGAATATTTTCACCGTCGGCAGGAAAACGTCGGATTACCGTTACGCGCCCGAGGGGATGGCTGCGATTTTGTGGAAGAATCAGCAGAATTACCGGGACACGGCCCGGGCGATTCTGTCCGGTGAGATCGCGCCGAACCCTTATATGGTAAAGGATGAAACAGCTTGTAAGAATTGCGGCTGCAGAGAAATCTGCGGCTTTGCCAGAGAAATTGATCCGCGCATTTTTAGGCGGCTCGAGGATATGGACCAGGCGGAATTGCTGGAAAGGATAGAGGAGGAGCAGCATGAAATGGACGACTGAACAGGAAAAGGCGATTGCCACCCGCCACAAAAATCTGCTGGTTTCGGCGGCGGCCGGATCGGGCAAGACGGCGCTTTTAATCGAGCGCATCCGGCGGATGGTCGTCGACGAACAGATCCCCGTCGATTCCCTGCTGATTTTGACCTTCACCCGGGCGGCAGCCGGAGAAATGAAGGAGCGGCTGACCGCGGCGTTCACCGAGAGCCTGCGGCAGACGGACCCGCAGGATCGGGAGCGGGTGCACTGGCTGGTCGAGCAGATGCAGATTCTGCCGACCGCCTCCATCGACACCTTTGACGCCTTCTGCTCCCGGGTCGTTCGGGAATACTTTCAGGAGGTGGACGTGGACCCGGACTACCGCATCGGCGACGCCACTGAGCTTACGATGCTCTACACTCAGGCGCAGGACGAGGTGTTCGAGGCGGCCTACCAGCAGATTCCTGAGGACGGCGGGACGGCCTTCAGCCGATTGGTCGACTGTTACACTACGGCGCGCAGCGATCAGGGGCTCAAGGATCAGGTCGAACGGCTGCGGCATTTTTTAAACGCCTTGCCCGATCCCGAGGCGTGGTGCCGGGACGCCATTGCGGATTTAAAGCAAAGCGGCAGCGATTTTGAGCACTCCAAATGGTACAAGGTGCTCGCGTCCAAATGTGCAGAGGATTTGTCGGCCGCCGAGGCGGAGCTTGACCAGGGGCTCAGCATCATTGAGGGCGACGCGGATTTCGTGAAGACCGAAGCCCAGCTGAAAGCAGAAAAGGCGATGATTGAGGGTGTCCACAGGACACTCGATACCAAGGACTGGTCGACCTTCCGGGCAGCGCTGATGGCCGCGGATTACGACCGTTACAAGGGCAGCCGCAAAAATAAGGAAGACAGCGACCGGGTCAAGGCTCATCGGAACCGCGCCAAGGACATTG
>DGWE01000011.1 GCA_002396065.1 Eubacteriaceae bacterium UBA4266
AATTTTATCGTATTTTTCACTTAATTGTTGTCTTTAATCTAATTAAATGTTGAAATCGCTTGCCATTTCATTATAAATTGTATATTATATAAATTAGACATATAGTTTTTTCCTGAGGAGGAAAGGAAATGAGTGAACATTACATCAGTTATTTTAAACCCCCATTTGGATTGCTGCTTTTGGAATCCACAGAAGATGTGCTGCTGCGGGTCCAATGGGTAAAAAATCAGGATATTCCCGAAACGGAAACTCGTCCGATTCTGGACGAAACGAAAAAACAACTCCAGGAATATTTCGACGGTAAACGGGAAACCTTCGATTTATCCTTTAACGCGCGGGGGACGGCTTTTCAGAAAAAGGTGTGGAAGGTGCTTCGCCAAATTCCCTACGGAGAAATCAAATCCTACAAGGATATCGCCGAAGCGATCAACAATCCAACCGCGCCGAGAGCCGTGGGGCGGGCGAACAACAAGAACCCGCTGAACATCATCATCCCGTGTCATCGGGTCATCGCGACCAGCGGCCTTTTAACCGGGTACGCCGGCGGCGTCGAGATCAAGCGCAAGCTTTTGGCATTGGAACGGCACTACCTGCGCAATTTCGCGGCACGAGATGAGTAAATTCACTTAAATTATTTTTAAACTTTTCGTCGTAAGATACCTGTATTGATTTAAAAAACAAGGAGGTCGCATTATGGCCATTAATTTTGGAGAAGAATTCAAAAAAATCATTTTAGCCGGTGTCGGCGCGGCGGCGGTAACCGCTGAAAAAGCCGAACAGGTTGTGAACTACTGTGTAGAAAAGGGCGAACTGACCGTCGAACAGGGGAAGGTCGTCAACGAAGAACTGAAGCACAGCGTTAAGCAGAAGGTAGACGCCACCAAAGAAAAATTCAAGAAAAAGACGAGCTTGGACGACGTGCTGAAGGCCGTCGACAACATGTCCGACGAAGAATTGGAAGCGCTGAAGGAAAAATTGGCAAAGGCTGAAGCGGATGACGCGGACGTGGAAGAAGCGGACGTCGAAGACGCAGACACCAAAACAGAATAAACAACGGTAATGCGTAACGAAAAAAAACTGCCGAGGGGCTACCGCCGCAGACGCGTGCGGGAGATCCTCGGCATTTTATCTAAGTACAACATAAGAGAGGGGATCACCCCCGAAAAATTCCGGGCCATTGTCGAAGAACTTGGCCCGGTTTTTGTTAAAGTCGGTCAAATTCTGTCCATGCGCCAGGACGTGCTGCCCGAGGCCTATTGTCAAGAGCTGGCCAAACTGCGCACCGACGTGGCCCCGCTGCCCTTTAAAACCATCGCGGACGTCTTGGAATCGGCGTACCACCAGCCGCTGCGGCGGATCTTCGCCCGCATCGACCATGAGCCCCTGGGCTCCGCGTCCATCGCCCAGGTGCACCGCGCCGTGCTGCTGGACGGCACCCCGGTCGTCGTCAAGGTGCAGCGGCCAGGCGTCCAGGAAACGATGAAAATCGACCTGTCGATCCTCAACCAGCTGACGACGCTGCTGCAGCGCACCGGCGTCACTGGCGACGTCATCGACTTTAAAATGGTGCTCTCCGAGGTGGCGGCGACCGCCCGTCAGGAAATGGATTTTATGAACGAAGGGCACAACGCCGAAATCTTCGCGCACAACAATTCCGACATCCGCTACGTCGACTGTCCGACCATTTTCAAGCACTACACCACGTCCAACGTGCTGATGATGTCCTACATGGGCGGCATCGACATCGACGAAACCGACCGCCTCGTCGAGGAGGGCTACGATCTCCAGGAAATCGCGGTCAAGCTCGTCGAAAATTACATCAAGCAAATTGTCGACGACGCCTTCTTCCAGGCCGATCCCCATCCGGGGAACATCCGCATTCACGACGGCAAAATCGGCTGGATCGACCTCGGGATGATGGGCACCTTGAGCCGCAGGGACTGCGAGCTGTTCCGCGAAGCCATCTCCGCCGTCGCGGCCAAGAACATCAGCGCGATCAAAACCGTCGTCCTCAGCCTGGGCGACCATACAGGAAAAATCGACCACACCCGCCTCTACGCCGATCTGTCCGATTTGATGGACGAATACGGCAGCGTCAACATCGGCGAAATGAGTCTGTCGGAATTTCTCCAGGATCTGCTCCACATCTGCAATGTCAACCACATTCAAATGCCTCAGGGGGTGACGATGCTGGTGCGCGGCGTCATGACCATCGAAAGCGTCGTCGCCAAGCTGGACCCGAACGCCAGCATTGTCAGCGTCATGCAGCAGCACATCCTCGAGCCGAGCCTTCAGGATCTCGACTTGAAGGTGACGGCGAAAAAGCTGACCCGCAGCCTCATCAGCGCCGGCACCCACACGCTGGAGCTGCCGGAGAATTTAAACAATCTCTCCAAAGAAGCGCTGAAGGGGCACTCCAAATTCAATCTGGAAATCGTCGGCAGCGAAGAGCCGATCAAGCAGCTGGGCAAAATGGTCAACCGGCTCGTGCTGGCTGTCATCACCGCGGCGCTGCTGCTCGCGTCGAGCTTTCTCGCGATCACCGACATGAAGCCACAGATCCTTGGCATTCCGGCGCTGGCCTTCTTCGGCTACCTCGGCGCCCTGATTCTCGGCGGCGGCACTCTCTACAGCGTGTACCGCAGCTGGCGGAAAAAGAAAAAGCGGCGGCCCTTTTTCTTCCCGAAGTAAAGCGTGTAAATCTCAACGCAGCCGCGTTCAACCCGATGGAAAGCCATCGGGTTTTTTTAATGCGGCGGCCTTTTCCGGCGCTTGGGCTCGAAATTAATCAGCACGATACCGGACAAAACCAGTACCATTCCCAAAATTTTTGCGATCGTAAAGGACTCGTGAAACACCAAAAGACCCACAAGCACTGCCGTAATCGGCTCGGACGACGCCAAGACCGACGCCCGCCCCGCCTCGAGGCCCATCAATCCCCGGGTGTAGAAGAAAAAAGGCAGAGTCGTGCTGATTAAAGCGATGCCCAGGGCGGCGCCGACACCGGCCGGACACATCAGTCTCGGCAGATCGGCGAGGATGCCAGACAGCGGCACCGCGCCGGCACTGGCAAAGACGAAGGTGTAAAAGGTCGAAACGGCCGGCGAATAGCCCCGCAGGCCGATCAGCTTCCCGAAAATCGAGTACAGGGCGTAGCCGACCGCCGCGCCCATCCCAAACAGGACGCCGGTGACCGGAATGGCCGACAGGCCGTTGAAGGCACCGGTCACCAAAACGAGCCCGGTGAACGTCAGGACGAGAACGGCGGCCTTTTGTTTCGTCCACTTTTCGTGAAAGAGGAGAGCGGAAAAAATCATTACAAAGACCGGCGCCGTGTAGAGGAGCAGTGCCGGCATCGCGGCGCCGCCGAAAACCTCGAGCGCCTTGAAATACGAATAGGAAAAAAAGAGCACGCTGCCGAGCCCGGACGCGGCAAACAACGGCAGATCCCGCGCGCGAATGCGAAGCTGCCTCGGATCCCGCACAAACAGAAAGACGCACAAAATGAGCGCGGTGATCGTCGTCCGAATCGCCACGCATTCCATCGCCG
>DGWE01000031.1 GCA_002396065.1 Eubacteriaceae bacterium UBA4266
GGCAGGTTGCGTTCCTTCAGAAGTTCAGTTGCGGCGATAACCTTGTCGTAAACGCCGTTCCCGCGGCGGGCGTCTGTCGCTTCTTCAAACCCTTCGAGGGAGATCGCCGGGATGAAGTTGCCGACGCGTTTGATTTCGTCAGCGAAGTGCGCGTCGAGCAGGGTGCCGTTGGTGAAGGACAGGAACATGCAGTCGTTGTGTTTTTCGCAAAGCTTGATTAAGTCATCCTTGCGGACCAGCGGTTCGCCGCCGGTGTAGATGTACATGTAAACGCCGATTTCCTTACCCTGTCTGATGATATCGTCGATTTCGTCAAAGGTCAGGTTCAGCTTGTTGCCGTATTCAGCAGCCCAGCAGCCGGTGCAGTGCAGGTTGCAGGCCGATGTCGGGTCGAGCAGGATGGCCCAAGGTGCGTTGCAGCCGTATTTGTTGCGGACCTGTTCCTGTTTGTCCCAGCCCACGAGGTTGGCGTTCATGAAGAAATTGACGAATGCTTTCTTCAGGACGTTCGGGTCCATGTGAACCACTCTCTGTACAACCGGATGATACGGATGATTTTCGTCGTTGATGGCTGCGCGGATCGCATTTCTCTGACCGACGAATTCACCGTGTGCAAATTTATCAACCCAGTTCATAACACGGGGCAGGTTCTTTTCCGGATTCTTGGTTAACCAGCCCACAACACGTTCGATACCAAATTTTTCAAGATTATATTTAAATGATGCCATTTGTTTACTCACTTCTTTCAATTATTTGTAGATTTTAAAAATAAGTCCAAACTGTTGATCCGATATTGATCCTTGATCCACCCTGCGTTTTCGACGCGAACCTCCTTTCTCTTTCAATTGGGAGATCAATGTTACTTCTATATAATATGTAGATTGTTTTCTTATTTAAATTGTTATAACTTTATGTTATAGTTAATGTGTGAGATGAGCCCCTGTATTAGGGAATAGGTTAGAAAACTACATCTCAAAATCATTATCACATTCTATCACGAAGGTATGCCCTTTTCAAGATCAAATTGTAAATAATCCTATTATTTTCATTAGATTTTCAATAAAATTATGTGGTATAGCCATTGAAAACGGTCATATCTTGACTTTAATCTGTCTTTTTTTTATAATGAAACCACGAATAAGGCAAACAGGAGGTGCCGTGATGCGTGAGATTAACATTGAAGGTCGGAAGATGGTTACAAAGGAGCGCGCCCAGCTTCACATTCAGCATCGAATGGACTGGCCGGACTCGTACGGCAAAAACCTTGACGCCCTGTGGGACGGACTCGTCGGCATCCGCAAGACCACCGCGATTCATTTCTTCGATCCCGATGTGCTCACCGACAATCTGGGCCAGTACGGCGTCGAGATCGTCAAAACCTTCGAGGACGCCGCGAAGGCCAACTCGAAAATCGTGCTCGATATGGACGCCTAAGGGCTGTTTTTCCCGCGATGTCCAATCTGGACCCTGTGACTCTATATTAAATCCAAAAAAGGGATTCGTGTCAAGCGAATCCCTTTTTTTATTTAATCTTTTCTCAAAAACATTGCCTTAATTTCAGTGATTTACAATTGAAAGGCAATACTTTTGCTTTTGTTCATCTACGCTGATTTGCAATTTATTTCATCAGGCGGCAGACCCGATTGGAGAAGTCGACCGGATCGTCGATGGGCATGCCTTCGATGAGCATGGCCTGATCGTAAAGGAGTTCGGCGTAATCCTTCAACGTGTCCTTGTCGTCGGCTTCGTAGACCCGGCGCATCGCGGCAAATACCGGATGATCCCCGTTGATTTCGAGCACTTTCTTGGCCTTCATGTCTTCAGTCGGCGTCTGACCCACGGCTTTGGACTGTTCGGCCAGCACCTTTTCCATTTCAATGGAGATGCCTTCGCCGGCGGAGAAGCAGACCGGGTGGCTCTTCAGACGAGTCGACAGCTTGACGTCGGCGACCTTGCCGCCCAGGGCGTCCTTGATGCTGTTCAGCAGCCCTTCAGAGGCCTTGCTCTGTTTTTCGCGGATCGCCTTTTCTTCGTCGGACATTTCGATGCCGAGGTCGTCTTCCGCAGTGGATTTAAAGGGCTTGTCGTTGTAGGAATTCAGCACCTTCAGCGCAAATTCGTCCACTTCTTCGGTGCAGAACAGGACTTCGTAGCCCTTGTCCATCAGCATTTCGTTCTGCGGCATTCGTTTGATCTTGTCGATGGAGTCGCCGGTGGCGTAGTAAATGTATTTCTGATCTTCCTTCATGCGGTCGACGTATTCCTGGAAAGTGACCAGTTTGTCTTCGGTGGAGCTGTAGAACATGACAAGGTCTTTCAGCTTGTCCTTGTTGGCGCCGAAATTGTCGTAAATGCCGAATTTCAGACGCAGCCCGAAGTTATTGAAGAATTTTTCGTAGCCTTCACGGTCCTTGGCCATCATGTCCTTGAGTTCGGAGATGATCTTCTTTTCGAGGCGGTTGGCAATGGCCTTAACCTGGCGGTCCTGCTGGAGCATTTCCCGGGAAATATTCAGTGAAATATCCTGAGAGTCGACGAGGCCGCGGACAAAGCCGAAGTAATCCGGCAGCAGGTCTTCGCATTTATCCATGATCAAAACGCCGGAGGAGTACAGCTGCAGGCCGCGCTTGTAATCCTTGGAGTAGAAGTTGTAAGGCACCCGCGACGGGATAAACAGCAGCGCGTTGTAAGAAAGCAGCCCTTCGACGTTGGTCGAAATGATCTTCTGCGGGTCTTCCCAATCGACGAATTTGTCTTTGTAGAATTCGTTGTACTCTTCGGTGGTGACTTCGGATTTATTGCGCTTCCAAATCGGCACCATCGAGTTGATGGTTTCGTCTTCGTGAACGGTTTTGAATTCCGGCTTCTTGCCGTTTTCGTCGGCTTCGGCCGCTTCTTTTTCTTCCTTAGATAAAGGTTCCTGCTTCGTGACGTTCATGATGATCGGGTAGCGGATGTAGTCCGAATATTTCTTGATCAGGTCACGCAGCTTCCATTCCTTCAGGTAGTCGCTGTATTTGTCGTCGTCGGTGTCGTCGCGCAGGAACAGGGTGATCGTCGTCCCGACGTCGTCCCGTTCTGCCGGTTCGATGGTGTAGCCGTCAGCGCCTTCCGATTCCCAGGCGTAGGCTTTGTCGCTGTCTTCAGCCTTGGAGACGACGCGGATCTTCTTCGCGACCATGAAGGCCGAGTAAAAGCCGACCCCGAACTGGCCGATGATGTCGAGGGCGTCAGTGCCGTCTTCCTTCGCGTTTTCAGTTTTGAAATCGAGACTGCCGGACTGGGCGATGGTCCCGAGGTTGTTTTCCATTTCGGTGTCGGTCATGCCGATCCCGCAGTCGGTGATCGTCAGGGTGCGGGCGTCTTCATCCCGGGCGACGTAAATCGGGTAGTCGTTTCTGGAAAGCCCGGTCTGCCCTTCCTGGCTCGCCTTGAAATAGCGCTTATCGATGGCGTCGCTGGCGTTGGAAATGAGCTCTCTTAAGAAGATTTCCTTGTTTGTGTAAATCGAATTGACCATCAGGTCAAGCAGCCGTTTGGATTCGGCCTTAAATTCTTTTTTTGCCAATTGTAACCCCTCGCTTTCTGAAAATGGTGTATCTTGGTTTGTTTTCGTGATTTATTAGCAATCTATTTGATTGAGTGCTAAATGTATTTTAAAATACTTCCCATCAAATTGCAACGCTTTTTCAGAAATTTTCATTTCTTTATTATTCACTTAAGTTTTCTAAACTCAAACAGTCAAAAACACCGGAGAGCGTTTCCGCTCTCCGGTGTCGAATTGCTGCAATATACGGTTTTGTACAAATGTTACTGATAATTGTAACGGTCGAGGGAATGTTCGAGGTGGCGGCGCATCGCTTCGCCGGCGGCGTCGGGATCCTTGGACATGATCGCGCCAAAAATCTCCTTGTGTTCGGTGTAAATCGCCGTCATCTGCTCATCTGTAACCATCCCAGTCTGGCTCACCCGCTTCAGCAGGTTGCGGATCGTCTCGATCATCGAAAAGATCACTGTGTTGCCTGAGCACGCCGCGACGCTCGTGTGAAAGGCCACGTCGGCCTCGAGAAAGCGCTTGTGGTCACCTGCATCGTAGGCGTTATAAATCTCGTAGGACAGCGCGTAGAGCTTCGAGAGGGCCTCTTCGTCGTGGGAGGTTGCGGCCAGACGCGCGGCCCCCACTTCGATGAGGTTGCGCACCTGGAGAATGTCCTCCACCTGGGGCCGGCTCAAAAACAGCGACCAGCTCAGCGGCACCGTGAAGAAGTTCGATTCCTTCTGAGAAATGAAGGTGCCCTGACCTGGGCGGATGTCGATCATCCCCAATACGCTCAAGACCTTCAAGGCCTCGCGCACGGCCGAGCGCCCGACGCCCATTTTTCGGGCGAGCTCCCGGTCCGATTCGATGCGGCTGCCTTTCTTGAGTTTTCCGGAAATGATGTCGTCCGCGAAATAGACCGTCAGCCGATTGACCAGCTCGGTGATGTCACCGGTGCTGCCGTCGACGACCGCCTGCTTTTCCGGCGAGGAGGCGATCATCTGATCGACCTGCTCGCTGAACTGTCCCGGATCCATTGAAAAGACCATCGGGTCGAGATTCAGCTGCCGGCTGACCTTCGAAATCACCTCGTTGAGCCGTTTGCCGCCCTTGCGCTCCAGATTGGAGTAAGTGGCGATGCTCATCGCCGATTTGCCGGACGGCCCGGACAGAAACTGCTCCATGAACTGCTGCTGCGTCATGCGCAGCGCGCGCCTGAGCAGCCGCAGATTCCGCGATTTCGCGTCTGGATTCATTTCCGATATGACCAAATTATGCCCCTCCTCTTTTTATCCCTGCGGATGTAAATGAATACTTTTATATTTTACCATAATCCGCCGGATGATTGGCGGTTTATTCGTCCAAAAGCTTGCTGATCAGCGTCGTCATCAGCGCGGCGGCCTTGGCAAAATCGCTGTAGCGGCTGAATTCCACCGGGCAGTGGCTGCGGCCGTCTTTGCTCGGCACAAAGAGCATGACCGTCGGCAGCACCTGGCCGATTTCGAGAGAATCGTGGCCGGCGCCGCTGGGCAGACGCTTGTAGGAGTAGCCCCGTGCCTTGCAGTCGTCTTCGAGCACGTTCAGCATGTCTTCGTCGAGGGCGACCGGTTCGATGACGAGCTTCGTGTCCATATCATAGGTCGCGCCGATGGCCTTGGTTTCGCGGTCGAGGGCAGCGCGGATCCGACGGGTGATGTCGTTGATGTTGTCGTTGTTCATCGAGCGGATATCGACAGAGAATTCGCAGCTTTCCGGCACGATGTTCATGCCGCAGGGTTCGACGTGGACGACGCCGCAGGTCGCGACAGTGCCGTCAGCTTTTTCACGCGCCCAATCTGGAATCTTGGAAATGACCTTGGAGGCCGCTTCCACCGCGTCGATCCGCATGTCCATCGGTGTGGTGCCGGCGTGATCGGCGCGGCCGTGAACGGTGATGACGTAGCGCTGAATGCCGACGATCCCGGTAACCAGGCCGATTTCGATGTTTTCAGCGTCGAGAACCGGGCCCTGTTCGATGTGGGCTTCGATCATGTGGCCGATGCTGCCTTCCGGCCAAGCCGCCGCACCGATCTTTTCCGG
>DGWE01000042.1 GCA_002396065.1 Eubacteriaceae bacterium UBA4266
TCGTGACCTGACCGTCTCCGGCGATGGCCACTTTTCCGTTATGCCGAATGCCGACGATTGTTGTTGCTCTTAACATCTTCTTCTCCTTTTTCTGTCATTTTACTTTTACTGCCGCCCGGACGTTTTTCCGGCTCTCCATCGCATTGGAGACAGTAAACGCGCTTGCGCTTCCCCAGTCCCTTTTGGAACATAGTATTGCCGCAATGGGGGCATTTTTCAGCCACCGGCTTATCCCACGTCACAAAATCGCACGTTGGATAATTGCTGCAGCCGTAAAACGTCCGGCCTTTTTTCGATTTGCGCTTGACCAGATCGCCGCCGCATTTTGGGCAGATGCCACCGGTCTTTTCGAAATAGGGCTTCGTGTTTTTACATTCCGGATAATTGGGGCAGGCTAGGAACTTGCCGTACCGGCCTTCCTTGATGACCATGTGAGCGCCGCACTTGTCGCAGATCACATCGGTCACTTCTTCTTTGATTTCGATCTTGTCTGCGTGTTCCTGAGCGTGATCCAGCTCTGCCTTGAAGGGGCCATAAAATTCCTTCATGACCTTCACCCAATTTTCCGTGCCGTTGGCTACGTTGTCGAGCTCTGTTTCCATCTTCGCTGTAAACTGCTGATCGACAATATCTGGGAAATAGTCTTCCATCATATTGGTGACCGTGATGCCCAGCTCCGTCGGTTTGAACCGTTTATTTTCCGTTTCGACGTAGTTGCGGCTCTTGATCGTCGCGATCGTCGGCGCGTAGGTACTCGGCCGGCCAATGCCTCGTTCTTCGAGAAGCTTAATTAATGAAGCTTCGTTGTAGCGGGCTGGCGGATTGGTGAATTTTTGTTCCTTGTGAATCTTTTCCAGATGGATCGGGTCCCCTTTTTCGAGCACGGGCAGCGGATTATCTTTTCTCGCCGCTGACGGCATGGCTCGAGTGAACCCATCGAACTGCATCGTGTCGCCCTTAACTCTGAATATCAAATGATCACTGGCGATATCCGCACGGGTGACATCGTATACGGCCGCCGCCATTTGACTGGCCACCATACGCTGCCAGATGAGCCGGTACAATTTATAATCCTCTGGCTCCAGCTGGGACTGCAGCTGCTCCGGCGTGTTGAACAGCGACGCCGGCCGAATCGCTTCGTGTGCGTCCTGCACGTTTTTATTCTTTTTCGCGGTGCGGTGCTGCTTGCCTAGATATTTTTCACCGTAATTTTCAGTGATGTACTGCTTCGCTTCGTCCACGGCCTCCGGTGCCAGACGGGTCGAGTCGGTACGGATATAAGTCACGCGGCCGCTTTCGTACAAGCGCTGCGCGATGCTCATCGTGCGGCGGCTTGTGAAACCCAATGCCTTGTACGCCGTCTGCTGAAGGGTACTGGTCGTGAAGGGCAATGGCGGACGCTGCTGATTCTTTTTCTTTTGCACTGACGCGACAACCATGTCCGGATGCGCCTTAACGATAGCTTCCAAACGATCGGCTTCCTTTGCGTCTGGAATTTTCTTCTTTTCGCCGTCTTCCGAATAAAAAACCGCTAAAAATTGACGGCTGTCGCCCTGTTTGGACACGTCTAAATCGAGATTCCAGTATTCTTCCGGCACAAAGGATTCGATTTCCCGTTCTCTGTCGACGATAATCCGAGTGACTACCGACTGCACGCGCCCCGCGCTCAACCCTCTGCGGACCTTTTTCCACAAAAAGGGGCTGATCGAATACCCGACCAAGCGGTCGAGCTCCCGTCTCGCCTGCTGGGCGTTGACGAGATCCATATCCACAGCACGGACATGATCGATCGCTTCGTTGATCGCCCGTTTGGTGATTTCGTGAAATTCGATCCGGCAGGGACTGTTTGGATCGATTCCAAGGGTGTTGGCCACGTGCCAGGAAATCGCTTCACCTTCACGGTCCGGGTCAGTGGCCAGAAGCACGCGGTCGCTTTTCTTCGCGTCCTTTTTTAACTGCGCGAGCAGCTTACCCTTGCCGCGAATCGTGATGTAATCCGGTTGGAAATCATTGTCAACATCGATGCCCAGACGGCTCTTTGGCAGGTCGATGACGTGTCCCATGGTCGCCTCGACCTGATACCCCTTCGGCAATTGCTTTTTGATCGTCTTCGCCTTGGCCGGCGATTCTACAATAACCAATGTCCGCATGGCGTACCTCAGTCGTTGACCGGATGTTCCTTCAGCCACGTATCGCCGACGGCCTTGGCCACAGCCTTGGCCACTTCCGGGTTAAACGGGTTGGGAATCACGTGTTCTTCGTCCCGTTCTTCATCTGTGACAATGCCCGCAATGGCGTAGGCTGCCGCCTGCTTCATCGATTCGGTGATGCGTTTCGCCCGGACATCGAGTGCACCTCTGAAAATACCTGGGAATGCCAACACATTGTTGATTTGATTGGGATAATCGGAACGGCCAGTCCCAACGACGCGGGCGCCCGCCTTCTTCGCAAGATCCGGCATGATTTCCGGCACCGGGTTAGCCATCGCAAAGACCACCGCATCGTCATTCATCGACGCGACCATTTCTTCGGTGACGATATTCGGGGCTGACACGCCGATGAAGACGTCTGCGCCTTTCATCGCATCTGCCAAACTGCCGTGCCGGTCGTTCTTGTTCGAGTGTTCCGCCAGCCAGCGCATATACGGATTAAGGTCCGGATTGTCCCGGGTCAAAATGCCGTTGATATCCGACATGATCAAATCGCCGACGCCCATGTTGATGAGCATCTTCGCAATCGCTGTGCCGGCAGAACCCGACCCATTGATCACAACCGTGACATCTTCAAGGCGCTTGCCGACGACGCGCATCGCGTTAATAATCCCAGAGGCGACGACGATGGCGGTGCCGTGCTGATCGTCGTGGAAAACCGGAATATCCAATGCAGCCTGCAGTTTTTCTTCGACTTCAAAACATTTCGGCGCGCAGATATCCTCTAAATTGATACCGCCGAAGGTCGGTGCGATGCGGATACCTGTTTCAACAATTTCGTCGGGGTCCTGCGTCGACAGACAAATCGGAAACGCGTCGACGC
>DGWE01000013.1 GCA_002396065.1 Eubacteriaceae bacterium UBA4266
CCTTGACCCACAGCTGCAGGTTGACTTTCTGAGACAGAAAGGCTTCGATATCCTGCCGTGCGTCGCTGCCGATGGCTTTGAGCATGCTGCCGCCTTTGCCGATGACGATGCCCTTGTGACTCTTCTTTTCGCACTGAATGTCCGCCTCGATGTCGACGACGGTCTTGCCGTGCTTGCCCTTGCGCGGATGCATCTTCGTGACCTCCACCGCAATGCCGTGGGGCACTTCGTCTCTAAGGTGATTCAGCGCCTTTTCCCGAATGATTTCGGAAACGATGAAGCGTTCGCTCTGATCGATGATCATATCGTCGGGGAAATACATCGGCCCCTCGGGCAGGATCGCCTGAATCCGTTCGATCAGCGTGTCGACGCCGTCGCGCTTAACCGCGGAAATCGGAATGATTTCCCGATAGATGTCTTGGGATTTCGCCTGATCGATTTTTTCGAGCAGCGCCGGTTTTGAGACCTGGTCGATTTTGTTGATCACGAGGATCACCGGCGTCTTCATCTTTCGGACAATGCGTTGGATGTATTGATCCTCCGGATAGGTTTTCTTCGCGGAACCGTCGATCAAGTAGAGCACCACGTCCACATCCTCGAGGGTATCCTTGATCGCCTGTTTCATCGCCTCGTCGAGCTTGTTTTGGGGCTGGTGAATCCCCGGCGTATCCACAAAGACCATCTGGCTCGTGTCGTCCGTCCGGATGCAGCGGATGGCATTGCGCGTGGTCTGCGGCCGCGGCGACGTGATGACCAGCTTTTCCCCGATCAGCGCGTTGAGCAGCGTCGATTTGCCCACGTTGGGGCGGCCGATCAGCGCGACAAATCCCGATTTAAATTGACTCACATTTACCTCACTTTGTTTTGATTCAGAACAGCGCCAGCACCTTCGGCGCGAAAATGATCACGCCGACGATCACTGACACGATCGCCATGCACAGGACGGCCGCCGCGGCCGTGTCCTTCGCGATCTTAGCCAAATGGTTGAATTCCTCGGTGTAGAGATCCACCAGCGTTTCAACCGCCGTGTTGATGACCTCGAGAATCATGACAAAACCAATGACCAGAACCAGAGCGAGCCATTCGGCGTGGCTGACGTGAAAAATGAAACCGAGGGCGATGGCGATCAGCGCCATCACCGAGTGAATGCGCATATTGGGCTGGGTCTTGATGACGTAGCCAAGCCCTTCAAAGGCGTAATGAAAGCTTTTTCTCAGGCGTTTCACTGGTTTGCTCCTTCTTGATTTTCCTGTGATTTCAGCGGCGTACCCACGTCACCGATGACGGTCTTTTCCCGAGCACGCATCTTCTTCTTATCCTCAGGCACCATGTGATCGTAGCCGAGCAGATGCAGCGTCGAATGCACCGACAGGTAGCACATTTCCCGCTCCATTCCGGTGCCGTATTCCGCGCCCTGCGCCTTGGCACGGGCTGGATTGAGCACGATATCGCCGAGGAGCACCGGCATCTCCGACGGCGTCGTCAGCACGGCCTGATCCTCAGGGAAGTTGTACATCGGGAAGGACAGCACGTCGGTTTCCCGATCGATGCCGCGGTACTCCGCGTTCAGGCTGTGAATCGTCTCCGGCTCGACCCAGGTCAGCGAAATTTCGTAGGTATTGAGGTCGAGATCAATGCCTTCTGTAACCAAAGTCTTCTGGATATAGGCTTCGATTTCAGGCAGCCATTTCTCTTCGTCCTTGTATGCGGTTTGGTTTTCAAAATCAATGGTGATCATGGTGTTTTCTCCGGCGGGGCGCGTCTTTTTCTTCGCTGTCCGCTTCCGATTCTTGATGGGCCGCGCGCGTCTGGTCGTACTTTTCGTAGGCTTCGATGATGCGCTGCACGAGGCGGTGGCGCACCACATCCGAATAATCGAATTCAATGAAGTCGATGCCCTTGATGCCCTTCAGCACGCGCTGGGCTTCGATGAGCCCCGAGCGTTTTCCGGAGGGCAGGTCGATTTGGGTGACGTCCCCGGTGACGATGACCTTGGAACCCGCGCCGAAGCGGGTCAGAAACATCTTCATCTGAGCCGGCGTCGTGTTCTGGGCTTCGTCCAGAATGATGTACGCATTTTCAAGGGTGCGGCCGCGCATGTAGGCCAGCGGCGCCACTTCGATGAACCCCTTTTCCATATTGCGCTCGAAAGCCTCCGGCCCCATAATTTCAAACAACGCGTCGTAAAGCGGGCGCAGGTACGGGTCGACCTTGTCCTGCAGGTCGCCGGGCAGAAAGCCGAGCTTTTCGCCGGCTTCGACCGCAGGCCGGGTCAAAATCAATCGGCTCACATCTCCGTTTTTAAAGGCGGTGATCGCCATCGCCATCGCGAGGTAGGTCTTGCCGGTGCCGGCCGGGCCGATCCCGAAGACGATATCGTTGTGCCGAATGGCGTCGATGTAGCGGTGCTGACCGAGTGTCTTCGCCTTAATCGGCTTGCCCCGGGTCGTGAAGCAGATGATGTCGTCCATCATCTCCGCGTATTGGCTGTTGATGCCCTTCATCCGCATTTCGATCAGATAATGGGTCGTATCGGCGCT
>DGWE01000100.1 GCA_002396065.1 Eubacteriaceae bacterium UBA4266
AAAATTTTTGTTTTTTCACACGCCCAGAAGTGAAATTGAAATTAGAATTTGATGTGTTCTTCGATGTAAGCTTTAACTTGGTCGATCGGCATTCTGACTTGTTCCATGGTGTCGCGGTCGCGGACGGTCACGGAGTGGTCTTCCTGAGTGTCGAAATCGACGGTAATACAGAACGGCGTGCCGATTTCGTCCTGGCGGCGGTAGCGTTTGCCGATGCTGCCGGTCTGATCGTAGTCGACGTTGAAATACTGAGCGAGGTCGGCGTACACAGTTTCAGCCTGATCAGCAAGCTTCTTCGAGAGCGGCAGAACAGCGGCCTTATAAGCGGACAGGAACGGATGAATCTTCATGACCGTACGGGTATCACCGTTTTCAAGCTCTTCGTGCTGCAGCGCGTCGCAGAGGAAGGCGAGGAACATCCGGTCTGCCCCGAGTGATGGTTCGATGACGTACGGGATGTATTTTTCGTGTGAGACAGGATCCTGATAACGCATGTCTTTGCCGGATACGTTCTGGTGCTGGGTCAAGTCGAAGTCGGTGCGGTCGGCGATGCCCCAGAGTTCGCCCCAGCCGAACGGGAATTTGTATTCCACGTCGGTTGTCGCGTTGGAGTAGTGGGAGAGTTCTTCCGGAGAGTGATCGCGGAAGCGCAGATTTTCTGTGGTCATGCCGAGATCAGCTAGCCATTTTTTGCACTGATCCTTCCAATAAGCGAACCATTTTAAATCAGTTCCCGGTTCGCAGAAGAATTCAAGTTCCATCTGTTCGAATTCGCGGGTTCTGAAAATGAAGTTCCCCGGCGTGATTTCGTTTCTGAAGGATTTCCCGATCTGACCAATCCCAAATGGGACGCGTTTGCGGGTTGTCCGCTGAACATTTTTGAAGTTAACGAAAATCCCCTGGGCGGTTTCCGGTCTCAGATAGAGCTGAGAGGTGGAGTCTTCCGTGACACCCTGGAAGGTTTTGAACATCAGGTTGAACTGACGGATTTCGGTGAAGTCAGATTTTCCGCATTCCGGGCAAGGAATTTCTTTTTCTTTGATGAAAGCTTCCATTTTTTCGTTGGACCAGCCGTCGACGACGACTTCTTCACCGTGCGCCTTGAAATAATCTTCGATGAGTTTGTCAGCGCGGAAGCGGGACTTGCAGTGCTTGCAGTCCATCAGCGGATCGTTGAATCCACCGACGTGGCCAGAAGCGACCCAGGTTTTCGGGTTCATCAGTATGGCGGCATCCAAGCCGACGTTGTAGGGAGACTGCTGGACAAATTTTTTCCACCAAGCGCGTTTGACGTTATTTTTCATTTCAACGCCAATCGGGCCGTAATCCCAACTATTGGCTAGACCATCGTATATTTCCGAACCTGGAAAAACGATGCCGCGCATTTTGGCCAGACTGACGATTTCGTTCATAGTGAACTGCGACATGTGTAATCCTCCTGATTTCTACAATTCAATTTGTTAATATTTTAATATTCTATCACACTTGATCTTATTCCGCAGTTTTATTTTTTGGAAATTAGTTAATCATAGCAATTGACTCAAAATAGCGATTGTGATAAATTGCTAGATGGTTTTCTGAGATACTTTACACTATCTTTATATAGATTTTACATTTTGCACGTGATAAAATAAAAAGAGACCATTTGCGAAATTGAATATCAATTTAATTAAATAATAAGCTGAAGGAGTGCGTATGTTTGAGATTATAGTAGGCTTGATCGGCGGGTTAGGTCTGTTCATTTACGGGATGCAGATTATGAGCAACAGCCTGAAGGTTGTTGCGGGCGATCGCATGAAGCATCTGCTCGAGGTATTGACGAGTAACCGCTTTAAAGCTATTATCTGCGGGATCGTCGTCACGATCATGGTTCAGAGCTCGAGTACGACGACGGTTATGGTGGTCGGTTTTGTCAACGCATCGCTGATGAACTTAACCCAGGCAGCCGGCATTATTCTCGGGGCGAACATTGGGACGACTGTGATGGCCCAGCTCATCGCGTTCAATGTCGATGCCATCGCGCCGATTTTGATCGGAATTGGCACAGTCATGTCCGTCTTTGGAAATAAGAAAAAGACCCGGGATCTCGGTACGATTTTACTGGGGATCGGGATCCTCTTCTTTGGGATTTCGACGATGAGCAGCACGATGGAACCGCTCAAAGACAATCCGGTTTTCAAGAGATGGCTCATTACCTACGGGCGCAACCCGATTTTAGGCCTTCTGATCGGGACAGTCATCACTGGGATCATGCAGAGCTCTGGCGCGACACTGGCCATGCTGCAGGCGCTGGCGATTTCCGGTATTTTCGCAGATGTATCGGGAACGGCTGCGATTCAAATTTGTATCCCGATGATGATCGGTACCAACATCGGCACCTGTGTGACGGCCCTGCTGTCGAGTATTGGGACGTCTAAAGCGGCTAAGAATGCAGCGATCATTCATTTAAGCGTGAACATTTTCGGCGCAATTTGGGTCATGACACTGCTCGCAATCTTTAATGCGGTGCTGCCGGTCAACCCGATTTATCAATTCTTAGTGGATATTTCTGGGACGATGAAAACCTCATCGGGTGCAGTGATTCCGAACGTCGCGAGACAGATCGCTATGTCTCACACGTTCTTCAACGTCGCGAACATGTTCGTGATGCTGCCGTTTATCGACAAGCTCGTGAACTTCCTGGAAACGCATATCAAGGACGACGAAGAAGAAAGCGACAAGGGACTTCAGCTGGACGACCGCCTGCTCAACAACCCAGCGGTTGCCATTGGCCAGGTCGGCAGAGAACTGGTTCACATGGCTGAAATGGCCGAAAAGAATTTGAAACTCGCGGGTAAAGCCTTGGTCGAAGGTGATGAAAAAGCGATCGAAAAGGTGTATCAGCGTGAAGACCGCATCGACGAACACGAAAAGGGGATTATCGACTTCGTGATACGGCTCTCCAATTTAAACGTATCTCAGGAGGAAAACGACCGTTTGGCCAGTTACCTGCAGATTGCCCACGATATCGAACGCATCGGGGATCACGCAGAAAATATTGTCGAGTTAGCGGAAGATAAAATCGAAAAAGACGTCAAAATGACGGAAGCAGCCCGAAATGAACTTTTGGAACTGCTCGATTTGACCTATTCGATTGTCCAGCACGTCAAGGAAGCGCTGGACAGCGAAGACGACGCCATCTGCATGAAGATCTACGAAGAAGAAGAACGCTCTGACGATCTGACCGACGAATACAAGGACAAGCACATCAAGCGGCTTTCCGAAGGTGCATGTCAGGTGAATTCATCTGCGATCTATTTCGACCTGCTCGTCGATTTGGAACGTGTTGGCGACCACGCCACGAACATCGCCGAACATATTCAGAGCCTGCACCCGAGAAAGCAGGTTAACGAATTGCAGGGCGTTGTCCATTAAAAAAATTAAGCAGCTTCGGCTGCTTTTTTTGTTAGAATAAATAAAACGCAAAGCAGTAAATTGTAAAGGAGTGAAATGATGCCAATCGATGGATTTTTAATCGGAACAGCGGAAAATCAAAAGGCCGGAACCGGCGTGACGACGATCATCTGCCCGGACGGCGCCACGGCAGGTGTGGATGTCCGGGGCGGCGGCCCAGCTACCCGGGAAACGGATCTGCTGAGGCCGGAGAACATGGTCCAGGCCATCCACAGCGTGACCCTGTCAGGCGGCAGTGCCTTCGGTCTGACGGCGGCTTCGGGCGTGATGGCCGTTCTCGAGGAAAAGCACATTGGGTTTGAGACGGGATACGGCAAGGTGCCGATCGTCTGCGGTGCGTCCTTATTCGACCTGCCGGTCGGCGACGGAAAAATCAGGCCGGATATCGCAATGGGCCGGGCCGCGGCTGAAAATGCCTTTAAAAATCAGAAACTATTATCTGGAAATGTCGGCGCGGGAACCGGCGCGACCGTCGGCAAATACCGTGGACCGGCGCGCATGATGAAAAGCGGGCAGGGCGTGAGCACAGCCGCCTTTGGGGATCTCCAAATCGGCGCGGTTGTGGCGGTTAACGCTCTCGGCGACGTGTTTGACGGCGAGACCAAAATTGCAGGGCTGCTCGACGAATCCGGCGCACACTTTGGCAAAACGACATACGAGGAAATGCTCGAGGACGTCAAGCGGGATCATCCAATCTTTCCCGGCAACACGACCATTGCCTGCGTGATGACAAACGCAAAGCTGACCAAGGCGCAGTGCCTGAAAATCGCATCGATCGCGCACGACGGCTACGCCCGGGCGATCTCGCCGGTACACACGTCTGGCGACGGTGACACGATTTTTGTCATGGCGTCGGGCAAAACCGAAGGGGATTTCGATGCCATTGCGGCGGTTGCAGCGGAGCAGATTCGGCTGGCCATTTTAGACGGCGTGCGCTCGGCGGCACCTTTGTTTGGCCTGAAAACCGCCGGTGAATTGAATTGACATCGCTTACCTGCGATGATAGACTAAACACAAGTATTCACTCGAAAATGATCAAAGCAAAATGGGAGGAAAGTATGAAAATCAAATCGGATATTGAAATTGCGCAGAGCTGTACGCCAAAGCCGATCAGCGAAATTGCCGATGCACTGAACATCGATCCGAAATACGTGGAACAGTACGGACCGATTAAGGCAAAAATTGACTACAATTATTTGACGGATCACCCAGCTGACGACGGCAAATTGATCCTCGTGACGGCGATTAACCCGACACCAGCCGGCGAAGGCAAAACGACGACGACCATCGGCCTCGCAGATGGGATGAAAAAAATCGGGAAAAACGTCGTGGTCGCCCTTCGCGAACCGTCCCTCGGACCGGTATTCGGCATTAAAGGCGGTGCGGCCGGCGGCGGCTATGCGCAGGTTATTCCGATGGAAGACATTAACCTTCATTTCACTGGTGATTTCCACGCCATCGGTGCGGCAAACAACCTGCTGGCGGCCATGATCGACAACCACATTCACCAAGGCAATGAACTGAACATCGACCCGCGCAAAATCACCTGGAAGCGCGCGGTAGACATGAACGACCGTCAGCTGAGAAACATCGTCGACGGTCTCGGCGGAAAGAAAAACGGCGTGCCTCGCGAAGACGGCTTCGATATCACCGTCGCCTCAGAAATCATGGCGGTGCTCTGCTTGGCAACATCTATTCCGGATTTGAAGGCGCGTTTGGGCCGAATGATTATCGGCTATACCCGCGACGACAAGCCGGTTACCGCTGCAGATTTGAAGGCGCAGGGCGCGATGACAGCCCTTTTGAAGGATGCCCTCAAGCCAAATTTGGTGCAGTCTCTCGAAGGCACACCGGCCTTTATCCACGGCGGCCCGTTTGCCAACATTGCCCACGGCTGCAACAGTGTCATGGCGACTAAAATGGCGATGAATTTAGGCGATTACGCCATTACGGAAGCTGGATTCGGCGCAGACCTCGGCGCTGAAAAATTCTTTGACATCAAATGCCGCGCGGCTGGTCTCCATCCGAGTGCTGTGGTCGTCGTCGCGACAGTCCGCGCTCTCAAACACCACGGCGGCGTTGCGGTCAAAGACCTCAATGAAGAAAATCTCGACGCCCTCAAAAAAGGCCTGCCGAACCTGCTTCAACACGTGGCGAATATTAAGGATGTCTATCATCTGCCCTGCGTGGTGGCGATCAACGCCTTCCCGACAGACACGAAGGCAGAGCTGGATCTGGTCGAAGCGGAATGCAAAAAGCTCGGCGTCAACGCGGTCTTATCCGAAGTCTGGGCTAAAGGCGGAGAAGGCGGCATCGCACTGGCTGAAGAAGTGGTCAAGCTCTGTGAAGAACCGAACGATTTTTCATATGCCTACGACACCAACGATTCAATCGAAGATAAGCTCGATGCCATTGCCAAGAAGATTTACCACGCAGACGGCGTCGATTTGACCGCGGATGCCCGTCAGCAGATGGAACAGCTCGAAGCACTTGGATTCTCAAATCTGCCAATCTGCATGGCGAAAACCCAATACTCATTCTCAGACGATGCGTCTCTGCTTGGCGCACCGAAGGGCTTTAGAATCACTGTCCGCAATATTAAGGTCTCCTCGGGCGCCGGCTTTATCGTCGCGCTGACCGGCGACATTATGACGATGCCGGGGCTACCGAAGGTGCCGGCTGCAGAAAACATCGACGTCGATGAAACCGGCAAAATCACGGGACTGTTCTAAGATGGCCGTTGAGTACACAGCAAAGGCCGTGAACGCCGGCATTCAGGAAAGCTGGCAGTCGGATTTTAAAGCCTTGGCCGACCGTGGTATCAAGCCGACTCTGGCGACAGTGCGCATCGGCCACAAGGGCGCTGATATTTCCTACGAAAAGGGTGCTACGAAAACGATGCAGCGCTACGGGATCGGCGTCAAGAACATCGTGCTGGACCCTCAGCCGTCAGAAGAGGCGGTCATCGCGCAGATCGAGGCGCTCAATCAGGATCCGACGGTTCACGGCATTCTGCTGTTTCAGCCGCTGCCGGAGGGTTACGACGACAAGCGGGTCATTCAAGCGATCGATCCGAAAAAGGACGTCGACGGCGCAACCGATCAGAATCTGTCGGACACCTTGTCCGGCAGATTGGACGGCTTTGCGTACTGCGCGCCGGAGGCGGTGATGGCACTGCTCGATCATTATCAAATCGACGTGTACGGCAAGCGCGTAGTCATCATCGGGTGCGGCATTGTGGTGGGCCGACCCTTAGCGAGCATGCTGCTCAAACGGCGCGCGACGGTGACGATGTGCAATACCGGGACCCGCGATTTGGCAGGTGTCGCCAGAGGCGCGGAGATCTTGATCGCGGCGACGGGCCGCGTCCATATGGTCACAAAGGATTTCGTCAGCCCTGGACAGATTGTCATCGACGTAGGGACAACCTTTCAGGACGGTAAGCTCTACGGCGATGTGGATCTCGATGAGGTGGCGCCGATCGTCGATGCGGTGACCCCGACGCCGGGCGGCGTCAGCGGGATCACGTCCACGATTTTGGCGAAACACGTCATTACTGCGGCAGTAAAACTAAATAAAGCGTGACGATTGGAGAATAGTTTTTGTCAGAAGAAAAAGAATTAATTCAAAGAAGCTGCGCGTCTTTTGCGGATATTCTGGCCTCGAAATCAGCAGTCCCTGGCGGCGGTGGTGCGGCGGCACTGGTCGGCGCCCTCGGGTCTGCCCTCGGGATGATGTATTTAAATTTAAGCATCGGCAAGAAAAAGTACGCACAGCACGAAGCTGATTTTCAGAAGAAGGTTGAGGATCTCGGTGCCATCAAAGACGAGCTGCTGAGCTGTGTCGAAGAGGATGCGGCGGCCTTTAGGCCGCTGGCCAAGGCGTACAGCATGCCGAAAGACACAGAAGTTGAACGGGAACGCTACCGGGAAACGCTGGAAACCGCGTTGTACACGGCCTGCGGTGTCCCTGAAAAAATCATGGATTTGTGCGAAGAGGCGCTGGACGCGATCGAAGCAGTCGCAGGGAAGGGCAGCGAATTGGCGAAAAGCGACGCGGCAGCTGCGGCGATGCTCTGCATGGCGGCACTCAACGCCGCACATTTGAATGTGCTCATTAACACGACCAGCATGTCCAATCGCGTGGAAGCAGAGGCCATCACCGACCGATGCGACAGCAAATTGATGCGCAACAATATTAAAGCCTCGGAGCTGATTGACGAGCTTCGGGATGAAATCAGACAGTCCAAATAAAGCAGGGGATGTTTATGGATCAAAAGGAAGTTTATAAACTCCTCGAACAGGTGAAATCTGGGGAGGTATCGATTGATCAGGCGGTTTTGGATTTGAAAGAAGCGCCCTATCAGGATATCGGTTACGCGAAAATAGACACACACCGCGGTTTGAGACAGGGGATCCCGGAGGTCATTTACGGTGCCGGCAAGACGGCCGATCAAATTATCGGGATCGTCAAAGAAATGACGTCGCTCCATCAGAAGAACGTCATGATCACCAGGGTGAGCCCGGAAAAGGCCCAGCGCATTTGCGAAGAAGTCCCGATGATTTACCACGAGCTGGCGCGATTTGGCCAGGTCGGCGAAATGCCTGAAAAGACCGGCAAAGGCTGCATCTTGGTGGTGACCGGCGGAACCAGCGATCTGCCAGTATCCGAAGAAGCGGCGCTGACTGCTGAAATGCTCGGCAATACGGTGGACCGGCTTTACGACGTCGGCGTTTCCGGCCTGCACCGTCTGCTCGATCATCTCGACAACATTATGAACGCGCGGGTTATCGTGGCGGCCGCCGGCATGGAAGGGGCTTTGGCCAGCGTCGTCGGCGGACTGGCAGACTGCCCGGTCATTGCCGTCCCGACTTCGGTGGGGTACGGCGCCTCGTTCGGCGGATTGTCGGCACTTTTGTCGATGCTCAACTCCTGCGCGAGCGGTGTCAGTGTGGTGAATATCGACAATGGCTTTGGCGCCGGCTATTTGGCCAGCATGATTAATCATATATAAAAAATATACGCTGACAATTCTTAAAGAGCCGTAATTCAAACTTTACGGCTTTTTATTTTTGCATTAAAATAATGGGGCCATTAATCTGTGGTATAATGTTTTAATAATTTTCAATTTTTGGAGCTGAAAGATGAAATCAAAGGACCAACATATCAGCGTACTGCTCAACGAAACCATCGACGCCTTAAACGTGAAGCCCGACGGCTGTTACGTCGACTGCACGCTGGGCGGCGGCGGACATTCGGAGCAGATCGCCAGGCGTTTGTCCAATCAAGGCCGGCTGATCGGCATCGATCAGGACGATTACGCCATCGCCAGAGCCGAGAAGCGTCTTTCGAGCTATCCGTGCCGTAAGGATTTCGTCCGAGATAATTTCGTCCACCTTCCGGCCATTCTCGATGCACTTCAGATTTCGGCTGTGGACGGTGTCGTCTTTGATCTCGGCGTGTCGTCTTTTCAGTTCGACCAGCCGGAGCGCGGCTTTTCCTATCACCATGACGGTCCCCTCGATATGCGGATGGACCGGCAGCAGGCATTAACCGCCGCGGATGTGGTCAATACCTACTCGGAACAGGCGCTTAAGCAGGTGATTTTCGAATACGGAGAAGATAAATTGGCCGGCCGTATCGCGAGAGCGATTGTCAGCCGGAGAAAGACGCAGCCGTTTCGGCGGACGCTGGATTTAGCCGATGTGATTCGGGATGCCACGCCTGAAAAATTCAGACGAAAGGGTCATCCGGCCAAAAAGACATTTCAAGCGCTGCGCATCGAAGTCAACGGCGAGCTGAGAATTTTGACCCAGGCCGTCAAAAATGCGATCGACCGGACGAAACCGGGCGGACGCATCTGTGTCATTACCTTTCATTCGCTGGAGGACCGGCAGATCAAGCAGCTGTTCAACGAGCAGGCCGACCCCTGCATTTGTCCGCCGGAATTTCCGGTGTGCGTCTGCGGCAGAAAACCTACAATAAAAAAGATAACGCGCAAGCCTATCGCCCCATCAGCTGAAGAAGTGCAGGACAACAGGCGGGCGAGAAGCGCCAAGCTCAGGGTCGCAGAGCGTCTGGAACGCGAAGAAACTAAAGGATAAATATGCCAAACGCGAATCAAAGTCATCCGAAAAGATCCCGATCAAAATCTCAAACAGTGAAATCCCGGGGAAAACAGACACAGACAAAGCCGCCCCGCGCATCCCATCGGCGCAGAAAATCTGGAAAAAGGCGCCGCTCTGGCAGAAAGCTCAGGCCAGATGTGCTGATCATTATTGTGGTCTTTGCCATTGCCTTTGGGGCATTGATTCAGCAGGCCGCTATTTTGAGACTCGATCGGCAGATCAGTAATCTTCAAGATCAGGTCAACACCCAGAAATCCCTCAACGATTCGAAGGAAGGGAAAATCGTCAGCTCTCACAATCTTGCGAAAATTGAAAAAAAGGCGCGAAGCTACGGGATGAGCGAGCCGAAGGCAGATCAATACGTCTACATGGTCCCGAAGCATCAGAAAAAACAGAAAACAAATTTCGATTATCTAATCGATTGGTTTAAGGCGAAACTTTCAAAATATGGAATCATCAAGAAATAAAAAAACCACTCACAAATCAAAAAAAAGTAGCCGGAAGCCGCTGGCACCGGCCGCGAAGCAGCGGCGCCTGCAAAACAGACGCGTGGCCTTTATCTTGGTCATTTTTCTCATTCTCGCGGCGGTCATTGTCGGCAAACTGGTTTATCTGCAGATCATCGATTCGTCAGATCAATACGCCAGACAAGTCGATCAGGTTGTCGATCAGGTTCAGGTGCAGGCCTCCCGCGGCAATATTTACGACCGCAACGGGAACATCCTGGCCCAGGATTCGTCGGCGAAAGCCGTCTACATTATTCCATCTGAAATCACAGACGAAGATAAACTGGTTAAGGAATTAGCCCAAAAGCTCGACTTAAAGGAAGACAGCCTGAGGAAAAAAGCGGAAAAGCTTGAGAATGACTACGTCATCGTCAAGAACAGCATCTCGGCGAGTGAAGGCCAGCGCGCCCACGCCCTCGACCGCGACGGCTTGAAGTACCGGGACGGCACGCTCTACGCTTATCCGGACAAAATCGATGACGCGAAGACCACCGCGAAGGCGCTGGCGGCGATTTTTGACAACCTGTCCTACAAAACAGCCCTCGGCTACTTGACGGAAAGGGAAAATTCAGCGGTTTTGATCAAGAGCCAGGTGGACAATTCGCTGGCGAACAAAATCCTCAAGGACATGACCGTGAAGAAAAACGGCGAGGTTCAGTCGACCAATGGGGTTGAGCTCATCGACGACAGCCGCCGCTATTACACCAACGGTAATTTTGCGTCCTACGTTCTGGGATTTACGAACCAAAACTATCAAGGCGTCAGCGGTGTGGAAAGCACGTACAACAGCTGGCTCTCAGGTCAAAACGGTCTGGCTTATCTCCAGAAAGACGCGTCAGGCAACACACTGCCGTCCTTGACCAAGGTGGTCAAGCAGCCGAAAAAGGGCAAGGATCTGGTCCTGACCATCGACAGCAATATTCAGATCATGGCTGAAAAGGCTCTGAACGAATCGATCAAGGAATGGAAGGCCAAACGCGGCACGGCGATCGTCATGGATGTGGACACAGGCGAAATCCTGGCGATGGCGACGAAGCCGGATTACGATTTAAACAACCCCTACACGTTAAACAAAACCTACGCCAAGAATTACAGCGATCAGCTCGACGGCAAGTCCAATGCCGACAAGCTGAATCTCATGTGGAGCAATCCGGCTGTCAGCTTTACTTACGAGCCGGGCTCGACCTTCAAGCCGATCACGGCTTCATCCGCCTTTGAAGAAGGGGCGATTTCGCCGTCGGACAAGGTGGTCTGCAACGGATCAATTAACATCGACGGTGTGACGATCAATTGTACTGCGACCCACGGCGTTCAAACTGCGGCTGAAGCGGTTTCAAATTCGTGCAACCCTGGTCTGGTGCAGATCATTCAGAAGCTTGATCCTACGCTGTTCTACCGTTACGCCTACGATTATGGCTTTGGTAAGACCACCGGGATCGAACTGCCGGGTGAAGAAGCAGGCGTGATGACACGTGTATTTAAATCGGGCAATTCGATTAATCTACTCGACTATTCAAACCTGTCCTTTGGACAGGGGTTGATGACGACGCCAATTCAGCTATTGAGTGCGCTGAACAGCGTCATCAATAACGGGCATTATATGCGCCCGACGGTGATCTCGTCTCAAAATAAGGGCATCAGCTCTAATGCGTCGACGAGCGCTTCAAAACAGATTATTTCCAAGGCGACGTCAAAGGAAATGCGTCAGATCATGGAAAAGGTGGTCACCAATAACCCGGAACTCGCGTCATTGGCTGGTGATTACAGCATCGGCGGAAAGACCGGGACGGCACAGAAAGTTGAAAACGGCGAATACTCCCACTCGAAATACGTGACATCCTTCTTTGGATTTACGCCGGTCAAGAATCCGAAATACGCAGTCCTGGTGGTCATCGATGAAGCCCAGAGCGGCGCGTACGGCGCCCAATCGGCGGCGCCGGCGGCGATCAAGATCCTGCAGCAGACGTCAGATTACATGAACCCGAGCAGCAAATCGTCGACCAAGATGACGAAAAACACGGTGACGGTTCCGGACGTCACAGGACAGGAAGTGGAATTTGCCAAAGAAATCCTGAAGGAAAAGGGCATCACTTACAAAGTGGACGACAGTGCCGGCGGCAGTGTTGTGGTTTCCCAAAGCCTGAAATCCAAATCGACGTACAAGAGCGGCAAGACGATGGTACTCGTGACCGGGAAGAGCGCGGACGACACCAACGCGAAGGTCACCGTTCCGGATTTATCCGGCATGAATATTCAAGAGGCCAATGAAATTTTGACGGGACTTGGCCTGAAAATAAAAGTCAAAGGCTCAGGCTTTGCGGTGAGTCAGAACCCGAAAGCAGGGACGAAGGTCAACCGTAATTCGAAGGTTACCGTGACCTTTAAACAAAAATAATCACAAGGAAAGAAGGCAGATGTAATGGGATTTAAACCATGGACAGCAGAAGAGGCTGCGCAGATTGCAGGCGGAAAAATAACAGAAGGTGACGGCACGCAGCCGATTACCGGCGTGGTGATCGACAGCCGGATTGTGAAAGCCGGCGATCTTTACGTGCCGATTATCGGCGAAAACAACGACGGCCACCGTTTTATTAAAGCGGCCTGCGCAGCTGGCGCATCGGCGTATCTGTGCGACACAGATCATCAGGATCAGATCAGCGTAGCGGGTGCCGTTAAAATTGTCGTGGCCTCCACGATGGAAGCGCTTAGACAGCTGGCGGCGGCCAACCGCGCACGGTACGATATTCCAGTTGTCGCGGTGACTGGCTCCGCCGGAAAAACGACGACGAAGGATTTGATCGCCTCGGTGCTTGGCGTAAAGAAGCACGTCATGAAGACGCAGGGGAATTTCAACAACGAAATCGGCGTACCGCTGACACTTTTTCAGCTCACACCTGAACACGAGGCTGCAGTCGTCGAAATGGGAATGAACCATTTAAAGGAAATTCACCGTTCAATTTTTGAAGTGAAGCCCCACATTGGGGTCATTACCAATATTGGCTCGGCCCATCTGGAAAATCTCGGTTCCAAGGACAACACCCTTAAAGCGAAAAAGGAAATCCTCGAGACCATGGGACCAGACGATATTGCACTGGTCAATGGCGACGATCCTTACCTCCGGAAAGTTGTGTCCGATCCTTACCGCGTGATGCGCATCGGGATTCATCAGGCGGATGTGGATTTCCTCGCTGAAAACATCAGCCAGGACGCGGCGGGATCGACCTTTACGGTCCGCGGCAGCCAGTATCATTTCAGATATCCCGGCGAACACAACATCTACAACTGTCTAATGGCCATTGGCGTCGGGCTGATCTACCATTACATGCCAGAAGAAATTCAGGCAGGGCTTGACGCCTTTGTACCGAGCGGCAACCGGATGAAGCGGGAAGAAATCGCCGGCCTTCACGTGATTGACGATTCTTACAACGCTAATCCGGAATCGGTCAAAGCGGCGCTGAACACCATATCGGCACAGGCGGACGGCCGCGTCGTTGCCGTTTTGGGCGATATGCTCGAAATCGGGAAGGACAGCGCGGCAAAACACCGGGAAGTCGGTGCGTACGCGGCGAAAAAGGCGGCCGTCGTCATTGCCGTTGGGCCACTTTCTGAACATACGGCACAGGGCGCGGAAAATAACGGCGCGGAGGTTTACCGAGCGGAAAACGCTGACGCGGCAGCTGAAATTTTGAAGGCTGTAGCAAAGCCGGGGGATACCGTTTTGCTGAAGGCCTCCCACAGCATGAACATCGGCAGTGTCGCAGATCGGTTAAAATCAAATTAAGACCAGTTAAACCAAAGAATAAGGAGTATTTTACATTATGGAAAGCATACACGCTGCGTTTATTTCGTTGATTATCAGCTTTGTGCTGGTCTGGATTGGGACAAAATTATCTCTGCCGGTTCTGCATAAGCTCAATTTCGGCCAGGCGATTCGCGAGGAAGGGCCGAAGAGCCATCAGAAAAAATCCGGCACGCCGACGATGGGCGGCATCGTGATTCAAGGCGGCATTCTGATCGCGATGATCGTTTTTACGTTCATCGTCGGGAAAGATCTGCTGTTTCCGCTGCTCGGCATGATCGCCTTTGGGGTGATCGGCTTTATCGACGACTTTATTAAAGTCACGGCACATCACAATCTGGGGCTGCGTGCCTGGCAGAAACTGGTGCTCCAAATCGCCGCGGCAATTGTCATCGCGGTTTACGCGGGGACTAATCCCGACATTGGCACACAGCTGGTAGTGCCCTTCAGCCACAAACTCATCGATTTGGGCTGGGGATTCTATCCTTTTACGGTCTTTGTCATCGTAGCGGTGACCAACGCGGTTAATCTGACGGACGGTCTCGACGGGTTGTGCGCCGGGGTGACGGCCTTCGTGATGATTTTCTTCATGACGGTGGCCATTGTCGTCAAGGATGCGGAAATCGCCGCCTTTGCCGGTGCGGTTGTGGGCGGCTGCTTTGGATTTTTGCGCTGGAATTCCAATCCGGCCAATATTTTCATGGGCGATACCGGTTCGTTGGCATTGGGTGCAGCGGTCACGATGACCGCGATCACGCTGAGACTTCAGATCTTTATTCTGATCGCAGGCTTCATTTATTTCCTGGAAGCCCTTTCCGTCATTATGCAGGTGACCTATTTCAAAGCGACCCACGGCAAGCGGATTTTCAAAATGACGCCGATTCATCATCATTTTGAATTGTCCGGATGGAGTGAAACCCGCGTGGTGACCGTATTTTGGATTGTAACGGTAATTTGCGTCAGCGTCGCTATGCTGGCCATTTTCTAAAATCAATATTGAGGAGGAAGATTCAATATGAAGACGTATTTAGTGATTGGAGCGGAACGCAGCGGCATTGCAGTGACGCGGGCGCTTCTATTAAATAAACAATCGGTTATTTTGACGGATACGAAGGATTTTAATGTGATCGCCAAAGCTTCTCCAGCCATTGCGGAAGCTTTTGAAGCATTGCCGAAAACCCATCTGTCCTGCTTTTTCGGAAGCCAAGTGCCGAAAAGCGTCGTCAACGGCGTTTCCGCGGTCATTCCCAGTCCAGGTGTGCCGTTGACCATTCCAGTTATTCAGGAAGCGTACAAGAAAAACATTCCGGTCATCAGCGAAGTGGAAGCAGCGTACCGGATGACCTCCACGCCTTTTGTCGGCATTACCGGGACGAACGGCAAAACGACCACGACTTCACTGACCGGTGAAATTTTCAAGCTGGACGATCGTTATCCCAATGTTTACGTGGTCGGCAACATTGGCAACGCGGTGACACATTACGTCAATACGTCTACGCCGTCTGATCTTTATGTCGCTGAGCTTTCGAGCTTTCAGCTGGAAACCACGGATACGTTCAGACCGAAGGCGGCTGCGATTTTAAATCTTTCACCAGACCATCTTGACCGTCACGGCACCCTTGACAATTATTACAAGGCCAAGGCGAAGATTTTCCAAAATCAAACGCCGGACGATATTCTCGTCATCAATGCCGACGACGACAATGCGTTGAAGTACACAGCGGACGCAAAATCTAAAAAGATCAGCTTCAGTCTGGAAAAACGCGTGGCGCCGGGGATTTATCAAAAGGACGGCAAGGTCTACATCGCCGAAGGGGACGACCCGGAAAAGGATGTAATGGTCAGTGCCGTTTCGGATATCACGATCAAAGGGCCGCACAATGTGATGAATGCGATGGCGGCGATCGGACTGACCTATTTCACAGGTGTTTCCTTAGGCAATATCCGCAAAGGGCTGAAGGACTTTAAGGGCGTTGAACATCGTCAGGAATTTGTCGCGACGATTGACGGCGTCGACTACATCAACGATTCCAAGGGCACCAACACCGACGCGACGATTACAGCGCTGAAGGCGATGGAAAAGCCGACGATACTCATTGCAGGCGGATACGACAAGAAAGAAGATTACACCAAACTGATGGGCTACATTAAGGATAAAGTGAAGCTGATGATTCTGCTCGGTGCCACAGCGAAGAATATCGCAGCCACAGCGGATCAGTGCGGATTCAGCGACTACATCTTCGTCAAGGATTATCCAGAAGCCGTGAAAACCGCCAAGGAAAAGGCTGTCTCCGGCGATGTCGTGCTGCTCTCGCCGGCCTGCGCAAGCTGGGATATGTTTGCCAATTACGAAGACCGCGGCGACTTGTTCAAGCAGCTCGTTAAAGCGTAATGGCGGATCGACAGCAACACGGGGGGCGCCGCCAGTCTGGCCGCCGTTACTGGAGCAGACCAGACCGCGCCTTTACACTGGCACTGCTCGTCTTGACCGGCTTTGGGCTGCTGATGGTTTTTTCGGCCAGCATGTACACGTCGTCGGTTTCGAGTGCAACCGGAAGCGGCTACGCGCAGTTTATCAAACAGGCCGTTTATGTGATCGGCGGGCTGTTTGTACTTTGGTTTGCCAGTCGAATCGATTACCGAAAATTTAATAATGTCCATGTGGCGTTGGTCGCACTTGTAATCACTGCGGCTCTGCTGGGGTTCGTTCTGGTCGCGGGATCAGAGGTCAACGGCGCAAAGCGGTGGCTCGCAGTCGGATCCATCACCTTCCAGCCTTCGGAATTCGCGAAGCTGACCGGCATCATTTACGCCAGCAGCATTGTCTGCCAGAAAAAAGAAGTCTACAGCAATTTTTGGAAATTCACATTATATTGTATTTTGCCGATGGTGGTGCTCTGCGGACTCGCGGCAATAGAACCGTCGCTTTCCGCGGCGATGGCGATCGGCTTTGGGATGCTGTGCGTCTATTTCTTTTCGGGAATTAAATTCAGGTATTTTATCCCGTACATTCTGCTGATCGTTGCGGCAGTTGGTCTCGCTTTGATTCTGCAGCCCTTTCGCCTCGACCGCATCCGCGTGTTTATGGGAAAGGGCGGCGCGGATTACCAGATCAGACAGTCAATTTTGGCCATTGGCTCCGGCGGCATCTTTGGCAAGGGTCTTGGCAACGGCAGACAGAAGATGCTGTTTCTGCCGGAGCTTCAGAACGATTTTATCTTTGCCAACATCGGCGAAGAATGCGGGCTTGTCGGCTGTGTGCTGCTTCTAATTCTGTACGGGTTTATCATTTATAGAGGAATTCGCATCGCGAAGGCGTCCAAAACGAAATTCGGCTACGTTTACGGCTGCTCGATTATGGCGCTGCTGGGCTTTCAGGTGATTGTCAATGTGGCGGTCGCGACGAATATCATGCCGGTTACCGGGATGGCGCTGCCCTTTATCAGCGCCGGCGGTACATCGATGATCATCCTCTTCTTTATGATGAGCTTAATTGTCAATATGTCGAGAAAGCCAGGAAGAAAAGTGACGGTGGGTGAGCCGAAGACGAAACGGCGCAAACGCCAGAAAACGGAGGAAAAAACAGCATGACAACAGTTTTCATTGCAGCAGGGGGAACCGGCGGACACATTTATCCCGGTCTGGCCATTGCTGCCTGTCTAAAAAAACGCATGCCGGACGTCAAGATCGTGTTCATCGGTTCACACGTCGGCATGGAAAAAAACATTGTGCCGCGTTACGGCTACCCGATGGAATTCATCAACGCGTCGGGTTTTCAGCGCGGTTTTGTCAAGAAAGTGATCGCGGCGAAAAATCTGCTCAAAAGCGCCCGTGACTCCAGAAAGCTTTTGAACCGCTACAAGCCGGCGCTCGTCATCGGTACCGGCGGGTTTACGTC
>DGWE01000003.1 GCA_002396065.1 Eubacteriaceae bacterium UBA4266
TGTCTACCTAAAAGGGAGCATATCAAACCACCAGCGTTTGTAGATTGGTTTTTTCATGCTGCTTCCCCCCTTTATGGAAATAAACGTTTAAGGTAGTGTAGCACAAAAAAAAGACCGGTTGGTGTCCTCAGAGGACACACCAGTCTTGTGAATCGATCGTTATATGAGCGAGCCGACGGTGAACACGATGAAGGAAATCACCCACGCAATGATGCACTGCATCGCGATAATCCCGATCATCCATTTGGTGCCCAGCTCCCGGCGCACCGACGACATCGCCGCGACGCACGGCGTGTAGAGCAGGCAGAACGCCAGAAAGGCCGCCGCCGAAACCGGCGAAAGCACCGACGCGAGGGCGGAACCAGAATACAGGGTGCCCAGCACCGCCACGACACTTTCCTTGGCCAAAAAGCCCGAAATCAGCGCCGTCACCATCTTCCAGCTGCCGTAGCCCATCGGCGCGAATATCGGCGCGAGCACCCCGGCGACGATCGCGAGAATGCTGCTGTCCATATTGGCCGCCGTCACCATGTGCAGCGCCGGGTTGAAGGAACGCAGGAACCAGATCACAATATTGGCGATCAGCACGATCGAAAAGGCGCGCTGAATGAAATCCGCGGTCTTATCCCACATCAGCCGGCCGACATTTTTGATCCCCGGCATCCGATAATTGGGCAGCTCCATGACAAAGGGCACCGGTTCGCCTGTGAACGCCGTGTGCTTGAGCACCGCCGCCGTCAGGATGCCGACCGTGATGCCGAGCACGTACAGTAAAATCATCACCAGCGCCGCGTAATGCGGGAAGAAGACGCCGGAAAACAGCGCGTAAATCGGCAGCTTCGCCGTACAGCTCATAAAGGGAATGAGCATGATCGTCATCCGGCGGTCCCGTTCCGACGGCAGCGTCCGCGTCGACATGATCGCCGGCACCGAACAGCCGAAGCCGACGAGCAGCGGCACGATCGACCGGCCGGACAGCCCAAGCTTTCTCAAAGGCTTGTCCATCACAAAGGCGATGCGCGCCATGTAGCCGCTGTCCTCGAGGATGGACAGAAACAGGAACAGGATGACGATGATCGGCACGAAGCTGACGACTGTCCCGACGCCGTCGAACAGGCACTCAGTCACAAAGAGCCTCAAGCCCTTGGCGACGCCGGCCGCGGTCATCCAGGCGCCGACGCCGTCGCGGACTGCCGTAATGCCCCGGTCGAGCAGGTTCTGAAGGGGCAGCCCCAGCACGTTGAAGGTCAGCGCGAAGACAGCCGCCATGACCAGTACGAAAATCGGAATCGCCGTGTATTTGCCGGTGAGCACGCGGTCGACGCGTTCGCTCCGCCGCTGTTCCTTGGACTCTCTCGGCTTGATGACGCAGGCGTTCGTCACCTGTTCGATGAAATGGAAGCGCATGTCCGCAATGGCGGCCCGGCGGTCGAGCCCCCGTTCCTTTTCCATCTGAACGAGGATGTGTTCGATCATTTCCTTTTCGTTCTCGTCGAGATTCAGCGCCTCGATGACCTTTTCATCCTGCTCGACCACCTTCGTCGCCGCGAAGCGCAGCGGAATATCTGCCCGCTGGGCATGGTCTGAAATCAGCGTCATGATGCCGTGAATCGCCCGGTGCACCGCGCCGTTGTGATCCTCCGGCCCACAGAAATCCGTCACCGCATCGCATTCCTGATACCGCGCGACGTGCACCGCGTGGTGAATCAGCTCGTCGACCCCTTCGTCCAGGGACGCGGAAATCGGCACCACAGGGATCCCGAGCATTTCTTCCATCCGGTTGATGTCCACCGAACCGCCGTTGCCCCGCATTTCGTCCATCATGTTCAGCGCCAGCACCATCGGCACGTGCAGCTCCATGAGCTGAAGAGTCAGGTACAAATTGCGCTCCAGATTCGTTGCGTCGGCGATGTCGATGATGCCCTGAGGCTTCTCCTTCAAAATATATTCCCTGGAGACCACTTCCTCCTCTGTGTAGGGCGAAAGGGAGTAAATCCCCGGCAGGTCCGTCACCTCAGTGCGGGCCTGTCCGCGGATGACGCCGGTGCGCTTGTCGACCGTCACCCCCGGGAAATTCCCGACGTGCTGGTTTGCGCCGGTGAGCTGGTTGAACAGCGTCGTCTTGCCGCAGTTCTGATTGCCTGCCAGCGCGAAGGTCAAAATCTGGTCCTTCGGCAGCGCCCGGCTCTCGTCGGTTTTCGCGTTGTGGAAACGCACACCCGTTTCACCGTAGCCCGGGTGCTCGACATGGGCCGGCGCCTTTTTCGGTTGCATCTCTTCAGACTTCGGCAGATCCGCGACTGTAATCTGTGCCGCCTCGGATATGCGGAGGGTCAGCACGTAGTCGTGGATTTTAAATTCCATCGGGTCGCCCATCGGGGCGTACTTAATTAAGGTGACACGCACGCCTGGGATCATGCCCATGTCGAGGAAGTGCTGCCGCAGTGCGCCCTGGCCGCCGACCTCGATTACCGTGACCGTTTCACCGATTTTCATATCTTTCAGTGTCTTTGCCATATTTAATTCTCTCCTATCAGCTTGTTTCATTATACCCAAGGCCTTTTATGTTAGCAATAAAAAAAGCGCCCGAAGGCGCTCACGCATGCAAATCCGTATTCATTCATTTAATCCGACAGGATGTAAAACCCTTCGAGATCATCTGGAATTTCCAGACGGCCTGAATAATACTGCCGGCCTTCAGCCCCGTAAAGGGCCTTGCGCTCCGCGATGTGGTGATCCTCGGTGTGGTAGAGAATCAGGTTTGGCACCTTCAGCCGTTCAGCCAGCTCGCAGGCGTCCTTAACCGTCGAGTGGTGCTTTTCGTAGGGCTTGTAAGTTTCGCGGTCGCAGTAGCGGCAGAACGCCTCGTGGAGCATCCATTCGCTCCCGGCAGCCAGCTTTTCCGCCGACTTCGGGCACGGCTCGTCGCCGCAGCAGGTCAGGTGCCGCCCGCCGCCCAAATCCATCACAAAGCCGAACTGCTTCGCCTTGGTCGAATGGATGTCGAACACCGTGATCTTGTGACCCGCGCCGTAAAAGCTTTCGCCGTCCTTCAGCGCGGCGAGGTGCAGGCGGTTGCCGATAAGAGCGGCCTGCTTCCCCGTCAAAAGGTGGGTGCTCATGTACGTGATCAGGTCGATCACCTCGTCGTGGCTGTAAATCGTGAAATCCCCGTCGTACGTCCCCTTGAGCATGTTCATCGTCACCACGCGGACGATCCAAATCACCCCGAGGAGATGATCGATGTGCTTGTGGGTGACAAACATCGTGTGCAGGTCATTAACCGCGACGCCCGCTGCGGGCAGCCGTCTCAATATTTCGTTGCCGCCGCCGGCGTCGACCAGCAGGGTCTGCCCGTGATCCTGCACCGCAAAGCAGGTGTTGTAGCATCGGGTCGCAATCGCGTTGCCCGTTCCAAGTATTGTGAGTTTCATCCTTATGCTCCAAAAATACACAAAATCAAAATAACCGCCATGATCAAGATCAAACAGAAAAACACCGCGCCGTAAATGAGCTTCTCGACGATTTTCCGCCCCAGCGAAACCTGGCCCTGTTTTCTGAAGGGCAGGTGATCAAAGGCGCCGGTCCAGTTGAACCACACCTCGATGACCGCCAACTGGGCGACGAAAAAAGCAACCTGCGTAATAAAGTCCTCTGCCGGCCCCGACGAGTTCTCAAAAGTCATCGTGCGGCACAGCGCGAAGGCGAGCATGACGCAGAGCGCCGTGCCGATTACCCTGAGCCAGCCCCAGCTGTTCACATTTTCGATCGACTTGTCGAAGCGGCTCAGCGCACGGTCCAGCGCCGCGATATTGGGGTATCGGCGCTTCGGGTCCAGACGCGTCGCTTTTTCAACGATGTGATGATAAATCGGCGTGTTCCCAAACATCGCCGCGATGAGTTTTCCGGTGCTGTAGACGTCGGTGCGCACGTCCGACGCCCCAAATCCGTACTGCTCCGGCGCCGCGCTGTCCCGCGTCCCGAGGAGGACCGTATCCCGGGACTGAGCCGGCTTGACCCGCTTCGACGCGTCGTAATCCATCAGGACCGCCCGGCCGCTGTCGGTGACCATGATGTTCTCTGGCTTCACGTCCCGGTGCACAATCGGCGGCGACGCGCTGTGGAGCACCTCGAGGGCGCCGCAGACGTCGTGAAGAATCGTCTGTTTTTCCTGCGCGCTCAAATCATCCCGCCGCAGGCGCTCGCTCAACAATTCACCTTGGACGTACTGCTCGAGGACGACAAAGCGGCCGTCCTCCTGCCAGGCGTCAAACACGTGCACGAGCCGGCTGTCGCGGCAGCCCATCAAAAACTGGTAAACCGACGGGTCGTAATAGGTCAGCTCCTTGCGCAGAAACAGCCGCCCCGACGTCTCGTCGATCACCAGGCTTTGCCCGGGCGTATCGAAATGGTATAATGTTTTGAAGAAAGTATCCCGACACGCGCGATACTGTTTGGTATGGTTCTGTTTCATACCGTTATTTTAACATAGTACAAAGGAACTAAGCGATGCCACCGATAAAAAAGACCGAAGAATTGATGAACGTCCTCGTCTCTGCCGACAGCGAGCCCGAGCTGCACGATTATTTGGGCGGACTCGATCCGCTGCCCGCGGATTTCGCGGCCTATTTCACCGCCCTGCCCAAGGTGCAGGCCCGCTCCAAAAACGAGCTGATCCGCGAAAGCGGTCTCGACCGGACCTACGCCTACCACATTTTAAACGGCAGCCGCAAGCCAAGCCGAGACAAGATCGTCGCGCTGTCCCTCGCCGCCGGTCTGGATCTAACCGAAACCCAGCGCGGTCTGGAGCTGACCCACGAAGGCATCCTCTACGCGAAGAACCGACGGGACGCCGTGCTGATCTACGCGGTCAAAAATCAGCTGTCTGTCATGGCCGCCAACGAGCTCCTCGCCCAATTCGGCGAAGCGCCGCTGGCATAAGCGCGTGTGAAAAAATTTTTCACACGCGCTTTTTTTACGGTAAGCCTACGCTTCGGGATACCGGTTTTCGAAAATAAATTCCGAGAACGGCCGCTTCGGCACCATGTAATTTTTCTGATTATCCAAATAATATTTGACGTCCCTCGGCGCCTTTTGATCCACAATTTTCGAGGTGTGGGTCGGATACCCCAGCGCCACCGCCGAGTGAATGGTCACCCCGTCGGGAATGTGGAGCAATGCCGCAATTTCCGGCCGGTCGATGTTGTCGAGAATGCAGCTGCCTACACCGTGGCCCCAGGCCGCGAGGGTCAAGTTTGACAGGGCAATGCCCGCATCGGTATCGGTCCATTTCGTCTTCTTTTCGTAAGTCAGCACCACGTACATCACCGGGTGTTCGCCCGGCTTCGGCGTGCCGAGTTCCTTCGGCAGGTACGCCGCGAAATGGGTGTGCGGGAAAATCGCCTCGAC
>DGWE01000101.1 GCA_002396065.1 Eubacteriaceae bacterium UBA4266
GCGGCACCTTCCTGAACGGTTGCGCCCTTGTCCATACAGCCGTCAACCAAGGCGGATTCGAACGGCAGGGTCATGTTCATCATGTGGGCGTAGTCGACGCAGTTGTCGGCTTCTACCAAATAATCGATGAAGAATTTCATCTGTTCTTCGTAAGCGGCGACAAAGTCTTCAAAGGTCTTGAAGTCGGTCATTTCGCCGGTCTTTGGTCCGAGCTGTTCGCCGCGGCAGCGGCCATTGTGCATCGTAATATCCAAAACCTTGCAGCAGTTGAAGAACGCGGCATCGTGCCAGCCGTCTGTCTTGTGCTGCGGCTGCGGTTCAACGCATCCGATTGGCAGCCAGTCACGGGCATCTTCCAGTGACACACCGTCGTTTTCGAGCATTGGAATCGCGACTTCGTCGTTGTACATCGCCGGCAGGCCGTGTCCTAAGCGGACCACTTCGCATGCGCGGTATAAGAATTCGTCTGGCGTGCCGTCCCAGTAACGGATGGACATGGATGGCTGCGGCAGACCGGTGTGGGCGATGGCATCCAGCTGCATGTAGGAAACGTCGTTGGTTGCGTCAAGACCTTCAGGGGTCTGGCCGCCGGCGCACATGTTCTGGAAGATCGCGTAGCCGGCGAAGAGTTCGTCGGAAACCGCGTCACGGGTTTTGTTCAAGTCGTTGAGTTTGATGAAGATGCAGTCAACCAATTCCTGCGCGAAATCGCGGGTCATGTTGGCATCGTTCTTGTAGTACGGATACATATACTGGTCGAAACGTCCCGGTGAAATGGAGTGACCGGAAGATTCGATCTGCATAATCAATTGGACAAACCAGAAGGACTGGCAGGCTTCCCAAAAGTTGGATGCCGGTTTTTCCGGTACGTTCTGGCAGTTCTGCGCGATGACCAGAAGTTCTTTCTGGCGCTGCGGATTGATTTCCTTCTTCGCCATATCGAGGGCCATTTCAGCGTAACGATGAGCGTAATTGATACATGCGTTGTAGGTGATGATGACGGCATCGTAGAACTGGCGTTTTTTGATGGTCGTCGGATCGTTCGGATCGAGGGCTGCTTTCTTTTCAGCTGCTTCTTTGATGATGCCGCTGAAGCCGACTCTCAATACTTTGCCGTAGTCGACGCAGACGTGGCCGATCCCGTTGTAGTAATAGTTCCCAACGGTGAAGACGCCGAGATCCTGGCATTTCTGGCAGGTGTCGGACATCAGTGAGCTGGCCAGTTCGGAGTTGGTTCTGCCCGGCCAATATTCAAAAACTTTTTCCAAGCGGTGCTTGGTATCTTCTGGAATTTCAAATGGGTCGCATTTACGTGTGGCCATTGTATCGAATTCAGCCGCTACCCAGTCGTACGAATATTCCGGGAAGAGCTGGCAGCCGCGGTCTGTTAATGTGGCAGACCCGACAATCAGTTCGTCCGGGCGAATCGTAATTGGAATATTATTTAAAATATGTTCGTTCGCGTGCGCAATACGCATAACCGGCGCTTCTTTTTCGTGTGCGCGGTACGCTTCTGTAACCAGTTCCGCACGATCCGCTTCGACTGTTGGGGTCGCGTCAATAATGCGCTGTTTCAGTCTTTTAACTCGATCAGTCGGTTCGGTGAATCCTTTAGCAATTCCCATAATAGCCTCCTCTGTAAGCTTTCATATCATTTTATTGTTCGCACTGTTTCACACACACCAGCAGTGCTTACGGTTTCATTATAAAGCAAGATGTGACTTGCCCAATAATACAGGACAAACCAAAATTATGTAATTTTAAATTTCACGCTTCAGTGCTGAAAACCCCCGGCGGCATCAAAAAAACGCCCGAATCCGAAGATTCGAGCGTTGACGATTCGATTATTTATTTTATTAGTTTGATTATTCGACGGTCACAGATTTGGCCAGGTTGCGCGGCTGATCCGGGTCGAGGCCTTTGCCGACGGAGGTGTAATAACCGATGAGCTGGCAGATCACGGCGGTTTCAAAGACCGTCAGATCGTCTGGCACGTCTGGAATGGACAAATGGACGTTGCAGACTGTCGGGTCGTTGATTTCCTTATCCTTTGAGATCAGAATGACAAAGGCATCCCGCGCTTTGACTTCCCGGATATTGGAAATGACCTTTTCGTAGACCTTCTGCTGGTTGGCGATGGCGATCACCGGCACGCCTTCTTCGATCAGCGAGATCGTCCCGTGCTTGAGTTCGCCCGCGGCGTAGGCTTCCGCGTGAATGTACGAAATTTCCTTGAGCTTCAGCGCCCCTTCCATCGCCACACGGTAGTCCAGACCGCGGCCGATGTAGAACGCGTCCTGGGCGTTGACCATTCGGCTGGTCAGCTCTTTGACTTGGTTTTCGTATTGCAGCACTTCTTCGATATGGCCCGGAATGGCCTTAAGCGCCTGTACTCTTTCTTTCGCTTCGTCTTCGGTCAGGCGGCCGTTTACAAGGCCGAGCTTAAAGCCGAGAAGGTACATCGTCGCGACCTGAACCGTGTAGGCCTTCGTTGAGGCCACCGCGATTTCCGGGCCTGCGTGGGTGTAGACGACGTAATGACTTTCTCTGGCAATCGACGATTCCTTGACGTTGACAATCGACAGCGTCCGGTCGGTGTACTGCTTCGCCAGTTTCAGCGCTTCGAGGGTATCGATGGTTTCACCAGACTGAGAGACGACGATAACAATAGAATTTTTGTCGATAACTGGCTGAGAATATCTGAATTCCGACGCGATGGAAACCGTCACCGGCATTCTCAGATGATTCTGAATGAATTCCGCGCCGACCATGCCAGCGTACATCGCGGTGCCGCAAGCGACAATCGTAACGTTTTCTGCCCCTTTGAAGAAGTCGTCCGGCACCTGATCACCGGAGAAATCTGGTAAATCGTTCTTGATTCTCGGCGTGATGGTCCGCGTAATCGCGGCCGGCTGTTCGTGGATTTCCTTGATCATAAAGTGCGGGTAGCCGTCCTTTTCCGCCGCCGTCAGGTCCCAGTCGACCGTCATGATTTCCGGCGTCACCGGGTGACCTTCGAGATCCTCGAGGGCAATGCCTTCCGGCGAGAGGGATGCGATCGTGTATTCCGGCACGACGAAATAACGATTGGTGTGTTCGATAAACGCCGTAACGTCTGAGGCGATAAACGCGCCGATTTTTGGATCGAAAGACGCGACCATCGGGCTGACGTTGCGCACCGCGTAGATTTCCCCTGGATGATCTTCGAACAAAATCCCAAAGGCGAAGGAGCCCTTGATTTCAGCGACTGCCTTGCGAATCGTTTCCTTCGGATCGTGGGTTTCTTCGTAAAAATGATTGAGCAGTGCAGCCCCAACTTCTGTGTCTGTTTCGGACTGAAGCTCATCCGCCAAATTGAATTTATTGGTGATCGCCGCGTAGTTTTCAATGATGCCGTTGTGAATCAATGCGACCTTGCCGACGCGGTGCGGATGGGCATTGGCAGTCGAGACACCGCCGTGGGTCGCCCAGCGCGTATGGCCGATGCCGCAGGTCGACGGGTTCACTTTGTCACAGACCGCGCGCAGGTCCTTCACCTTGCCCGCCGTCTTTCTCAGTGAAATATGCGGCTGATTTTCACGGAAATAAGCAATGCCGGCGCTGTCGTAGCCGCGGTATTCCAAGCGTGAAAGGCCGTTGATCAAAACATTTTGAACCTCTAATTTTCCGGTATAACCGATAATGCCACACATAATCGTTTCCTTTCTTGTCGCAAGACGCGAAATCTAAAATTTAAACTTACAGCTTAAAAGTTGCTTTATAGTTGATTGACCATTTAATTTATTGGGATAGTTTACCACAAAAAAGGAAAAAGAAAAAGCACTATCTGGAGGACTTGCCGGTCACTTCCGCGCGGCCGTTTTGAAGGGTGATCGTCCCTCTCTGCGTGGCCTGCGCTTTGCCGCAGCGCGCCACACAGGTGAAAAACCAGCTGGTGTCGTTGAGCTGATCGACCTCAATTGTCACCCTGCCCCGTTTTTGCGTCAGGGTTTCGCCGGTATAAGCGGCATTCTCCTCGATCTGGCTCTTACATTGGGCGACGCCGGAGTCCAGCAGCACGAGGCACGCCTCGTGATCCCGGTAACGGGCCGCCGTCTGGAGCTCCTGCCCGTGAAAGGAAAAGAGCGACAGGAGTGGCACGACGGCGAGCATCATCACCACGAGAACCAGCGGCAGCACCGTCCCCTGCTGGTTGAGCCGCCTATACCGATTGGATTCACGGTGTTCTGACCGTGACGCTCTGCGCGTGTTTCGGCGCGTAAATTTCTGTTTCATAAACATTGGAATCTCCAGTGTACTGCATTTTGAGTCTGAATCTGCCGTTCGGTGTATCGCCCTGCCACTCCGGCGCCAATTCAAAATCAACGACTTCCGCGTCCAGCTGGCTGCGGGAGCCGTTGTTGAGGGGGGTGAAGTTATCGTAATATTTGTCCCGGTACAACATACGTGAGGCTGGCACAAAAGTGTACAAATCGTAATACTTCGGCGTTTCCATGTCCTGCACGTAGACGTTATGCCCATCGATGACAATGGTATCCGCCGAGCGGATCGTTTTCTCGATGAACAGATGGACGTGTCTAAACTCCTGAACGTGAGAACGGGCCGATCCGGCCTTCGGTATTTTCGTCGACACGGCGGCAAAATTCGGCAACAGTCCGGCTGCCAAGCCGATGATAGCTAATGTCACCAAAAGCTCAATCAGCGTCATCCCCCGCTGACTCTGTATTTTCGTCTGTTTCGGTTGAAGTCGGTGCCGCATAAATCACTTCCTGATAAGTTTCTGAACGCATGCCTTTTGGCGCGACCGTGATGTCCACATCGTAACGGCTGCCGGATTTTCCGGTCACGTTGAACCGGTAGGTGATCCGGTCGTCCGATATGTCCTCGGCGACGTCCCGCAGCCGCGCATTGGCCGCCGCGACGTCCGGATGGTTCATCGCCGCGACAGCCGATACCGCCCGGTGGTAGGCTTTGGGCAGTCCCCGCCCCTGGGCGTTGAGGCCGGCTGACGCGTTTTTCAAAATGGCCAGATTGCCCAGCAGCGAGACCATCAGCACAGATAACAGCGCCACGATCAAAATCGCAGCCAGACTGTCTACCAGCGTGATGCCCCGCTGAGAGGCCATCTTTTTTCTCACACACTTTATCATCCGCAGCCTCCCGTCAATCCGACAGCCGAATCCGGCCCGTGACCGGCTGAAGCACCAAATTGCGCTTCAGCTGTCCCGGACCTGTCAGCCGAATGGTCTGTCCTTTGTTGATGGTACCTTCCGCCAAAAAGCGGACGAGGTAATGGTAATTCGGATCGATGGGACCATTCGCGGAAGACGCCTGAATTTTTTCGAAGGACACCCTTTCGGAATAAAACTTTTCCTTCTGATCGTCCCAGGTCTTAATCGCGTACCCGTCATTGTAGATATCCACGATGACATCCCGATTGGCGTCCTGCATCAACGCGCGGTCCCGCGCGTCGTTGAGGGCATCTTTTAACGCTTCGCACTCCGCGTCGAAGGCCTCCCGATTCGCCATTCGGACGCCTGACGTTCCAATGACGGCCACGCCGCCGCTCAACAGGCCGATCAAGATCAACACGACGAGCATTTCCGCCAGGGTCATGCCCCGGTTATTCTTTGTCCGCGACAGACACCACACCTTCATCCTTGTCGTAGACGAAGACCTTGTCCTTTGCCTTCGCGCTGTAATCTTCATCTGCTTCCTTTTTGAGGTATTTGTTGGTAATCAAAAGCTGAACCACTTGGTTGTACGCAGCGTTCGTATTGGTCTCCGCCGCAACGACCGGCAATGCGCCCTGATCCGCTTCGTAAAGAGTGACCGCCGAGGTCACCTGCTTGGCATTAGCCTTGTCAACCTGGGTCCTCGAGCGGTTGACGATCTGCGGCACTGCGACAATCATCACGCCAGCCAACACCCCGATGATAATCAGTGTAACCAGCATTTCCGCCAGCGTAAAACCCTTTTGATTGCTGCGCTTTTTGTTTTTCTTTGATTTAGGCATCTTGTCGCCTCCTTTATTTTGAACTTTACATCATCGCCGCGTAACCACCGTAAATGGTGTAGAGCAGACTGATAAACGAAATAACCACACATCCCACCAGCACGCCGACGACGACAATCAGCGCCGGCTCCAGCACCGCTGAAAACCGTGCGAACATCCGATCGTACTGTTTGCGGCAGCGTGCGCCTGCCTTTTTCAGCATGGGCAGCAGTGCCCCTGATTTCTCCCCTACTTTAATCAGCCGCTCACCTCCTTTGTCGAGCAGGCCCGTCTGCGCAAGTCCCTCCGACAGCGGCTGTCCGTGGCTTGCCGCCTCGGGCAGTCCGTCGATCTGTGACTTAAAATAAGCGTTCGTGACGGGTTTTCCAGAAACAACCAATGCGGTGATCAAATCGACGCCGCTTTCCAGCGCCAGCACCAGCATATCCAAATAGGCCGCCCAAAGTTCCAGACGGCGCATCCGCCCAAACAGCGGCGATTCTAACAGCAGACGGTCCAGTCCCTTTCGAAAGGCCGTCTGCTCCGGCAAAACCTGATGAAGTACCCAAAGCGCGACCAGCATGGCCGCCAGCGCGCACAAGATATCGGCCACGGCGCCGTTTAAACTGATCAGCATCCGCGTCCCCGCCGTCATCGATAAATCGAGACTGTCAAGGGTATCGATCAAGCTGGGCAGTACGCTTGTGACCAGATACCGGACTACCGCCATCGCCATCGTTAAGACAATGGCCGGATAGATCATAATTTGAATCAATTTATTTTTCTGCCGGCTCAGCCGGTCGTAATACTTTTCCAGACGCTCCAGCACTGAAATCAGCCGGCCCGAGGTTTCCCCCACCCGCAGCGTTTCGATCATCAGCTGGGGAAAGCCCAGCCCGCAATCGGCCATCGCCGCACTGAAGGGCGCGCCCTGTTGAATCGCGCGCACCACCGATTCGATACCTGCTTTCAAAGGCCGACGGGACTCGCCTTCCGAGAAGGTCTTTAATGATTCGACCAGGTCGAGGCCGGAACTCATGAGCACCGCCAATTCGCCGCAAAATGCGGCCAATCCCTCGTCGTTTAATTTCCGCCGCCGCCTGTTTTGAGCGCCCTCAAAGGAAAAGGTCAACGTCTTCATAAGCCACACTCCCGGTTTTCAAATGAGCCACCGCGCTTTTGCGAAAAGGGCGGCTGTGCGCATTTGGCGCGTCCGACCCCGCATCCACCAAATCAAACAGCCCGATGCGCCCTAATTTCCCGGTATGCCGGCAGGCCGGGCAGCCTCTGCCGACACGCAGCTTCCCTGGCTGCTTGAGATTCAAGCGCTTGGCCTGCACCGCGCTCATCGCGACGGTTGCGCCGCATTTCGGGCAAATCCTCGGGACGAGCCGCTGCGCCATCATGCCAATCAGCTGATCGTCCGCCATATAATTCGGCACCCCAAAATCCAAAAGCCGCTCCCGGCATCCCCAGGCGCTTCTTGCGTGGATCGTCGCAAAGCACAAATGGCCCGTTGCCGCAGCGCGGATGGCCGCGTGCGCCGAACGGCTATCCCGAATCTCGCCAAGGATGATGACGTCCGGATCCTGCCTGAGTACGGCGCGGACGCCCTTTTCAAAATCCATATCCCGAACGCTGGACAACGATACCTGGGTCACCCCGGGAATCAAAATTTCCGCCGGCTCCTCTAAGCTCACGAGGTGCACCCCTTCACGGTTCAGACGGTTCGCGATTGAAAACAGCGTCGTCGTTTTGCCTGAGCCCGTCGGCCCGCTGATCAATATCAGCCCTTCCCGCCGGTTGACCATCGCCGTCAGCTTCCTGATGTCCGCCGCTGTCAGTCCCAGCCGGGATAAATCCTGAATGTAATACCGGCTGTCGAGAATGCGGATCACCATGTGCTCCCCGTGCACCGTCGGCAGCACCGAGACCCGCATCGGAATCTCGTGAAACACAAAGGCACCATCCTGTACCGAGCGTTTGTCGCTGATATCCATCTGCGCCAGAATTTTAATTCGCGAAATCATGCTGGTGTAGTCTTCTGACGACAAAGAAGTGTAGAAAAAGAGCGCACCATCAATCCGAAAACGTACGCGAAAAGTGTCTGACCCGATCGG
>DGWE01000006.1 GCA_002396065.1 Eubacteriaceae bacterium UBA4266
TGATTATATTATAAGCAAAAATAAAACCCGCTTCGAGAGCAAGGCGGATCTAACGCCTATCTCAAAGCGGGTTTTGCTGTCTGATGCTATTTCGAGTGGTTCATTGGCCTTCGCCGTCGTCCGTCTTCATTTCAAAGGTGAGATGGATATCCCGGTTCAATGCCTTCGCGAGCCGCATCAAGGTCTTCGCCGACGGGTTCGCGTTGCCGTTTTCGATCCGGCTGATATCGCTCTGCGAAATGCCGGTCAATTTTGAGAGCTCCTTCTGGGTCATTCCCAGTGCGTGCCGACTGTTGATAATGCCCTGGCTGATTTGTTCGATCAATCCCGGCCATTCATCACTCAGTGTCCAATCTATTGTTTCACTTGTTTTCATGTTGCGCTTCCTTTGTAGTTTCCTTAATGACTCAACCGTTATTTTTTCATGATCTTGTTATATATTATATTAATTTTATCGTAAAAAGACAATATCCTGCCCTTTATTTTTATAATTTTTTAAGTTTATCGGGCAGGGAAAGCTTGATTTCCGGGAGTTTTTCCTCGATTCCTTTGAGCCAAGTCTCGGATTTTTCGCCGGCCACGGCGCCGCCCTGGCGCAGCAGGTCGAGGGTCACCTTGATGAACTGCTGGCGCTCGTCTAGGGGCAGGTTTTTCAGCGCCCGCACGCATTTGGCCAGAGAAACGAGGCGCTTGTTGGACAAATCGTCCATCTGGTCGAGACTTTCGTTAAAGATGTCGAAAAGGCCGTCGACGAAGTGGCGCCGGTCGGCGTCGCTCTCGCCCTCGATCCAGCGGCTCAGGGTGTCCTCGATGTAAAGGCTTAAGGCCGTGCGTGCGCCGGGCACGAAGTCCGTCCCCAGGACCTGCCAGCTGAAGCCGTCGTGCTGGACGATGCCCTGGGCGTCGCTTGCGACGACGGCGTCGGGCGGCACGTTGGCCAGCAGCACGCCGATGACCGACCCGGCGGGAATGATGCTGACGATTTTGTCCCGCACCGAGAGGTAGCCCGCCCGGCTGACAAAGGCCTCCCGAAAGCCCGGGCCGTCGTTGTTGTAGATCCGGTGGATCCGCTCTCTCACGCCCGGTGCGGCCATCGCCGCCGCGTACACCGCGAAATTGCCGCCCTTGGAGTGGCCGCCGGTCATAAGCGTCCCCCTGCGTCCGACGAAGTGGCGGTTTAAATAGGCCGCTGACTGGCGCTGGCCCTCGGTTTCCGGGAGGTAAGAAATATTGAAATCCTCTTTCCAGCCGACAAAGGAGTCATCGGTGCCGCGGAAGGCTGTGTAATAGCGGTGATGGGGCATCTCGAAGGTCACCGCCGCCATCTGCCCCTCCGCCGAATGGCTCACCCGGCTGATGAAGGCGTGCATCTTGACGTCCCGAAACCGCCGGGTCTCAGCCGCCGCCGCGAGCAGCGCCACGGATTTGCGCTTGTAGACCGAAAAGGCCGCGGCCTGCTCTGGATCCTCGGCGGCCTGGTAGCGCGCCGCCGCCTCGGCGATCGTGACGCCGGGGTCCCAGCTCTCGGGCACCGCCTTGTCGAGATCGACGTAAACCAGCTCGGAAAAAATCAGGTTGTCGACGGCGTTAAACCCGTCCACCCCCATCGGGATATCTCCCCGCCATTTCAAATAATCGAAGACGTTCGCCACAGCGCCGCTCCTTTCGCGTACATTCTTGAGATTTCATTATACCAAAAAAGCGCCTCCGGGGAATCCACTTCCCCAGAAAGCGCGTCAATCTTAAGAATCAAAAACTTATTTAGAGATCCGCAATGGCGTCCTTCATCGATTTGACGTATTCGCCCACCGGTTCCGCCGCGTCACGGCCGTACTCGGCGAGTCTTCTGACGATGGCCGAGCCGACGATGACGCCGTCGGCCTTCTGGGCCATTGTGCTGGCCTGATCCGGCGTCGAGATGCCGAAGCCGATGGCGCAGGGGATGTCGGTGTTCTGTCTGACGACGTCCACAATGGCGCCGATGTCGGTGGTGATGGCCTGCCGTTCCCCGGTGACGCCGAGGCTGGAGACAATGTAGAGAAAGCCCTCCGCCTCCTTGGCGATCATCGCAATGCGGTCGTGGGAGGTCGGCGCGATCATCGAGATCAGGCTCAGGCCGTATTTCTGGCAGGTCGGCTGGAAGTCCGCCTTTTCCTCGTAGGGGACGTCCGGCAGGATCAATCCGTCGATGCCGATTTCGCTGCAGATTTTGACGAATTTTTCGGTGCCGTAGGAGAAGACGACGTTGGCGTAGGTCATGAAGACCATCGGGATATCCACGTCACGTCTCAAATCCTTGACAAATTCGAAGATCTTATCGGTAGTGACGCCGCCGGAAAGGGCCCGGATATTGGCGCCCTGAATGACCGGCCCTTCGGCGGTCGGATCGGAGAACGGGATACCAAGCTCGATGAGGTCTGCGCCGTTCGCGGCCGCCTGGCGGACGACCTTGCCGGTGGTTTCGAGATCCGGGTCGCCGCAGGTGATGAAGGCGACGAAGGCCTTGCCGTGATCAAAGGCCTTGGCAATGCGGTTGGTGTGTTGTTCAGTCATGGAGATCCTCCCCTCTGTAGCGTGCGATGGCGGCGACGTCCTTGTCCCCGCGTCCTGAAAGCGTAACGACGATAATCTGATCCTTGTCCATCTTCGGCGCGATTTTCATCGCGTAGGCCACCGCGTGAGCCGATTCGATGGCCGGGATGATGCCTTCGATCTTCGACAGGTATTCGAAGGCTTCGACGGCTTCCTCGTCGGTAATCGCGACGTATTGGGCGCGGCCGATGTCGTGCAGGTGGGCGTGTTCCGGCCCGATGCCCGGGTAGTCCAGCCCTGCCGAAATGGAGTAGACCGGCGCGATCTGGCCGTATTTATCCTGGCAGAAATAGGATTTCATGCCGTGGAAGATGCCGAGGCGGCCGGTGTTGATCGTCGCCGCCGTTTCAAAGGTGTCGATGCCGCGGCCCGCCGCTTCGCAGCCGATGAGCTTGACGTCCTTGTCGTCGATGAAATTGTAGAAGGAGCCGATGGCGTTGGAGCCGCCGCCGACACAGGCGATGACGGCGTCAGGCAGCCGGCCTTCTTTTTCGAGGATCTGCGCCTTGGTTTCCTTGGAGATCACCGCCTGGAAATCCCGGACGATGGTCGGGAACGGATGGGGCCCCATCAC
>DGWE01000035.1 GCA_002396065.1 Eubacteriaceae bacterium UBA4266
ACCATCTCGGCCGACGGCATCGTCGAAAGCAAAAACGTCAGCGTCGTCGCCGATTCAACTGGCAGCGTCATCCAGAACGTCGACGTGGCGCTGAACAACACGGTCAACAAGGGGACGCGGCTCTGCACCCTCGTCGACGCCCAAACCGGGCAAGTCCGCGCCGTCACCGCGCCGATTTCCGGCACCATCACCCACGTCGCCGCGGTCAAAGGCAATCCCGCCTCCGGCGAGCTCTTCACGATTCAAAACACCGGCAATCTGCAGATCAGAATGCAGATCGATCAGAGCGATATCAGTTCGGTCTCCACCGGGCAGGCCGTGACCATCACCGCCGACGGCACAAACGGCCGCCGCTACACCGGCGTCGTCTCAAGCGTCGCGCCGACGAGTGCCGACAGCGCAGCGGGCAGCTCCGACACCAGCGCGGCCGCGCTGAGCACGGACACCGCCTCATCATTGGCCAGCGCGGGCACCGGCAGCGTCAGCTCAGGTTCCGGCTCCGCCGCCACCTTTGAGGCCACTGTCGACATCGCTCAGCCCACCGACGGCCTGAAAATCGGAATGAAGACCAGTCAGGAAATCACGGTGGAAACCCGCCAGAACGTCACTACCGTGCCGATCGACGCGGTGACCAAGGACGCAAAGGGTCAATACGAAATCTTTGTCGTCAAGCACCACAAGGACGCGCCGGACACCGTCAAGGCCGTCACCGTCGAGACCGGCCTCCAAAACGACACCATCATCCAAATCACGGGCAAAAACCTGAATGCCGGCGACAAGGTCGCGCTGAACCCGGCATCCCTGCACAACGGCCAGCAGGTTAAAGAATAAGGAGGCGCCATGGCACTCATCCAATTGGCACACATCACCAAGCGCTACTTCATCGGCACGCCCAACGAACTCACCGTGCTCGACGACATGAATCTGTCCATCGACGAGGGCGAATTCACCGCCATCGTCGGCCCGTCGGGCTCGGGCAAATCGACGCTGATGAACATCATCGGCGTGCTGGACCGGCCGACCGAGGGGCGCTACGTCCTCGACGGCCTGCCCATCGATCAGGTGCCCGACCAGCGCCTGTCGATGATCCGCAATCAGAAAATCGGCTTCGTCTTCCAGTCCTTCAACCTGATCCCCCGGACCTCGGCGCTGTCCAACGTCGAGCTGCCGATGCTCTACGCCCGGGTCGGTCAGCGGGAACGCCGCCGTCGGGCCGCCCAGCTGCTGAGGACCGTCCACATGGACGCCTGGGCTGCCCACATGCCCAACGAGCTCTCCGGCGGACAGTGCCAGCGCGTCGCCATCGCCCGGGCCATGGCCAACGACCCGCCGATCATCCTCGCCGACGAACCCACCGGCGCCCTGGACACCCACACCGGACGGATGGTCATGGACATTTTCCACGAACTGCACGAAAAACAGCACAAAACCATCGTGCTGATCACCCACAACGACGACTTAGCTGAAGAAGCCGAGCGCATCATCACGATCGAGGACGGACGGATCACCGGCGAACGCGCCGGACGAGCCGCACGGCCAGCCGCCGACGCCACAAAGGTGGTGGAGGTGGTGCGATGAATTTACGGGAAAATATTTTGCTCGCCATCACCAGCCTAAAGAGCAACAAAATGCGCTCTCTGCTGACGATGCTCGGCATCATCATCGGCATCGGCTCGGTCATCGCGATTTCCTCCATCGGCTCGGCTGTGAGCCGCTCGATCAGCAGCGCCCTCAATTCGATGGCGTCCAAAAGCGTCGACGTTTACGTCACACCGAGGGACAGCGACAACGGCAGCCTCGCCGCCGAAGATATGATCACTCAGGACATGATCGCCGCCTTCAGCAAGCGCTTTGCCGGCAAAATCGACGACGTGGCCTACTCGACCTCGTCGGTCTCCGGCACCGTCGACGATTTGAAACAGACCAAGGTCGCCCTGACCGGCGCCAACGGCGGCTACCTCGACTACATGCAGCTCAATATTGTGTCGGGCCACCGCTTTACAGATGTCGAGTCGGCCAGTACCCGGCCGGTAGCCGTCATTTCGAAGAAACTGGCACAGAGGGTCTTCGGCCATCAGAATCCGATTGGCCAGCCCATGACCGTGCGCACCGACGCGGGCAGTCTCACCTGCACGGTGGTCGGCGTGTATCAAACCGGCAACAAGGACATCGTATCCGCGATGTCCGACGTTTCCTCCGAGACGGTCTACATTCCGCCGGCCGCGGCCAACGCGCTGATGCGCACCGAGGACACCGGCAATTCCGAAATCATCGTCACCCTGAACCAAAACGCCGACACCGAGGCCCTGAGTCAGCAAATCAAGACCTGGTTTAATCGGCATTACTACGCGGCCAATTCTGACGCGAAGATCACGACGATGAACATCGAAAAGCAGGCCAACGAGATCAACAGCCAAATGGCCAAGCTGTCCCTGGGCATCGCGCTGATCGCCGGCATTTCCCTGCTCGTCGGCGGCATCGGCGTCATGAACATCATGCTCGTCTCGGTCACCGAGCGCACCCGGGAAATCGGCATCCGCAAGGCGCTGGGCGCGAGCAACCGGGACATCCGCCTCCAGTTTTTCGTCGAGTCGATTATCATCTGCCTGATCGGCGGTCTGATCGGGATCGGCGTCGGCGCCGCCATCGGCGCTGCAGGCGGCCATTTCGTCCATATCACGGTTTACCCGACGCTGTCGTCCATTCTTGTGGCCGTCCTCTTTTCGATGGCTATAGGGGTGTTTTTTGGGGCTTATCCGGCCAACAAGGCTGCCAAGCTCAACCCGATCGACGCCCTGCGTTACGAATAAAACCAATCCATTAAAAAAGCACTCGTCTGAAATTCTCAGACAAGTGCTTATTTTTATGCTTTCGCGTTTTGATTAGTGGGTTTTTTACCGATTCCGGCGGAACAGGCCCCGTCTGCGCTTTTTGTCGACGTGGCTGTCGTCGTCACTGCCGTTGTCGTCGCCGAAAGGATCCTGATCCCCTTCGTCGAAGAGATCGTCAAAGTCGTCGTGATAGGGCTTCGGACTGCCGTCGTCGCCTGCGTCGAGCTTTTCTTCGATTTCAGACGGGCTGACGATCTGGGTGACGTCGTCGCCTTCTTCTACCGTCGTTTCTTCTTCGAAGAGATCGTCACCGCTGTCGTCGGTCGACGGATTGTCGAACAATGACGGCACGTCGTCGTCCTTTTCAGCCATTTCGAAGAAATCGTTGATGGCGCCGGTGTCGAGCACCTGGGTGTCGCCGAGTCTGGCGATGTCCTTGTCGATTTCCGCGTTCTTCGCCGCTATGCGCGCCTTTTCTTCGATTTCGTCTTGAGTCAGTTCCGGTTTGGCTTCTGGTTCTGCCGACGCTTCTGGTTCAGCTTCCGGTTCTGGTTCTGCCGGGGCTGCTTGTGCGGGTTCGGCAGGTTCTTCTTCAAATTGAGCGTCTTCAACCGGTTCGTCTTCTTCAAACAAATCGTCCGCGCTGTCGTCAGCGAAGAGGCTGTCGAAGTCTTCAAGCTGCGCTTCCGCCGAGGCCGGTTCAGCCGGTGCGGCTTCTTCCGCTGCTTCTGCCGGTTCAGCTTCTGTGTCTTCACCCGGTGCTTCTTCTTCAAAGAGATCAGTTGCGTCTTCTTCGAACAGGCTACCGAAATCGTCATCGGCTTCTGGTTCAGCTGTTTCTGCTGCCGAGGCTTCCGGTTCGGCTGCTTCCTGCTGGAGATCGCTCCAGCCCTTGGAGTTTTCAAAGACGTCGCCCTGATCGCCGTCGTCCAAATTCGTCACGTCGTCGAAAATGCTGCCGCTCTGGTCTCCAGCCGGCTGATCTTCCGTCTGATCGTAGGTTTCGACGTCTTCAAAGAGGCCGCCTTCGTCGTCGTTCAGCGGTTCTTCGGTTTCGAACAATTCGGCTTCGTCGGTTTCTTCCGCCGTTTCCCGACCGACCTGTTCGAAGAACTGCGCTTCATCTTCCGTCAACGCGCTGATGTCGAGGTTTTCGACCGCGTCTTCAGCCTGAACCGTGTCAACCACTTCGGCCTGCGGCGCTTCTTCAGGTTCGGCGCCCGCGTTTCTCAATACGTCGAGGACGTCGTGTTCTTCTTCAGCCTGACGGCTGCCGGCCGGCTTGGCCTTAGATTCCGCGCTGCGGGCCGCTTCTGCTGCCTGAGCTTCGCGGGCCGCGGCCTGCTGCATCAGTTCGGCTCTCGCCTTGCGGCGCTTCTTCATTTCTTCAGCGGTGTTCGGTGAAACCCAAGGAATGTCTTCGCTCAGTTCCACGTCTTCCTTCGGATTCGTGCGGTAGGCTTCGTGGCTGACCACGAAGCTTTCAGCCGATTCCTCTGCTTCTTCGGTTTCTTCAGCTTCGGCACCGTCGTCGACCGCTTCTTCCGATTCGAACAAGCCGTCGTCTTCGGCCGGTTCTTCCGATTCAAAGAGATCGTCTTCGTCCCCTTCGTCCCAAATCGATGTGGCTTGCGCGTCATCGTCGTCTGCCTCTTCGCCGCCATCCATCGCAAAGAAAGCCTTGATGTCGTCGTCCGTCGGGGTTGGTTCGGTTTCGTTTTCTGTCGCAATCTTTTCGGCTTCCGGCTGTGCTGTCAAGCCGGCATCCGTGGTGGAATCCGATGCCGGTTCAGCCTGAGCCGCTTCAACCTGCTTCTGGTAATCGCTCAGCTGCTGCTTCGCGCCGTCGGCCGCTCTCAGGGCGTCGTCCCGTTCAGCGGTAATATCGGCCATTTTGGTGTCGCGTTCGGCGATGGCCCGTCTGAGCTGTGTGAGCTCGTCGTCGTAATCCGCCGCGTTCTGGCGGGCTTCTTCGATCTGGCTGCGCAGCGCTTCCTTTTCCGTTTTCTGAGCTTCGACCTGCGCCGCAATTTCCGCTTTTTCCCGTTTTGCGTCGGCGATGACGCTGTCCTTCTGGGCGAGCTTCGCCTTGAAGTCTTCAGCAGCCGCTTCCGCCTGGGCCTTCTGATCTTCGAGGGCTGATTCCGCGTCGGCCTGTGCGCGCTTCGCGTCGGCGACCTTCGCGTCGGCTTCATTGCGGATCTGCGCTTCAAAGGCCTGCTTTTCGTCCGCGAGGGTCTGACGCGCCGCCTGAACCTTGGCTTCGACGGCTTCGTCGATCAGCTGACCGACGGACTTTTTGCTGTCTGCGATGGCGCTTTCAAACTGCGCGTCGATGGCGCTCCGCTTTTCCGCCACCGTGCGTGTGTGCTGGAAAGGCATGTGCGCCGCCTTGAGATCGGGGTTGCCGACCGGCGCTTCTGGTGCCTTTTCTTCAGGTTCGGCCGGCGCTTCCGCCTCGCCGTTTTTCTGCTTGGCGAGCATCGTTTTGAGATTCTCAGCCTTTTCTACGATTTTCGACATTTCATTGTCGCGATTGTTTTGATCATCCATGGTTCCACCCACTTTCTTTTCCGGTTATTTCATGACAGAAAACGATAAATAGCTTATAAACCGTGCTATTTGCATTATATCAGAAAGCGCTTATTTTAAAAAGGAAAATGCCGAAAAAAGTTGCGTTCTCGGCCTTTTGATATGATAAGATGTATAAAAATTCCAGAATGCCACTTTCCTGTGGAAAAGTCTGTTTATGGCTGTGGCTTTTTGTGGATAAATCTGTCTATTTGTCCCCATCCACCGTCAGATTTTCCACAGGCTGTCGAAAAATTGTCAACAAACTGCCGCCGGATTTTTGGCGGTGACAGGCCAATCCCCAGAATTTTCCACAGAATTGTGGACAACTTCTGGAAAACTGCCGAAATCCTATCACAGTTTATCAACAGGTTAAACATTTGCAAATGCACAGAAGGAGACCCAACATGACGACTGATTTTGCGCGCCCTTATCAAAAGCCGGGCGAGCGTCTCGAGGACCTGGGCCTGGACGGCCTTTACATCCTTCAGGACCCGGACGCCTTCCGCTTCAATATCGATTCGGTGCTGCTCGCGTGGTACGCCGCGCCGGCGGTCCACCGCAAGACCCGCACCCTCGACATCGGCACGGGCACCGGCGTGCTGCCGCTGCTGCTCTACGGCCGCACCCACACCCAATCCATCGACGCCATTGAAATCCAGCCAGCGATGGCCGACATGGCGTCGCGCTCCGTCGCGATGAATCACCTCGAGGAGGTGATCCACATCCACGAGGGGGACATCCGAAACGAGCCGGGCACCGCCCTCGTCCGTGGGGCCTACGACGTGGTCGTGACCAATCCACCCTACATGCCCAAGGGCAAGGGCGGGGTGAACCCCGACCGCGCGCTGGCTCTCGCCCGCCACGAAATCACCTGCACGCTGGACGACGTGGCCGCCGCGGCTCAGGCCCTGCTCAAGGACCGGGGGCGGCTGTTCATGGTGCACCGGGCCGAGCGCCTCGTCGATCTCTGCGCGGTGCTGCGGGCTCATCAGCTCGAGGTCAAGCGCGTCCGCGGGGTGCAGCCCTTCCCGGACAAGCCGGCCAACCAGATCCTGCTGCAGGCCGTCAAGCGGGGCCACCCCGGTGCCATCGTCGAGCCGCCCCTGTCGATCTACGCATCCCCCGGCGTTTATTCCGCCGAAATCAACGCCATTTACGGCACAGACGGTCCGACATCCAAAAGCACTGATTCATTCATCTAATGCCGTGCGCCGGCCTTTCCTGCCTGATAACACGCGTCGCAGACCGAATAGGGATCGTTCCACGGCAGCTTCGCGCCGCAGATGCGGCATCTGCGGTACACGCGCTTGGCCTTTTTCAGCCGGCGGATAATCGCGTCGGCCACCTCGGCCTTACAGCCTAAAATGTCGCGCTTTTCCTCGTCGGCGTAGGTCTCGTTTTCCCCGAGGCTGCGCTGGAGGTAATACATCAAATCGAGGGTCCGGTACTTTTTCTCGAGGCGGTCGAGGCCGTCGCCGGGCTGGTAGGCGACGCGCTCAAAGCCGTCTAAAATCGGGCGCCCCTTGTCGTAATTTTTCATCGCGTGACGCCACAGCGCCCACATGCCCAAGTCGTTTTCGTCGAAGGGAATGGTCACCGCGCGCAGCATGTCGGTCTTCGTGAGCTCGCAGTTCACCTCGAGCCACACGCACAGGTGGAAGGCGCGGGTCATGTCGGTCTTGAGGTAGAGCCCGTCGTCCGGCAGGCCCTGCCAGTCCTGGATCGTCTGGGAAAGGCGGCTGTCCATGTTCACGAGGAAACGCGGCATCGACACCCTGGCCTTTTCAAGGGGTTCGACCCCGGCGGCCAGCCCCTCCGCGATCAGGCTGCGGTTGAAGCTCGACGTGACGAGCCCCTTTTCGGCGAAGCCCCGGCGCCCGGCGCGTCCGGCGATCTGCTTAATTTCCGCCGGGGTCAAATCCCGGTGGCGCATGCCGTCAAATTTGTCGGTCTCGAGGAAAACGATGCGCTGAATCGGCAGGTTCATGCCCATGCCGATGGCGTCGGTCGCGACGACGACGTCGGTTTCCCCCGAGAGGAATTTCATCGTTTCGGCCCGGCGCGCGTCGTAAGGGAGGGCGCCGTAAATCACCGAGACACGCCGCCCCTCATCCTCGAGAATCGACGCGGCCTGCAGCACCGATTTTCTCGAAAAGACCACCAGCGCGTCCCCGGCGCGCACGTCCCGCGGGAAGACGAAGCCGCCGCCCTCCATTTCGAGGGGCGTCGCCCGGTGATGGGTCACCACCTCCCAGGTGTCGCCGCATTCCTCGATCAGCGC
>DGWE01000023.1 GCA_002396065.1 Eubacteriaceae bacterium UBA4266
ACGATTTTCGACATGAACATGGCCGGCAACCCCTACGCGGAGCTGAAAACCAAAATCGCGGAAACCGAGCCGGACGTAATCGGCATCTCCCTGCGCAACCTCGACCCGCTGGGCAACCGCACCACTTCGCTGATCGTCCCCTTCACGATGACAGTCCGCTTCATTCACCAGTTCGCGCCGGACACGCCGCTGATGGCCGGCGGCACGGCCTTCACGCTGTTCCCGGAACGGCTGATGCGCGACTTCCCGGAAATCACCTGCGGCATCGTCGGCGAAGCGGAAAACAACGCCGTACCCCTCGTCGACGCGCTGACGGAACACGAAGCCCTGCCCGATCTGCCGGGGATCATCCGCCGGGACGGCGAAGGCATCCGCTTCACCCCGCCGGACGGCAGCTTCGACATGGGGGACTACCGGATGATCGACCGGGACCTGCTCTCGCCGGTCGATTACCTGAAGGTGAACAAATACGTCGAAAGCGTCGGCGTCGAAACGAAGCGGGGCTGCTGTTTCCAATGCGGCTACTGCGAGTACCCGAAAATTTCCGGCCGGTGCATGCGGCTGCGGGATCCCCTCGCCGTCGTCGACGAAATTGCGTATCTAAAGGAAAAATACGGCGTCACCCGTATCCATTTGACGGATTCCATCGTCAATTACCCGACAAATCACCTCGACACCATCTGTGAGGAGCTTTTGAGACGGGGCCTCGACATCCATTGGAGCGGCTTCTTCCGGGAAGACGCGCTGACCCGGGAAAACACCAAACTCTACGCTGAATCAGGCTGTGAGTCCTTTTCCCTCTCTCCTGACGGCCTGTGCCAAAAGCATCTGGACATGCTGGACAAGCATTTAACCATCGACCAGATTCTCGAGGCGGCCCGGGTATTGGCTGACACTGGCGTCATCGCCGTCTACCATTTTCTCGTCAACGTGCCTGGGGAAACCCGGGAAACCGTCGAGGAGGCCAAAAAGCTCATCGACGCCATTTACGGCATTCACGCTGGAACGAAGAGCCTCGGCACCATCGTGCTCAACCTGATTCGGATCATGCCCGGGACGAAAATCGAACGCCTTTCCCTCGAGGACGGCGTCATCACCCCGGACACCGACCTGCTCTACCCGGTCTACCACAATCCGCCGGCTATGCGCACCTCCCGTTACGAGCTGGAGGTGTACCACCAGACGCGCAATATCGCGATGTGGAACGGCTTCGACCTGCCGAAACCGATGAAATAAATCAAAAGATCAAGGAAAATCCAAGGAAAAAATCAATGAAAATCTTATTGCTCGAACACCCCAGAAAGCCCGCGGAAGACCGCCAGAACGACATTGCCAACACGACGCTGGCCTCCTGCCTGACCTCTGGCTACCTCGCCGCCAATCTGCTCAAGGCGGGCCACTGCGTCGATTTGATCGAAGGCTACATGGAACACCTGTCCTACGACGCCATCGAAAAGGAAGTCGCCGCCTTCAGGCCGACGCTGCTGGCCGTCCACCTCGTCTACAACTGGGAGGACAACCACGTGCTCTTCGACTTCCTGACCCGGCTGAAGGCCGACTACGGCATTGAGCACCTGTCGGTCTACGGCTACTACCCGACTTTCGCCTACAAGGAAGTGCTCGACCGCTGCCCGGCCATCGATTCGGCGATGCTCGGCGAAAACGAGCTGACCGTCGTCGATCTCGCCGACCACCTCGACTACTGGCAGGACGTGAAGGGCCTGGCCTTCCGCACGGCCGACGGCGTCCAGGCGTCCTTTGGCACCCTTGTCGAAGATCTCGATACTCTGCCTTTCCCGATCCGCAAGGCGACGTCCTACCCGGGCGGCGAGGTCAACATCCTCGGCAGCCGCGGCTGCTACAATACCTGCACCTTCTGCTACATCAACCCGTTCTTCGGCGACGACACGGGCTGCCCGCGCTGGCGCACCCGCACGCCGGAAAACATCCTCGCCGAAATCGATCAAGTCATCGCCCAGACCGACCACCGGTATTTCTACTTCGACGATCCCAATTTCTTCGGCCCCGGAAAGGCCGGGCGCGACCGGGTGTTAAAACTCGCTGAACTGCTCAAAACTCGGCCGATTACCTTCGGCATTGAAGCTCGGGCCAACGACATCGACGAAGCCACCACGGCGGCTTTGGTCGACGCCGGCATGACCGATATCCTCGTCGGCCTCGAAAGCGGCAGACAGGAAGTCCTCGACCGCCTCGACAAGCACACGACCGTCGCCCAGAACGAAGAGGCGCTGCGCATCCTACGGGCGAACGGCATCGAGCCCAACATCGGCTTCATCATGTTCGAGCCCGATTCCTCCTTCGACGACCTGCGCACCAATTTCGATTTTCTGATGCGCAACGATCTGTTGAAACGGCTGGAAATTTCCGTCAACGTCCTCTACCATCACCAGATCATCCTCGCCGGCAGCGAAAGCTACAAGCAGCTTCAGCGCGAGGGGCGGCTGCACATTTCGGATCATTCCGTCTACGAGGCGACAACCGATTACCTGAACCCGGATATCGCGGCCTTCGCCCGGTTTATGCGCCAGCTGACCAACCATATCTTCGACTGGTCCGCCGGCACCTGGCAGGCGGCTGCTGACGGCGAACCCGAAGCCCGCGCCGCCTTCGACCGGGTGAACACCGTCCTCGTCGGCTGGTTCAAGGCCATTTTGGATCAGCCGGACAAGCTTCACGATTTTGACGCACTGGTGGCCGAAGCCAAGGCCGGCGTCGACCGCGCCATCACCGGCTAATCCAAAACCTTTACGCAAAAACCGCAGAGTTGTTACTATGCACAGCTCTGCGGTTTTTTACAAATGTTCTTCGCCCCAGTCTTTGAGTTCCAAAAGGATCGGAATCAGCGACACGGCCTTATCGGTCAGGATATATTCCACCCGCACCGGCATTTCGTTATACTGCTCCCGCTCGATTAAGCCGTCGGCCTCCATTTCGCGCAGCGACTGCGCCAGCATCGTGTTGGTGATGCCGACGATCGTTCGCCGCAGTTCTCCGTAGCGCATCGCTGCGTGACCATGCATCGCACAGAGGATCAATATTTTCCATTTTCCGCCAATAATACTGAGCACCTTGCGAACGCCGCAGCCTTCGCCGCCGACCGTTTCGCAGATCATCTCTTTCTTTTTCACATCGCGCCTCACTTTCTTTACTTTTGCTTAACGCTCAGTTTTTTCTGATCACCTCAATAAAAACTGCGTACTTGATCATTTTTTTATACCACGTATAATAGACTTATCAAAAGAAAAAAGCAACCACAAAGGAGGTTTTGATCATGACAACACAATTTACAGAAGCCAATTTTGAACAGGAAGTGCTCCAGAGCGACGTCCCAGTCGTCGTCGATTTTTACGCCGATTGGTGCGGCCCCTGCAAAATGATGAGTCCGGTGGTCGAAAAGCTTGCCGACACCTACGCGGGGCGTGTCAAAATCGGGAAGCTCAATACCGATGAAGCCCAGTCCCTCGCCGCGAAATACGGTGTCATGAGTATTCCAAACATCGTCTTTTTCAAAAACGGCGAAGTGGTCGACCGCCAAGTCGGCGCTGTCCCTCAGGCCGTTCTGGAAGATAAAATCAAAAATTTATAATTTCACCTGCTATCTCCCAAAATAAAAAGCCTCGGAACCTGATGAATCATCAGGCCGAGGTTTTTTTCTAATCCGCATCTTCTTCCAAATCAAAATAGGCGCCGGGTACGCCCAATGGCACGAGCACCTGCGCGAGTTTGTCGAGGGTGCTCATGATCGCGCTGGCGTGGGGATTCGTCATGACGTCCCGCTTGTAACAGCTTAAATTCGTCGTGCCAATGGCATTGCGCGCGCTGCCGTTGTAAAAGGTCATCTCCTGGGTGTAGCCGTCGAGAATCATCGTGCAGGCCTCGTCGTAAAGGTCTTCGTAGCCGTACAAATCGGGATTGCTGACGATTCTCTTGATCTGGGCCATTGTGCCTTCGTCGAGATCGATGTACCTGTAATCCTTCGGCCGGCTGTCCTCTGGCTTACCGTAGCCGACGCGGCAGCCTTCGCCGTCTTCGACAATTTCGACGCCGGAAATCGGCAGGCCCCAGGCGTCGCTCAGCCGATATTCAAACCATCGTATTGGCGCGTTTTCCATGGGCTCCTCCATTTTTCTGTTCTCATTCATTTTCATTCTGATTATAACACACCCCCTGCATCCGGGCAGATGCTTTAAAAAAAATACATTGCGCCGCGCATTTCTTACCGATTCTGGCAGATTTTGAATAATTCTATGATATAATCAAACTGAAGATTAATATTACCTTAAGAAAGGAGCCCTCTCATTGGCAACCTCTCAAAAATCTAAGCGCAAGCTCTCATTGCTTCCGCGACTGCTCATCGGCATCGCCGCCGGTATTCTCATCGGCAGCCTTGGCAATATCCTGCATATTGCCCACACCCCCGGCTTTACAGGATTGATCCGCGTGATCGCAACTTTTGTAGCGCTCTTCAGCGAGTTCCTCAATTTCACGATTCCGCTTTTGATCCTGGCTTTCGTTTCGGTCGGACTGGCCGAACTCGGTAAAAAGGCCAACAAGCTCTTTGGCATCACCCTGGCCTTGGCCTACTGCTCAACGATCATAGCCGGCTTTGCCGCCTATTTTCTCGGCAGTACCCTGCTGCCGAAGCTCGTGCGTAAAATCGGCGGGTCAGTCATTGCCGGCAAGTCTTTCGATCCGATCTTTACGATTTCGATGAAACCGGTCTTCCCGATCATGACGTCGTTGATTTTGGCCTTTGTCCTCGGACTAGCCATGGCCAATCTCGAAACGCCGACGTTAATGAACGCAGTCCAGGATCTGAAGAAAGTTATCGTCGTCGTCCTCGAAAAAGTGATCATCCCGCTGATCCCGTATTACATTGCCGGGACCTTCGCCAAAATCGCGGCGGCCGGCCAGCTTGCGCCAACCATTATCATGTTTGCGAAGCTCTATATCTGCATCCTCTGTCTGCAATGGGTGTATATCCTGTTCCAGTTTACCGTGGCCAGCGTCTGGCGCAAGGAAAACCGCTGGAAAGATCTCAAAAACATCATTCCGGCCTATTTCACCGCGCTGGGGACCCAGTCCTCTGCCGCAACGATTCCGGTGTCCCTCCAGTCCGCGGAAAACAACGGCATCGCCCCAGACGTCCGTAATTTCGTGGTGCCGCTCTGCGCCACGATTCACTTGGCCGGCGACACGATCTGTCTGACGCTGGGGTCCATGGGCATCATGATGGCCTGCGGCCTGCATCCG
>DGWE01000066.1 GCA_002396065.1 Eubacteriaceae bacterium UBA4266
AAAGTCGCGCCCATTTCAGGACAGCCGAGGATGGTGGTGTCGCAGTTTTCATAACCTGGAATCACGTTCTTGACCAGTCCGTCTGGTTCGAGCACAACGTAATTGTTTTTCTTAACGATGGAACGATTGTCCAGAAGCGATTCGCGGTAACCCGTCTGATTGTTTAAATAACCCATAAAAGATTCCTCACTTTCTCGGGATCGAAAACGATCTCTTTCAACCTTTTTTAATTTTGAACTAAATCTGTAACTTCAATTCTTTTGATAGCTCTATCATGCCACGTTCTGAGAAAAAATGCAAGCAAATTTTAATAAAAATTTTAAAAAATCTATTATTTTTCAACCGGATTTTAATTTTTCGTTCAGACGGTTGCATTTTAAACAAATCAGATATAAGATGACTATTAAATTCTGCGGCCCTTTGCGCCGCCATCTCACTCACACCACACGTCAAACTTAAAATTAAAGAATCAATAAAGAAATTTAAAAACGAAAGGAGTGCGCGCCATGCAACGCGTCATCGATCTTAACCACCCCGACTACACCAAAAAAGCCACGGTCTACTTGAATCCTGAAAAGCCGGTCCGGGCGGCCGTCTTGTATTTCCACGGCGGCGGCCTGCTCTACGGCGAACGGGAGGACCTGCCCGAGGCCCACATCGAAGCCTTCACCGGCGCCGGCCTCGCCGTCATTGCCTTCGACTACCCGCTGGCGCCGGCCGCTGACCTCGACACCATCCTGTCCGACGTCCGCGCTTCTGCAAAATGCTACATCACGCATCCGGAAATCTTTGGCTTGGACAGCCTGCCCTATTTCCTCTGGGGGCGTTCCGCCGGCGCCTACCTCGCGCTGATGATCGCCGCCTCCGAGGATCTCCCCACCCCGCCGGCCGGCATCCTCTCCTATTACGGCTACGGCTTTCTGACCGACCGCTGGGACACCACTCCGTCGCCCTATTACGCCGGGCTGCCCCAGGTGTCCAAGGACGCCTTCGACGCCGTCCCCCAGACCGTCCACGCCGACGGCCCGATGGCCACCCACTACAGCCTCTACGTCTACGCGAGACAAACCGGCGCCTGGCGCCGCCTGATTTACAAGGGGCGGGACAAATTCTTTTATTTGAACGACTCGCTGCGCAATGTGACGTCGCTGCCCGCGCCGCTCTTTGCCGCCCACGCCATCGCCGATCCGGACGTTCCCTTTGCCGAATTCACTGCTCTGTGCAGCAAATTCCATCCGAAGCGCTTTGTCGCGGCTGGAAATGTCCACGACTTTGACCGCGAAACCGACACCCTCCCTGCCAAGCAAGTGATCGCAGAAAGCCTGGCCTTTGTCGATCACTGCCTGAATCGTTAAAAACAAAGCGCCGCACCGGGTTGAATCATTTGAATGATTCAACCCGGTGCGGCGCTTTAATGTCCGCGAAGTCGTTTGTAAATATCGGCGCTGATTTCGGCCATTTCTTCTGGCGTCTCCTTCATTCCGCGGACGAACCAGCTCCGGATGATAATCGCCAGCATCGTGTTGGCCGCCACCTGCGCGTAATAGGCCGTTGGATCGGTATCGTCTACCCCTTTGCACAGGCCGAAATCCGGCCGGACTGGCAGCCTTTGGTGAATGTTCATGAACAGCTTTACCTCTTCTTCGTCTGATTTCAACCATTCGAAGAGTTTCTTAAAGGCGGGCTCCGGTTCCGCGCCGGCCTGCACCGCTTTCAGCACATCGATCACCGCGCTGGTGTGGGTATTGTGAATATCCTGAATCACGTCGAGCTTCGAGTGGTAGTTTCGATAAAATCCCGCTCGGGAGACGCCGGACTTCGCGATGATCTCAGTCGTCGTGATGTCCTCGTAGCGCTTCTCCCCGAGCAAAATCAAAAGCGCCGTCTGGATACACGAGCGGGTCAGCGCTTTGGATTCGGCGTTGGACAGGCGCAGTGCCTCTTTTTTCTTAAGCTCCGATTGCGGATTCTGTTTCTTTTCTTTCGGGTTCATTTTGGTTTTTCCTATTTTTTCTTTTTTGATGAGACATTTCATTCATTTCTGTTCACTCGGTGCAAAACTGTATTGACCTTTTAGGCCTTTGGTGATACATTTGTCACACCTAAACACTTGTCTTCACTATACCAAAGGACAAATGATCTGTCAATTTAAGGAGGAACAACATGCTACGGATCTTTAAAAATATCCGGCGCCGAGACTGGGCGCTTTTCGTCGGCGCCGTCGCGCTGATCGTCGTCCAGGTCTTTCTCGACCTCAGACTGCCGGATTACATGACCGACATCACCAAACTCATTGAAACCCCGGGCAGCGAACTCCACGAGGTGTTGAAATCCGGCGGCAAAATGCTGGCCTGTGCCCTCGGGAGCCTGCTCTCCGGCGGGGTCACCGCCGTCATCGCGGCCAAAATCGCCGCGGATTTCTCTGCTGCTACCCGCAAAAAGCTTTACAACGCCGTTCAGAACTTTTCGATGGCGGAGATTCATCATTTCTCGACGTCGAGCTTGATCACCCGGATGACCAACGACGTCAACCAAGTACAGCTGCTGATTACGATGGGCATGGTCGCCATCGTCAAGGCGCCGATCATGGCGGTGTGGGCGATCACGAAAATCGCCGGCAAAAATGCGACCTGGACCATGGCCACCGGCGTCGCCGTCGTCCTGCTCTTTGTGCTCATCGGCATTGTCCTCTCGATGTGCGTGCCGCGATTCAGACGCATTCAGAGCCTGACCGATGACGTCAACCGGGTCACCCGGGAAGATTTGACGGGCCTGAAAGTCATCCGGGCGTACAACAACGCCGCGTATCAGACGTCCAAATTTGAAACCGTCAACGACAATCTGACGAACAACAACCTTTACACCGGGCATCGGATGGCGCTGATGATGCCGGGCATCCAGGCCGTGCTCAACGGACTGACCCTCGCCATCTACGCCCTCGGCGCGGTGATGATCAACAACGCGGCCATGACCGACAAGATCACGCTGTTCTCAAACATGGTCGTGTTCTCGTCCTACGCGATGCAAGTCATCATGGCCTTCATGCTCCTCGTCATGATTTACATGATTTACCCGAGGGCTTCCGTCGCGGCCCAGCGCATTCTCGAAGTCACCGACACCAAGCCGTCTGTCGTCTCCGGCAGCCGGACCGAGGGCGAACCGGGACAGCGCGGAGAAATCGCCTTCCGTCACGTGAATTTCCGCTATCCGGACGAAAGCCGCGACGTGATTCACGACATTGACTTCACGGCTCACCGCGGCGAGACCGTTGCCCTAATCGGCGCGACCGGCTGCGGCAAGAGTACGATCATCAACCTGATCCCCCGTTTCTACGACACCACAGAGGGCCAAGTCCTCGTCGACGGCGTCGACGTCCGGGACTACACCGAGGCGGCCCTCAACGACAAGATCGGCTACGTGGCGCAGAGCCCCGAACTCTTCCAGGGGACCCTCGCCACAAACATCGCCTTCGGCGAAACGGCGGCGGGCACTCCAGATGACAATGCCGTGCACCGCGCTGCCCAGACCGCCGAGGCGGCCTCTTTCATCGCCGAAAATGAAAAGGGCTACGACCGCTTCGTCGCCCAGAGCGGCGCGAACCTCTCCGGCGGACAGCGCCAGCGCGTCTCCATCGCCCGGGCCGTCGCCCGGGATCCTGAAATTCTGATCTTCGACGACGCCTTTTCGGCACTGGATTACAAAACCGACCGTCAGGTTCGGGAGAATTTAAAAACCGCCTGCGCCGGCGCGACCAAAATCATCGTCGCCCAGCGCATCGGCACCATCCGCGACGCTGACCGCATCCTCGTCATCAAGGACGGCGCCATCGTCGGAAACGGCACCCACCGCGACCTCATGGCGACCTGCGAGGAATACCAGCAGATTGCCCTGTCCCAGCTTTCAAAGGAGGAACTCGCATGAACACCAATCAACCACAGCCCCGTCGCCGCGGCCCCCACGGCCCGGGTCCGCAGCTCGGCGTCCCGACCGAAAAAGTCGATCTGCGCGCCAGTTGGGGGCGCATTCTCGGCTTCAATAAGAAATTTATCCCGATGATCGTCGTCGCCGTCATCGCGGCCGCTTTCGGTTCAGTGCTAATGATCCTCGGACCGGACCGGCTTAAAGAAATCACGAACCTCATCGCCGAAGGCTTCATGACCGGCATCGACATGGACCGCATCTGGGATATCGTCCGGCTGCTGATCGCCATGTACGCCGGCAGTTTTGCCCTGTCTTTCCTGCAGCACTGGCTGCTCGCGACCGTCAACCAGCGGATTTCCCAATCCCTGCGCTCGGCAATCCAGACGAAGATCCACCGGCTCCCGATGGCGTATTTTAATGGGGTCAGCACCGGGGACGTCCTCTCCCGTATGACCAACGACATCGACACCATCGGCCAATCCTTCAACCAGGCGATCGGCATGTTGTTCACCTCGGTGGCCATGTTTGTCGGCGCCTTGGTCATGATGCTCAAGACCAATCTGACGATGACGGCCGCCGCGGCCATCGCCTCGCTGATCGGCTTCTTTCTGATGCAGTTTATCATGACCCATTCCCAGCATTATTTCACCGATCAGCAGAGCGACCTCGGCAAAATCAACGGCCACGTCGAAGAAATCTTCACGAATCACACCACTGTCAAGATCTACAACGAAGCTGCAAATGAAGCGGCCGCCTTCGACAAAATGAACGAACACCTGAGACAAAGCGCTTTCCGCGCCCAGGGGATGTCCGGCCTGATGATGCCGCTGATGCAGTTCATCGGGAATTTCGGTTACGTCGCCGTATGCGTCACCGGCGCCTGGCTTGCCATTGACGGCCAGATTAAAGTCGGCGTTATCGTCGCGTTCATGCTCTATGTCCGGTATTTCACGCAGCCGCTGTCTCAGATTGCCCAGGCCTTCCAGTCGCTGCAGCTCGCCGGCGCCGCCGGCAACCGGGTATTCGATTTTCTCAGCGCCGACAACATGCCCGACGAATCGGATAAACAAAAATCCCTTCCGGAAATTAAGGGCACGGTCACCTTCGACCACGTTAAATTCGGCTACAACCCGGACAAAATCATCATTCACGACTTTACGGCTACGGCCAGGCCCGGCCAGAAAATTGCCATCGTCGGCCCCACCGGCGCCGGGAAGACGACCCTCATCAATCTGCTGATGCGCTTCTACGAAGTCGACAGCGGCCGCATCACCATCGACGGCATCGACACCCGGGACATGACCCGGGAACAGGTCCACGATCAATTCTGTATGGTGCTTCAGGAGACCTGGCTCTTTGAGGGCACCCTCCGCGAAAATCTGACCTTCGGCACCGAAGGCATCACCGACGGGCAGCTCGACCAGGCCTGCCGCGCCGTCGGCCTCGACCATTTCATCGCGACGCTCCCTGACGGCTACGACACCATGCTTGACGACAAAACCGAACTCAGCCAGGGGCAGCGCCAGCAGCTGACCATCGCCCGGGCCATGCTCGAAAATAAACCGATGCTGATTCTCGACGAAGCGACCTCATCGGTCGACACCCGCACCGAACAGCAGATTCAGCGCGCCATGGACACCCTCATGACCGGTCGGACCGCCTTTGTCATCGCCCACCGGCTCTCGACAATCCGCGACGCCGATCTGATTCTCGTGCTCCGGGACGGCGACGTCGTCGAAAGCGGCACCCACGAGGAACTGCTCGCACAAAACGGCTTCTACGCCGACCTCTACATGAGCCAGTTCGACACCGCCGCGTAAAGTATTTTTCTAAAAAAATAAGCGCGTATGAAATCATACTTCACACGCGCTTTTATTGTGCCACATATTAATTCACTCTGGTTCTCTATCTTCCACGCCTTATTTTTGCTTAATCTTCTCCCGGATCAGCCCGATCACATCGACTTCCGGCTCGGTGCCCTTGCGCATTTTCACCAAGCTTTTCCAATTGGACACCACCGCGAGCGCCGTCATCGTGGCGGCAATCCACCCTGCCGCAGGGCCCGCTGTGAGTGCCGCCGGGACGATGAACACGGCCGGTATGACAACGGCTCCGACACAAAGATAACGGGTCAGGATTACAGCCGCCGCACCGGCGATCAGCGCTGCAAAGCCCCATCCCGGCAGCATCAGCACCACACCGGAGCAAGTCACTGCGACACCTTTGCCGCCTTTGAACCGGTGCCAAAACGGAAAATTGTGCCCGAGGACCGCGCCGAGGGCGGTCAACCCGGCGACCGCCGCCGACCGGCCGAAGAGCAGCGCCGTCAAGAGCCACGCCGCCACCGTCTTTAAAATATCGCCTGCAAGGACGGCCATGCCGGTGCTAAACCCGAAGCAGCGCATCGCGTTAGCCATGCCCGGGTTGCCTGAGCCGGCCTCAAAAATCGAAACGCCCCGGCATCGTCCGGCAATCGCCGCGAACAGGACGCAGCCGCAGCCGTAGCCCACAGCCAGGCAGATCAGCGCGCGCTTCATGACTGTTTCAGGGTTTCGTTCATGCTCCCGACCCGGTAGCCCTGAAGGTCCATCGTCACGTAGCGGAAGCCCATCGCCTTGAAGGCCGGAACAATTTTATCGCGCCGGGCAATCAAATCCTCGAAACGTTCCGGTGCCACCTCGATGCGCGCAATCGGGTCTTCGTCGCCGTGGATGCGCACCCGCATCGACTTAAAGCCGAGATCGATCAAAAACTGCTCGGCCCGATCCACCAGGCTCAGCCCTTCCGCGGTAATCGCGTGCCCGTAGGCGAAGCGGGACGCCAGACAGGCGTAGGACGGCTTGTCCCAGGTCGGCAGACCCATCGCCTTGGAAATTTCGCGAATCTCCGCCTTGGTCAGTCCCGCGCCCCGGAGCGGACTTTCAATCTTGAGCTCCGCCACCGCCTTGAGCCCCGGTCTATAATCGCCGAGGTCGTCCACGTTGGAGCCTTCGGCGACGGCCGCAAGCCCTAATTCCTTCGCCACTTCTTGAATTTTCGAGAAATTCGTGTGCTTGCACCAATAGCAGCGGTCCGGCGGATTGACCCGCACTTGTTCCACCTTCAGGGCGTCCACCGGGCAGAGGATGTGGCGGATGCCGCGGCTTTCGCAAAAGGCCTTCGCTTCGTCCAATTCCCTCGGCGGCACCAGATTGGACGCGATCGTCACGCCGACGGCCTGATCCCCGAGCACCTCGTGGGCCACCGCCAAAAGCAATGTCGAATCCACGCCCCCTGAAAAGGCCACGGCCACCGATCCAATGGCTTTCAGCTCATCCTTGAGCTTGTCGTATTTCTGCTGTGTCGTCTCACTCAACGCCTGCATATTGTCCTCCCTTTCTCTTTGCCGTTCTCTTTTTAAACCACAGATTGTCAATTACATACTATATTGATTTGTAATTGATATTATACCACGATTTTCCCGCTGTGCTATACTAAAACCAACCAAATTCACCGACAAGGAGTGTCTCATGAACAAGATCCAATGGCGCGATACGGCGCCGCTGATTCCCTACCTCGACAACCCGGCTGTGCTAAACCGCATCCGCTGGGCGGAGGTCCTCGGCTCCACCAACGACGTGCTGAAGGCCGCCCCAGACCTGCCCCACGGCGCCATCGTCGCGGCCGACGCCCAAAGCGCCGGGCGGGGCCGGATGGGCCGGGCTTTTTTCTCCCCGAAGGACTCCGGCCTCTACCTCTCGGTCCGCTACCGGACTGCCGACAACCCCGCTCTGGCCGATTTCGTGACCATGGGGGCCTGCGCCGTCTCGCTCCAGGCTGTCGAAAAGGCCGCCGGCATTGTGCCGAAAATCAAATGGGTCAACGATTTGATGATCGGACCGAAAAAAATTGCCGGCATCCTCACCGAAAGCCGGGCTGATCCCGATCCCCAAAAGCGGTGGATCGTCGTCGGCATCGGGTTCAACCTTTTCGACCCAGAAGGCGGCTTTCCCGACGAGATCGCCGAGCGGGCTGGCAGCATCGCCGGCACCACCGCGCGGGCCTACGCCGAAAAGGGCGGCGATCCCGACGATCTGCGCACCCGTCTGCTCGCCGCGATGATCGACGGGCTGACCGCTCTCGGACAGGCCGAGGACCCGGCGCCCTACGCCGAGCGCTACCGCAGCCGCTCCAATTTGATCGGCCGGGCCGTCACCCTCACCGGCGCCGGCGCGCCCATTATCGGCACGGTGATCGGCTTCGACGATTTCGGCCACCTCAGGCTTCAAATGGCCGACGGCACCGTAAAGCTGATCCGCTCGGGCGAGCTGACCCTTCGCCCCCTCTAGGAACCTTTACGCCGTCACCGCTTCGCTGAGCCGTCTGACGGCTTCGGGAATCACCGATTCGGGAATCGACGAGTAATTGATCAGAAAGCGGTGGGCGCCGGCGTCCTCTAAAGGCGCCACCCGAATGCCCCGCTTGGCGGCGTCGCGCACGATGTCGGCGTCCCGCTTCTTCGTCTTCAGCGTCAGGACGAAGTGCAAACCGGCGTTTTCCTCGCTGATCGACGCGATTTTCGCCATCGGACTGTCGGCCACCTCGCGCATCAGCGCGTCCCGGCGCCGGCGGTAGGTCTGGCGCATCCGGTTGATGTGCTTTTCGTAATGCCCCTCGGCAATGAACCGGCTCAGTGCCGCCTGCTCGAAGGTCGAGACGGTGCAGGCGTAAAACCTCAGCTTCCTGTAAAAGGCCGCAGTCAGTGCCGGCGGCAGCACCATGTAGGACACGCGGATCGTCGAGGCCAGGCTCTTGGTAAAGGTGTTCATGTAAATGACCCGGCCGGTCATGTCGATGGCGGCCAGCGGCGGCAGCGGCCGCCCGGTCATCCGGAATTCGCTGTCGTAATCGTCCTCGATGATGATCCGATCCGACGAGCGGTTCGCCCAGCCGAGCATCTCGTAGCGTCTGGCGATGGGCATGGTGATCCCGGTCGGGAAATGGTGGCTCGGCGTGATGTGCACGACCGACGCGCCGGAGGCCTCGAGCAGGTCGGGCCGAAGCCCCTGGTGATCCAGCGCGATTTTCGCCGTCTTCAGCTCATGGGCCTGATACACCTGGAGGATTTTCCGGTACCCCGGCGATTCCACCGCGTAGATCCGGTCGAAGCCGAGGAGCTGAATCAGCAGGGTGTAGAGGTATTCGGTGCCGGCGCCGACGATGATCTGCTCCGGCGCGACGACCAGGCCGCGAAAATCCCGAAGGTGGTCGGCGATGGCCGTGCGCAGAGCCATGGTGCCGCCGGCCGGGGGGTTGGTCATCAGCGCTACCTGATCGTCACTGAGTACCTCTCGGGTCAGCTTCGCCCAAAGCGTAAACGGGAAGGAGGCCGGATCCGTTTGGTTGCTCTGAAAATCGGCAAACCAGTGCCGCTGGCTCAGCGCCGTGTGCAATGAGGCGAGTACCGGGTCAGGCTCGCGGCTGACCGGCGTGGCCTCCGGCATCTTCGGCAGGGTTTTAACTTCTGCGACGTAAAACCCGCGCCGGGGCATCGAGGTGATAAACCCCTCGGCCATGAGCTGGCCGTAGGCGTTTTCGATGGTGGAAACGGACACGCCGAGCTGTTTGGCAAAGGGCCGCTTGCCCGGCAGCGCCTCTCCCGGCGCGAGGGTGCCGGAGAGAATATCGCTTTTAATGTCTTGGTAAAGCTGAATGTACAGCGGGTCACCCCCGCTTTTGAAATGATAGGTGAGCATGGCATCTGACCTTTCTGATTATTCGCAAACTGACTCTTTTATTCGGTTCAATATGGATTATAATAAAAGCCATCGGGATTGACAAGCCATCCCAATTTTACGACATCAAACCAACTCAGGAGGCAAACCATGAAACGTGTCCTTTCGATTCAAGATATTTCCTGCTTCGGCAAATGCTCGACGACCATCGCCCTGCCCGTCATTTCAGCCATGGGCGTCGAAACGGCGATTCTGCCGACGGCCGTGCTCTCAACGCACACGATGTTCAAAAATTTCACGGTCAAAGATTTAAGCGACCAGATCGCGCCGATCACGAAACACTGGCTGGACGAAGGCATCACCTTCGACGGCATCTACACCGGCTACCTCGGCTCCTTCGAACAAATTGAAATGGTCGAAAAAATCTTCGACGATTTTGCCCCGGACGACAAGACGCTGAAATTCGTCGACCCGGTTATGGCCGACAACGGTGCCCTCTACCCGGCCTTCGACCTCGACTACGCGAAGCGCAACGCCGAATTCTGCGGCCACGCGGATATCATCGTCCCAAACATCACCGAAGCCTGCTTCATGACCGACACGCCTTACAAGGCCGACATGAACGAAGCTGAAGTCAAGGCGCTGCTCGAAAAGCTCGGCAAGCTCGGCGCGAGAATCGCGGTACTGACCGGCGTCTCCCTGTCCGACGGCATGACCGGCTTCATGGGCCTCGACACCCAAACCGGCGAATTCCTATCTCACCAGAACCCGCGGATCGACGCGGCCTACCACGGCACCGGCGACCTCTTCGCGAGCGCCTGCGTCGGCGGCATCATGAACGGCCTGTCCTGGGATCAGGCCATGGCCATCGCCTCTGGCTACACCGCCGAAACCATCGCCGTAACGCTGAAAGATCCGAAAAAGCCGTGGTACGGCGTCAATTTTGAAACGACCCTGCCGAGCCTGATCGCCAAGCTCACCGTCGCGAAGAACATTTAACCGCATCTTTTCATCCATCAAAAAAGGAGATCCCTTTGGACCTCCCTTTTTTTTGTGCTTTTACGCCTGTTTTTTCTTTTTCGGCGCCGCAATGAGGAAAATCACCATCGTGGCCGCCATATCCGGCAGGGTCGAGCCCACCGGCAGATCGACCCGCATCAGGAGCCGATAGAGAATGAAGCCGATCACCCAGACGATCAAGTTGCGCGCGTCCCAGTCGCGGTCCGCGCTGTCGGCTTTTTTCAGGATGAAATAATCGGCGATCTGCACCGCGATCATCGGCGCGAACACCGACCCGATCAGGTAGAGAAAATCGGTGATGTCGTCCATCGGGAATAGCATCGCCAAAACGATCCCGACCACCGTCGCGAGCATCGCCACGTTTTTTCCCGAGAGCTTCGGCCACAGGGATTCCGCTGAGATCCCGGCCGACCACGCGTCGAGGAACGTCGTCGTGACGGTCGAGAGAATCAGGATGATCAGCGCCGCGATGCCGAGGCCAGCCTTGACCATGATCGCCGCGATGTTGCCGCCGCCGGTCAGAATCGCTGCGCCCATGCCGATGATGTACATCCAGGTGGAGACCCCGCCGTAGACCAGCGTCGAGGCCATCGTCGCCGCGAAGGGCTTTTCCGCCTCCCGGGTATAGTCCGAGATCAGCGGCAGCCAAGACAGCGGCATCGCCACCGCCAGCTCAATCGCCGCCCCGAAGCTCAGGCCCGACGTCGGCGCCGCCGTCCAGACCGACCCCTTCGTGAAGATGACGTGGCACATGATAAGCGTCAGAATAAACAGCGCCGCCATCGCGATCTGGTTGACCGGGCCGAGGTTAGTGATGCCAATGGCGATCCACATCAGAATCAGCGCGCCAATGACCAGGCACCACACCCAGGCGTGTCCCGGGAAGATGCCGCCGATGGCCGCGGCCCCGTCGTAAATCATGATCGCCGTCCAGCCCACGAGCTGCAGCACGTTGAGAGCCGCGAAAATCATCCCGCCCTTGCCGCCGAAGGAGAGCTTGACGCTTTCCATGGCGCTCTTTCGGGTCCGCCCGCCGATGAGCCCCGAAAAGAAGAACATCGCACAGCCGATGACGTGGCCGATTAAAATTGCGGCCAGGCCCCTTGCAAAACCCAGGGGCGCGAAATACGTCCCGGTCAGGATTTCCGCAATGGAGACTCCGGCGCCGAACCAAATCAGACCGTTCTGAAAACTCGTCGTGTGTTTTGTTTCGCTCACGACCGCACCGCCTTGTACACGTCTTTGATATCGAAGGCGTGGTTCATCGGGCCGGATCCCTTGCCGAGATCGAGGCCGTCCGCCAGCGCGCCGGAAAGAAAAGCCTTCGCCCCTTCGACCGCGTCGTTCAGCGCGTAGCCCTTGGCCAGGTTCGCCGCGATCGCCGACGACAGGGTGCAGCCGGTGCCGTGGGTATTCGGGTTGTCGATGCGTTTGCCGGTGAACCACTGTCCGCCGTCCGGCTGCCAGAGGTAGTCGTTGGCGTCGTTGATCTGGTGGCCGCCCTTGACGAGGACCGCGCAGTCTAAATTTTCGCCGATGGCCTGTCCGGCCTTTGCCATATCCATTTCCGTCTCAATGTCAAACCCCGCGAGAATTTCCGCCTCGGGAATGTTCGGCGTGATGATCTCCGCCAGCGGCATCAGCACGCGTTTCAGCGTGTCCGCCGCGTCGTCGCGCAAAAGTTTTGCGCCGGACGTGGCGACCATCACCGGATCGAGGACGATGTGCTTCGCCTGATAATGGGCGAGCCGTTCGGCGATGACTTCGATCAGTTCGGCCGAGCTGACCATGCCGATTTTTACCGCGTCGGGGAAAATATCGGTAAAGACTGCGTCCAGTTCTTCCCCTAAAAACTTCGGGGTGACTTCCATAATGTCCGTGACGCCGGTGGTGTTCTGAGCCGTCAAAGCCGTGACCGCGCTCATGGCGAAAACGCCATTTACGGTCATGGTTTTCAGATCGGCCTGAATGCCGGCGCCTCCGCTGGTATCACTGCCAGCGATCGTCAATGCTGTTCTCATTGGTTGCTCCTTTTCACTTCGCATTTCCGTTTTCTAAGGCGATTCAAGGTGGTGCCCCCGATGAACCGCGCACAAAAAAAGCAGGCGGACCCGCCTGCAAAGCTCATCGTTCCCGGTGCTCCCTGCGTTGGCATGATCCAAATCAGGTTTAAGGGTCTAGGCCATTTGGTCTACTCTCAGCCTGCGTACAGACTCCCCTGCCTTTTTTACAACGCCCCTAGTATAGCGCACCACCTTGCATTTTGCAAGGGCCGTGGTACAATGAACGCAAACTCAAAAAGTACAATATCATTTAATAAAAGGAGCGCCATGATATGCAACTCATTCGAAAAGATCCGAACCGTCCGGTTCTCCTAGACCGAACTGAAACGATCGGCGGCCTGCCGCTGCGCACGCTGTCCTTCTCAATGCTCGAACAGACCGGCTGCGTCGATCACGTCTTCACGACGCGGGAGGGCGGCGTCAGCTCCGGCGACTGCGCGGCCATGAATTTCAACTACGACCGGGAGGACGATCCGATGGTCGTCGACGCCAATTACCAGCGCATCGCCGACGCCTTCGGCGGCGGCCGCAGCCTGCGCCACTTCGTCTGCGCCCACCAGGGCCACACCGGGAACGTCCGGGTCGTAGACGTTCGCGACGGCGGCGAGGGGACGCTGTTCCGCCGCTGGGGCAGGGACGTCGACGGCATGGTCACCAACACGCCGGGGCTGATTCTCGGCGTCTTCACCGCCGACTGCACGCCGGTTTACCTGGTCGACCCGGTGCATCGGGCGGTCGGCCTCGTGCATTCCGGCTGGCGGGGCACCGCTGCCGGCATCGCGGCGGGCGCCATCGACCTGATGCGCACCCATTTCGGCACCGATCCGGCGGACCTGGTCTGCGCGGTCGGGCCGTCCATCTGCCGGGACTGCTACGAAATTTCCGAGGACGTCGCCGCGGTGTTCAGAGACCGCTTCGGCGCCCAGGCCGATCAGATTCTCTGCAATCCCCACACCCATGACGGCGCCCTGCACTGTCAGCTCGATCTCTGGCAGGCCAACCGCCTCGTCCTCGAAAACGCCGGCGTCAAGCCCGAGCACATTCAGGTCACCGACGTCTGCACCCGATGCAACGCAAAGCTGCTCTTCTCCCACCGGGCCGCCGGCGAGCGCCGGGGCAACTGCGCCGCTTTCTTAAGTCTTAAGCCCTGAAATATCTGTACAAATTCCTTGATTTCGTAAAATTTTTATTGTATTATTGCCTTAGTAAAATAAATTATTAAGGCAATTTTTATTTTTAAAGAAAAGAGTGTAAAAACTATGATTAATCGCAAATTATTAAAACAAGACGCCAAAAACGTCTTTCATGCCCACTACTGGGCCCTCGTCGGCGGCTATTTGATTTTCGCCCTCATTTCCGGCTTCCTGGGCAGCGGCGTCTCCTACATTTTCTCCGGTGGGGGCACTTTCTCCCATCTCGATGAAATCTTCCAATTCAATTCCTTCATCGCGAAGCCGGCCATCGTGACCACCCTGCTCGGCATTTTCGTCGGTCTGCCCCTGGAAATCGGGCAATATCATTACGCCTTGGAAAACCGGAAAGGCCACGTGGATTTCGGTCAGGCCCTGTCCCACGGCTTTACTCACAATTACGGCAATATCATCCTCGTGCTCTTCCTGCGCAACTTGTTCATCTTCCTCTGGTCTCTGCTGCTCGTCGTTCCCGGCATTGTCAAGGCTTATCAGTACCGGCTGGTCGGCTACCTGGTTGCAGAAGATCCCAATTTGACGTACGAAGCCGCCCTCGAACGCTCAAAGACGCTGATGAACGGCCACAAAATGGACGCCTTTGTGCTCGATCTGTCCTTCATCGGATGGTTCCTTCTCTCTGCCATCACCTGCGGTCTCGTCGGCATTTTCTGGGTGATGCCCTACTACCAGCAGACCGACGCCGAATTTTACGCCGCAATTATCGCGCAGCAGCCTGACGACACCCAATCGTTCGACGCCACTACCGAACCCCTCGATGAACCCGCTTCGACAGACGACGCTGTGCAGTAAACGGTAAAATCCCATTGCACACATAAATATAACCCGTTTGGATCAATCCAAGCGGGTTGTTTTTTATTTCTTTTCACCGTTCATTTCATCCCGCAGCCAATCGAGTACTTCTCCGAAATCCCGATGCTGCATCGACGGAAAGGCCCGCATCAGCCGACGTCCGCCGAAAACCTTCGGCGCCATGATGCGTGCTCGCAGGCGCTGAGCCTTGGCTCTTAAGGCCTGGCTGCGCTGGCGCACCGCGGCTTGTGCCGCTGCCTTCTTGGCTTCAGCCCGTTCGCTCATTTCAGCCCGGGCCAGAGCCGCCTGCACCTGCCCCTCCTGAACGCGCTGGGTCGCTTCCATCGCGCCGCCGCCGATGTCCTCGGTCAGCTTGTCGCTGACGGTGCGCAGCGAGGTCCGGATTTCGTCCAGCTCGGCCAGCCGTCGGTTGAAGCCGTTGATGATCATGACCGTCACGATCAAATCAGCCAGGTACACGCTGTACAGCACCGCCAGCACAATCCAGCCGTAATCCGGCGGAATCAGGTCGGTGGCCGTGTGGCGCACCATCGGCTGGACGTACTGCACGACGAGCATGATCGCCAGCCCCCAAATGATCGAGTACTCCGGACAGATGTAGCCGCCGACGTTCAGCGGCTTACTGCTGTAGTCCCACCACCGGGTGTGAAACAGCCGATCCAGCGCCCAGCCGGCGACCAGCTCGACCAACGTCGCGAAGATCATGCCGACGAGGAAAATCGTCCACGCCGGCAGACGCTCCGGCGCCGTCCGGCCGATTCCCCAGGCGACGGCAAAGACGGCCAGCACGCCGAAGCCGTATACCGGGCAGACCGGGCCGTTCAAAAAGCCCCGGTTGACGATCTTCCCCTGATGCGCCGCGTGAAACACCACCTCGACGGCCCAGCCGAGAAAGGAGTAAATGAGAAAATACCAGGCGATCTGGTAATAGGTCATCCCTGCAATCATGGCGATCCTCAGGCGTTGAACACGTAGCGGTCCATCCGATGAAAGGCTTCCGCGATCCGGTGGGTCGGCGAGGCCAGGTTGAGGCGGATCGACGTCGGCGCCTCGAACAGATGGCCGTCCTGCCAGCCGACGCCGACGTCCCAGCCCTTTTGGAGCAATGCCTTCTGGGTGATGCCGTGGCTGTTAAGCCAATCCGTGCAGTCCAGCAGCAGCATATACGTCCCTTCGGAACGGAAAGCCGTGACGCCGTCGAAATGGGCGTCCACGTAATTACAGGCGAAGTTCACGTTGTTGGACAGCACCGGCAGCAGCTGGTTGAGCCAGTCCGCGCCCTCATCGCTGTAGGCGCCGATCAGCGCGTGCTCGGAGAAAACGTTCATCGCGTTGTAAACCGTTTTTTGGCCGATCGCCCGGACCCGCTGCCGCACCGTCTTGTTGTAAATGACGCTGTAGGAACCGATCAGGCCGGCCAGGTTGAAGGTCTTGCTCGGCGCGTAAAAAGCCGCCGTGTGGGTCTTCGCCCAGGCACTCACCGACTGAACTGGCGTGTAGTGGTGGCCGTTGAGTAATAAATCCGACCAGATTTCGTCGGCGATCACGAAGACGTCGTTGGCCTCGCACACCGCCAGCGCCGCCTCGAGCTCTTCCCGGCTCCAGACCCGGCCGCAGGGGTTGAAGGGGTTGCAGAAAATCGCGACGTGAATGTCGTACTTCTTGATTTTCGCGTCCATATCTTCGGGATCCATCCGCCAGACGCCGGCTTCGTCCCGCTTCAACGGGCTGTGAACGATGTGGAAGCCATTGCTCCGGACACAGTTGGTAAAGCCCATGTAGGTCGGGCTGTGAAGCAGCACCGCGTCCCCCGGCGCCGCGAACACCTTCAGCGTCGAGACGATGCCGCCGAGGACGCCGTTTTCGTAGGTGATGACGTCCTTGGTCAAATCGTCGATGCCCTTGCGCTTGTGCCAACCGATAATGGCCTGATAGTAGGCGTCACTGGGCGCGAAATAGCCGAAGGCCGGGTGCTTTGCCCGCGCGATGATCGCGTCTTGAATGGAGCGGGCTGTCGGGAAGTTCATGTCCGCCACCCACATCGGGATGACGTCAAAACCCGGCTTTGGCGCGCTCGGGCTGAAGCCCTTCAGGGCCTTTGACCCCACCGCGTCCACCGCCATCGCGTCCTTCCCCCGCCGATCCAGCACGGTTTCAAAATCGTATTGCATAGTCGTCTCCCTTCTGATCTTTTTGATTATTTGATTGTTGTTCAGCTTTGTCTTTTTATCATATCACGGTTTCGCGGTCCGCGCCTTTAAAATCGTCACACCCGCAAATAAAAAACCGCCCGGCGAAAAATCAATTTCGCTAGACGGTTTGACGTTAAAAAGAATGAGGATGTTGTTTTATTTTTTGAAGCCGAAAGCGCCCTTTCCGAGGTACATCGCGCCAGCGCCGAGATCTTCTTCGATGCGCAGCAGCTGGTTGTACTTGGCGACCCGTTCCGTCCGGGACGGCGCACCGGTTTTGATCTGACCAGCGTTGACGGCGACCGCCAAGTCAGCGATGGTCGTGTCTTCCGTTTCGCCCGAGCGGTGGGAAATCACCGCGCGGTAGCCGGCGCGGTTCGCCATCTTAATCGCAGCCAGCGTTTCGGAAACGGTTCCGATCTGGTTGAGCTTGATGAGAATCGCGTTGCCGGCGCCCAGGTCAATGCCCTTGGCGAGACGTTCGGTATTGGTGACGAATAAATCGTCGCCGACCAGCTGCACCTTGTGGCCGAGGGCTTCAGTCATGCGTTGCCAGCCCGCCCAGTCTTCTTCGTCGAGACCATCTTCAATGGAGACGATCGGGTATTTGGCAAGCAAACTTTCCCAATGCGCGATCAATTCGTCAGTGGTGAAGTCTCTTCCCGATTTAGGCTGATGGTAAAAACCCTGGCCCTTGTCGCTCTTCCATTCTGAAGCGGCAGCATCCATCGCGAGAACAAAATCTTCGCCAGGAACGTAGCCCGCGTTTTCTACGGCCTGAAGAATATGCTGAATGGCGTCTTCATCGGAATCTAAATTCGGTGCGAAGCCCCCTTCGTCGCCGACGGCTGTCGTCTGACCTTCGCTTTTAAGTAATTGCTGCAGCGCGTGAAACACCTCGGTGCTCTGGCGCAGCCCTTCACCAAAGGTCGCCGCCCCCACCGGCATGATCATGAATTCCTGGGTGTCCACAGAATTGGAGGCGTGAGCCCCGCCGTTTAAAATGTTCATCATCGGCACGGGCATCGTTGTCCCGTTGACCCCACCTAAATAGCGGTACAGGGGTAGGCCCTGGGACTGTGCCGCCGCGTGGACCGCCGCCAGAGAGACGGCCAAAATGGCGTTAGCCCCCAATTTGGATTTGTCTTTGGTCCCGTCAAGGGCCAGCATCTTGTCGTCAACAGCTCCCTGGTCCAAAACGTCCATGCCCACGAGGGCCGGAGCGATTTTTTCTTCGATGTTCGCGACAGCTTTGAGGACGCCCTTGCCGCCGAAGCGCGCTGGGTCCTGATCTCTAAGTTCCAGCGCTTCAAATTCGCCGGTTGAAGCGCCAGACGGGGACGCGCCACGGCCGACTGTACCGTCCGCCAGACGCACTTCCGCTTCGACTGTCGGATTGCCCCGGGAATCGATAATGGTCCGGCCTCTTACGGATTCAATGCTCGTATTTTTCATTATTTATACCACCTTTATGTTATTTTTATTAGTCTTAACTCACTTTTGAACTTAGCATAAAGGAGAAGGCTTAATTTTCTATTAAATTTTACCTCAATATCCGTACCGCTTCTGATTTTTCACGAGAAATCCAATCGACACCAAAAGCGCCAGGACTTCGGCGACACCGTCCGATTGCATACATCGGCCAACCAAAAAAAACCTGCCTTTCGGCAGGTGCGGTTACGCTGCATTAAAGTTCCTTGACCAGTTCATCTTTCGAGCGGTTTTCGTTGTGCAGATGTGCCGCGTGAACGCCGTCCTGGGCGTAGCCCATGGGCATGAGCAGCACGACCCGTTCGTTGTCCGGCAGGTTGAAGGCTTCTTCAGTCTTCGTATTCGGGAAATAGTTGACCCAGCAGGAGCCGATGCCCAGTTCCCAAGCTTCGAGCATCATGTGGGTCGCGACGATGCTGACGTCTTCCTGCCCGGCAGTGACGCCTTCTTCCAGCGGATTTTTCCACTGTTCATCTTTATTGTAGGTGAACATCAGCACCACTGGCGCATGAAAAGCGCAGGCCGTGAGATCGTTGATTTTCTTCAAGGCTTCTGGGCTTCTTAACACGTAGCACCGCCACGGCTGTTCGTTGTGGGCCGTCGGCGCGATAATACCCGCTTCGATGATTTTGTCCAGCTTGTCGTCTTCGATGGGCGTGTCTTTATATTTGCGCACTGAATACCGCGCTTTCGCTAATGTCATGAAATCGTCCATGATTCTACCTCCGTCTTTCATAAAGTCTTTGATTAGTTTAAGCTATTTTCTTTAATTGTACTTTAAGTTTAATTTTTGATTCGCCTGCTACACTGATTCAATAATCTTAAATCAACTGATGAAGGGAGTGTCAAAATGGCAACCGATCGATGGAAAAAATTACTGGAAAAGGGCAGCGACCTCGCTTCTAAAGGCGGCCAATTTGTCAAAGAAGGCATCGACTCCGGCAAAGAAGAACTGCACCACAAATTCAACGACGAAGGCTACCGCCAGGGCCTCGAAGAAGGCAAAGAACAAGGGCTTAAGGACGGGATGTCGCGGGCCATTCAATGTCTGTTGGAAGTGGGCGCCAGCGACGCTGACATGGTCCGGGTGCTGGAACAATTCTGGCATTTAAGCGAAGCCGACGCCAAGGGCTACCTCGCCCAAGAAAAATCCAACGCGGCGATTCGCGCCCTTTCCCACTACTTGAAGGCCGAAATGGCGTGGCCTAACGCTGAAATCGACGACTTCCTCGCTGTGCACCACGTCCGGGATCAGCTGGAAGACAACCCGAAGCTCTGGAAATACGAAAAGAATCCGGCCAAGCTTTACAAAATGCTGCAAGGCTGACACCGCCGCTGTTTGCCAAAGGATAATCGCTTGACTGTTGGCGATCATTAGGCGTAAAAAACACAGCCCTACATTTTTTTGAACCGCACCCCGTCAAGTAGA
>DGWE01000073.1 GCA_002396065.1 Eubacteriaceae bacterium UBA4266
TTGCTAATGTTCAGCGCTGAAAACCCCGGTGTGTCGAGGAGCCATCCGCCCTGTGGCAACGCGAGCAATTCTACATGGCGCGTCGTGTGGCGGCCTCGGCCGAGCTTTTTGCTCAAGTTGCCGGTCGCCATCACCTCGTCACCGAGCAACGCGTTGGTCAGCGTTGATTTCCCGACGCCGGAGGGACCGGCGAGGAAGGCGGTTCGGCCGTCGATGAGCGCCGCGAGCTCAGCGGCCACTTCATCCCAACGGTCCGGCTGCGACAAAATCACCGGGTAGCCGGTTTTGCGGTAATCCTCTACCCATTCGATATCCTTGGACCGCGCCAGATCCTGCTTCGTGAACACGAGCACCGGTTCGATATCCTGCGCCTCACAGCTGACGAGCATTTCGTCGATCAAAAAGCCGTTTGGCGCCGGATCGCGGAACGCCGCGGCGACGATGCCCACGTCTACATTGGACACCGGCGGGCGTACGAGCTCGTTTTTCCGCGGCTGAATGTCGGTCAAGGTGTACTCACCGTCCTGGTTGTCGTCCTTTTCAATTTGAACGTAGTCACCGACCATCGGTGTCAGGCGGCGATGCCTTAAAATTCCTGCGGGTTTTGCGGTGTACGCTAATCCCGACGCATCGACAACGGTATAAAAACCGCCGATCCCCTTCACGATGCGTCCGGAGATCGGCGAAATTTGTGTGTACTGCATATTTACTGGCCTTGCTGAGACGAATTGCTGCTGCTATTGTTGCTGTTGCTACTGTTGCTGCTGTTGTCGCTATTCGCGTTGTTCCCACCTTGATCGTCATCCGTATCCTGTTTTGCTGCTGGTCCTGAGCTGACGACAAAGCTGATCGATGAGCCCTTTGTAACGCTCGATCCCTCGGACGGCGACTGGGAGATCACGACCCCTTTCGCGTAGCTGTCAGAATTTTGCTGGGTCACCGTGCCGACGCTGAACCCATTGGCCTGGAGACGGCTTTCTGCATCGCTCTGTGTCAACCCGACAATACCTGGAACGGACGCCGTATTTTGACCTTTGGACACATAAAGCACGACTTTACCGTTTTTAGAAATGCTCGAACCGGTATTCGGCGACACGGCGAACACGACACCGGAATCGTAATTGTCATTGTATTCCCGCTTGATCTCCGAAACCGTCAAGCCGGCATCTTCAATCTTCGTCACTGCCGCATTTTCCGACAAGCCGACCACACTCGGTACCGTTGTGGTGCTCTTGCCTCGGCTAATCGTCACGCGAATGGCTCGGCCTTTCACAACCTGCGTATTGGCCTTCGGTGTTTGTGCCATGATTTTTCCTTTGCCGACACTATCACTGTACGCGTGCTTGCTGACTTCCAGCGTGAGGCCAAGCTGCTGGCAGGCCGCCGTTGCCTGGCTTTCTGTCATACCGATCAGATCTGGAACGGTCACGCGCTGGCGGGTCATAGCATAGGCGACGATCCCGGCCACGGCCGCCGCAATCAGTACGACGATCAACGCGATCCGGCGGTTTTTCTTTTTCTTTCTCAAATCGTTGATGCCGGTAATATCATCAGTCGATGCAGGATCTTCCTCTCTAAAAAGATCAGCCGTCGACGCGGTTTCCCCAACTGGGCTGATCGACGCGTCCAGCATGATTTGATCTAAGTCCTCAATGAGATCTTCGCAGTTCTGGTAGCGGTCTTCCGGCTTCTTCTGACAAAGGCGCACCACCACGTCCGACACGCTCTGCGGAATGGTAGGATTGATCTGATTCGGCGGGGTGATGTCTTCCTGAATGTGCTTGATGGCGATGGACACGGAATTGTCGTCGTCAAAGGGCAGCTCGCCGGTCAGCAGCTCGTAATACATGATCCCGAGGGAATACAGGTCTGAGCGGGCGTCCACAAAGCCGCCCCGCGCCTGTTCAGGCGAGATGTAGTGCACCGATCCCATCGTCTGATTCGTCATCGTGATGGTGGCGCTGCTGATCGCTCGGGCAATGCCGAAGTCCGTCACCTTCGGCGTCAGATCCGACGTCAGCATGATGTTCTGGGGCTTGATATCCCGGTGAATGATGCCGTGGTCGTGGGCGCATTTGAGCGCTTCCGCGATATCGATGATAAAATTGGTCGCCTCTTCGTAATCCAAACTGCCCTTCTGAGTCAGGTACTGTTTCAATGTAATGCCATCAACGTATTCCATAACAATGAAATAAACATCGTTGTCGACCCCGACGTCGTACACCGAGACGATGTTTGGGTCTGACAATCCTGCAGCGGCCTGAGATTCCCTGTCAAATTTTTTAATAAACTGTTCGTTTTCCGTGTATTCTTCCCGGAGGATTTTTACCGCCACATAGCGGTTGAGCTTCATGTCCTGGGCTTTATAAACATAAGCCATACCGCCCCGTCCGATCAATTCGATGATCTTATAGCGGTCGTTCAGTATTTTTCCGATCACGTCAATCCTCCTTCATTTGAAATTCTGGTTTGAAAATAATCAAGGTAATATTATCCGTGCCGCCGTTGTAGTTCGCCAGATTGACAAGCTTGCGCGTGGCTTCTTCGATGTCGTTTTCCATCACGATGCGATGGATTTCCTCGTCGCTGACCATGTTGTAAAGCCCGTCGGAACAGAGCAGCACCTGATCTCCAGGGTATAAGCGATATTCGAACAGATCCGCCTTCAAGACTTCGTCAGTCCCCAATGCTCGGGTGATGATGTTTTTCTGCGGGTGATCCTTCGCTTCATTCGGAGTGATGCGGCCCCGATCGATCAGTGCCTGCACCAGCGAGTGATCCTTTGTCAGATGCTCGATGCCGCTGGCGTTGATGCGGTAGGCCCGGCTGTCGCCGACATGGTAAATCACCATTTTGTCGGCGTGGACGATGGCCATGGTCAGCGTCGTCGCCATACCGAGTTCCTCCGGCTGCATGACGCCCTCGTGAATGATCTCCTTGTTGATGTCGTTAAAAAAGGCGTTGACTTCCTGATAATCGGTAAAGTCCTGAATCTCGCCGATGTGTTCCTTAATATTGTCGATCGCGATCTGACTCGCGACCTCCCCGGAACGGTGACCGCCCAATCCATCGGCAACCGCGAACACGTAGTAGAGAATGCCATCCTTCTCGACGTTTGCCGCGAGATAGGCATCCTGATTCGATTTTCGCTTCGCCCCAATGTTGGTAGAATAAGCACATTTCATTATTGTATCACCTTGTTTCCTGCTGCGTTCTGCGGCGGAGCTGGCCGCAGGCCGCATCGATATTTTTTCCGATTCGTCTTCTGACGGTGCAGTTGATGCCGCCGTCCTGGAGGGTTTTCGCAAAATCATCCACCCGCCGGCTTCCAGCGATGACCCCGTCCGAAATCGGGTTGAGACGAATCAAATTGATGTGGATGTTTTGATGCCGAAACAGACGGATCAGCTCGGCCGCATCCTCCGGCCGGTCGTTGACGCCGTCCATCAACGCGTACTCAAAGGTAATCCGCCGGCCCGTCTGCTTAAAATAACGCGCGCAGGCCTGAAGCAGTTCCGGCAGCGGGTAGCGCTTGGCGACCGGCATGATGCCCTCGCGGATCTGCTGCGTCGGCGCGTGCAGAGACACAGCTAGATTGATCTCCAGCTTCTTTGCTGCCAGCTCGTCCATTTTGGGAACCAGGCCGCAGGTCGAAACCGTGATCTTCCGTTGGCCGATGCCGAAACCGGTGTTGGCCAGCTCGATAAAAGCGAGCAGGTTGTCGAAATTGGCCAGCGGCTCGCCGATGCCCATCACGACGACCCGGCTCACGCGCTCGCCGGAGACAGCCTGCGCCCAAAAGATCTGGCTGGCGATTTCGCCGGCGCTCAAATTGCGGACAACGCCACCCCGGGTCGAGGCGCAGAAGGCGCAGCCCATCGCACAGCCGACCTGGCTGGACACGCACAGCGAAAGCCCGTAGCGGTAACGCATCAGGACCGTCTCAATACACTCCCCGTCAGTGAAGCGGATCAAAAGCTTCTCGGTGCCGTCCTCCGGATCGCGCTGGCGCCGGACCACCTCACCGTGATCGATCACCGCGGTTTCGGCCATGCGCCGCCTGAGCTTTTCCGGCAGGTTGGTGCACGCGTCGAGGGATTCGGCGCCCTTTTCGTACAGCCATTGGAACAGCTGCTTGCCTCTGAATTTCGGCTCTCCCAGATCCTGCATCAACTGCTGGCACTGATCTAGATTGTAGCCAAATAAATTTTCCATGAAACCTCTTTAAATCTGATTTTGGATCCAAAAACCCAGATTACTCATATAAACGTATTATAACAAAAAAAATTATCTGAATAAAGCTTATAATTTATTCCCAAACAAATCGAGTTTTTGCTACAATGAATTTAGGAAAAGGAGGATGTATTATGTCTCAAATGACTTATGTTTTTGGGCATCAAAAGCCAGACACGGATTCGATCTGTGCGGCGATTGCGTATGCCTATCTCAAGCGGGAAACGGGTTCCCCGGAGACTGAAGCCTGTCGATTGGGGCCGGTTAACAAAGAAACCCAGTTCGCTTTGGATACCTTTGGTGTGGAGGCGCCAAGGCTGATCAAAAGCGTCAAACCTCAAGTGAGCGATATTCATTTGAACAATGACTCAATGGTCACCGAAGAAAATTCGATCCATCACACGATGGATTTGATCATCGACAACCCTGGGCGTTCCCTTCCTGTGGTGGACGACCAGAAGAAACTCATCGGCATTATTTCCCTGCCAGACATCATGCACGCATATTCAGACCCCTTCCAGGAAGACGGCCTGATGAAGGCGAAGACCCCTTACCGCAACATTATTAAAACACTGAACGCCAGAATCATCGGCGATACGCCCGAGGGCGTCGTCAAGGGCTGCTTCTTCAACAATTCGCAGCTCGCGCCCGACACCAAGCTGAGTTCCGACGACGTGGTCCTGACCACGCGCAACGACTCGTCCCGGGATATGGCCTTCGCCAACGGCAATGGCTGCGTCATCATCTCCGACGTGCCGGCGGATATGGATATGCCCATTCCAGAAGGCTATACCGGTACGACGATGCTGACTGAAAAATCGACATTCGAAGTGATCCGCCTGCTCGAACAGGTCATGCCGATCCGCCAATACGTCAATCACGACACCATGGAATTTTTTATGCTTTCTGAAACGTTGGAGGACGTCAAGGGCAACATGCTGTCTTCCCCTCACAACCGTTTCCCGGTGGTAACCGATGACGGCGTCGTCCTGGGGACCATCACCAAATCCTCGCTGCTCGATTATCAGCGCAAGCGCGTCATCCTCGTCGACCACAACGAAAAGACCCAGTCCATCGCCGGACTGGAAGACGCGGAAATCGCCGAAATCATCGACCATCACCGCGTCGCCGAAGTCCAGACCGATGCGCCGCTTTACATGCGGGTCGAACCGCTGGGCTGCACCTGTACCATCATCACGAAGATGTATCAGGAAAAGGACGTCCCGATTCCTAAAAAAATAGCGGGGCTTCTGCTTTCGGCCATCATTTCCGACACGCTGCTGTTCAACTCGCCGACCTGCACCGAACAGGACAAGCAGGCGGCGCAGGCACTGGCGAAAATCGCCGGTGTCAACCTCAGAGAATACGGCCGTTCAATGCTGATTGCCGGCTCCAATCTGGGCGACATGACCCCGAAACAAATCATCGGCGCCGATCGCAAAATCTTTACGATGGGCAACTACAAGATCGAAATCTCCCAGATTAACACTGGCGATTACAAAAGTTTATTCAACAAATTGAAGGACTTGCTCGCTCAGATGCAAGAAAACTGTGAAAAAGAAGGCGCTGATCTGGCCATTCTCATGGTGACGGATATTGTCCTCGGCGGTTCCGAACTGCTTATTGCTGGCGAGCAGCGCCATTTGGTGCGCGACGCTTTTGGCATTGAAGACGAAGATATCAGCCAGTTCTTCCCGGGCATGTTCTCGAGAAAGAAACAAGTAGTGCCGCCGCTGATGCGCGTCGCGTCTGAAGAATAAGTATCAACTGACCCTTAGAAAGGACAAAAGGAGATCGTTATGAACATCACTGTTTACTGCGGATCGAAATTCGGCAATCAGGCCCGCTACCGCAAGGACGCCGAAGCGCTGGGTACCTGGATCGGTCAAAACGGCCACCGCTTGATTTACGGCGGCGGCTGGACCGGCCTGATGGGTGCAGTGTCCAATGCTGCCCTGCAAGCTGGCGGTGAAGTGTACGGAATCATTCCTGAATTTTTAAAGGAAATTGAACTCGCCCACGACGGCCTGACCAAAACCGTCACCGTTGAAACCATGGCGGAACGGAAAACGATCATGCGGGACGAAGGCGACTTTTTCATCGCACTGCCCGGCGGTCCCGGCACCATCGAAGAAATCACAGAGATCATCTCGCTGCGCAAACTGCACCGCCATAACAAGCCTGCTGTTTTTTACAACAGTGACCATTTCTACGATTCCGTCCGCGACCTGTACCGCGAAATGGTGACGCAGGGCTTTCTCGATCAAGCGACCTTTGATACCATTGTCTTCGCGGACAATTTAGAGGCCATTTACCGGGAAATCGAACGCGAAATCGTCAAGCGATCACGACAATAAATGCCATTAAAAAAACCCGTTTCTTAAATATTAAGAAACGGGTTTTTTGCAGCGCCTATTTTGCGACGTCAGCGTATTCTTTTTTTACAGCGAAGCGCTTTTGCGCGTAATCGCAGAGCGGATGAATTTTCAGGCCTCGTTCCCGCGCCGCTTCGACGACACCGTCCACGAGCCTGCCGGCAATGCCCTGACCGCCGTAGGCCTGATCCACCTCGGTGTGTGTCAAAAGCCAGATACGTCCAGAGGCGCTCACCGTGCACTCACCGATTACTTTTTCACCGTCCAATGCGACCGCCCGCATTTCTTCCGGACGAAATTGAATATTGATCATGGTTGTCTCCTTTATTTTTTATCTTCTTGCTTTTTCAAAAAGGCAGCAATCCGCTCCACCGCGTGTGCTGCATCCAAGCCTAAATCCGCCATCAACTCGTCGGTTGAGCCGTGAGGCACAAATTGATCCTCCACGGCCAGCACCAAAATGCGGCTGTCCGGTTTGTGTTCAGCCAGCCAAGCGGCCGCCCGCTGCCCAAATCCGCCGATTCGGCTATTATCCTCTAAGGTAATCACTGGGCCCCGCGCCGCCATGCGTTGGAGCATCTCTGTATCCATCGGTTTAATGCTGCGGACGTTGACAAGACCGCAATCAACATCTGCCTGCGTTTTCAGTCCCTCGCAAATGGCCGCGCCGGTTTCGCACAAATGGCCGAGGGTCAATAGTGCCGCGTCTCGCCCATCCCGCAGGATCTCTGCCTTTAAGCCTTCAATCGGCTCATTGTGGTCCGCGAAAGCCGTCGACGCCGATCCCCGGCTGTAGCGGATGGCCACCGGGCCGTCGATTGCGTGAACGGCAAAATGCAGCATCGCCTTGAGCTCCGCGGCGTTTTTCGGCTCCAGCACCGTCATATTCGGCATCTGCGAAAGGAAGGCCGTGTCGAAAATGCCTTGATGGGTTTCTCCGTCGTGGCCGACCAAGCCGGCGCGGTCCACCGCGAAAATCACATGCAGATTCTGCAGACAGACGTCCTCGAGAATCTGGTCGTAGGCCCGCTGGAGAAAGGTCGAATAAATGGCGACCACCGGAATCATCCCCTGGGACGCCAGACCGCCCGCAAAGGTCACCGCGTGTTCTTCCTCGATGCCCACATCGTAAAAGCGCCTGGGGTAGCGCATGCCAAAGGCCTTCAGTCCCGTGCCGTCGGCCATCGCCGCCGTAATCGCGACGATTTTTTCGCAGGCGCTGCCCTCTTCGACAAGCGCCTGTCCAAACACGTCCGACCAGCTGGGCTTGGTCTTCGGCTGCTTCAGCTGACCGGTTTCGATTTCAAAGGGCCCGATCCCGTGGAATTTGTCCGGGTGGCGCTCTGCCGGCTCGTAGCCCCGGCCCTTTTTCGTCACCACGTGGACCAGCACCGCCTTCTGCAGTTTGCGCGCGTCCTTAAAGGTCCGCACCATCTGCGCGATATTGGTGCCGTCAATCGGCCCCAGGTAAGTAACGCCGAAATTTTCAAAGAGCATTTCCGGAATCATCATATTTTTGATGCCGTCCTTCACGCTGCTCAAATGGTCGGCAATGGGCTCGCCGATTTTGGGCAGGTGAGCCAGCCGCCGCTTGACGTGGTCCTTGAGCTCGGTATAGGACGACGCGGTGCGCAGGCCGCTCAAATAGACGGAAAGGCCGCTCAGATTCCGAGAGATCGACATTTCGTTGTCGTTAAGGACGATGATTACGTTGCGCTTCATCCGGCCCGCGTTGTTCAACGCCTCGAAAAACATGCCGCCGGTCGACGCGCCGTCGCCGATGACGGCGATCACCGCGTTGCGGTCCCCCTTCAAATCCCGAGCGCAGGCCATCCCCAGTGCCGCCGACACGCTGTTGGAGGCGTGCCCGGTGTCAAAGGCGTCTGTCACGCTCTCACTGCGCTTGGGAAAGCCGCTGAGGCCGCCGTGCTGGCGCAGGGTGTCAAAATCGTCCTTTCGGCCGGTCAGAATTTTGTGCACGTAAGACTGATGCCCCACGTCGAAAACGATGCGGTCCTTCGAAAAATCGAAGACCAAATGCAGCGCCATGGTCAGCTCGACCGCCCCGAGATTGGACGCCAGATGGCCGCCGGTGACCGACACCTTCTGAATCAAAAAGCGGCGGATCTCCCAGGCCAGCTGATCGTAATCCGCCGGGTCGATCCGGCGGATATCGCCGTTTGCGTTGATTTTGGACAAAATCGACGGCCGCGGACGGCGCGGATTCTTATTGGATTTATCGTTTAAATTGTCTGTCACAGTATTTAAATGTTTCATTTGCAATTTCCCGTATTTCCGAGACCGTCGGCGACGCGATCACCTGATGCCCTGCCATGACCTTTTCAATGATGTCGTAGATATCGAGAAAACGGATTTCGCCGCGGCGAAAAGCCGCGTTAGCCCATTCGTTGGCGGCGTTGAAGGCACAGGGCATGGAGCCTCCGGTTTTAATCGCCGAAACCGCCAGCGGCAGTCCTCTGAACGTCTCGTTGTCCGGCACATCGAAATCCAGGGATTTCAGCGCCGTGAAATCCAATGCGTCTGCCGGCGACGGCAGATGATCCGGCCAAGTCAGCGCGTACTGAATCGGCACGCGCATGTCCGAGGTGGCCAACTGCGCGATCACCGAATGATCCTCGTACTCGACCATTGAATGGATGATGCTCTGGGGCTGGATGACGACCTGAATGTCGTCAGGGTCCACGTCGAAGAGCCACCGCGCTTCGATGACCTCTAACCCCTTATTGACCATCGTCGCTGAATCGACAGTGACCTTCGGTCCCATCTGCCAGGTCGGGTGCGCCAGGGTTTCTTTGACCGTGACGTGTGCCAATTCTTTTTTGCTCATGCCGCGGAACGGCCCGCCGGAAGCGGTCAGCAGAATTTTATGGATTTTAGAGCCGGCTTTTCCTTGGAGCGATTGGAAAATCGCCGAGTGTTCCGAATCCACTGGCAGGATGTTCACGTGATGCTTTTCGGCCAAAGGCATAATGAGATGTCCGGCGGTCACACAGGTTTCCTTGTTGGCCAGTGCGATGTCCTTGCCGGCTTCGATCGCCGCAACGGTCGGCTCGACCCCGATCATACCGACGATAGCGGTCACCACTGTGTCCGCCTCCGGCTGGGACGCCAGCTCGATGAGGCCAGCCATGCCGCTCACCACGCGGATATCGGTATCCGACAGGCGCGTTTTCAGCACGTCCGCCTGGCCTTCGTCGTAAACCGCGACGAGGGACGGGCCGAATTCCCGCGCCTGCTTTTCAGCCAAGTCGATGGACCGGCAGCAGCCCAGCGCCGTCACCTTAAACAAATCGGGATGCATCCGGACGACGTCGAGGGTCTGGGTTCCGATGGAGCCAGTTGAGCCTAAAATGGCCAGATGACGTTTCATCGCAGGATCACCGCCGTTTCTATTCGCAAGGGTCTATCCATTTGATCTCCTCTCTCTCGATTGATTCATTGCTCATTTTATAATTTGTTTATCATTATATCACGTCCGCCGTCTTTTAACCCATTAAACGAAAAAAACCCGGGATGCCCCGGGTGATTCTCTCCGTTTATCAATCGGCAAAATAATCGATCCGCATCGCGTGGCGCACTTCGTCTAAGGTCTTGGCTGCCACCTGTTCGGCCTTTTCACAGTTCACCTTCAGCATATCGCGCACATCCGGCAGACGCTGTTCCCACGCTTTCCGGCGTTCGCGGATCGGACGCAGCCGTTCCTGAAGCACATTGTTTAAGAAACGCTTAACCTTCACATCGCCGAGGCCGCCCTTCTGGTAATGCGCCTTGACTTCGTCGAGGTTCGCGTAATCCGGCCAGAACGCCTCGAAATCGCCAGGTTCGCTGAACGCGTCCAGATAAGTGAACACCGGGTTGCCTTCAACTTGGCCCGGATCCTGCACCCGCAGATGATTCGGATCGGTGTACATAGACATGACTTTTTTCTTGATATCGTCGGGTTCGTCGGACAAATAGATACAGTTGCCCAAGGACTTGCTCATCTTTTCTTTGCCGTCCAGCCCCGGCAGACGCATGCTGGCCTGATTCTGCGGCAGCACAATTTCCGGTTCGGTCAGCGTTTCGCCGTACACCGCGTTGAACTTCCGGACGATTTCGCGGCATTGTTCGATCATCGGTTCCTGATCTTCACCAGCCGGGACGGTCGTCGCGTGGAACGCGGTGATGTCTGCCGCCTGACTGATCGGGTAGCAGAAAAAGCCCATTGGAATGCTGGTTTCAAAGCCGCGCTGCTTGATTTCCGATTTGACCGTCGGGTTGCGCTGCACGCGGGACACAGTCACGAGGTTCATGTAATAAAAGGTCAGCTCGGTCAGTTCTGGCACCGTCGACTGGATGAACAGCACGGATTTTTCCGGGTCCAGCCCCACCGCGAGGTAATCGAGGGCGACCTGCATGATGTTCTGGCGCACTTTTTCCGGATGTTCAGCGTTATCCGTCAGCGCCTGCGCGTCCGCGATCATGATGTAAATGTCGTCGAATTCGCCGGAATTCTGCAGCCGCACCCGTTCCCGCAGCGATCCGACGTAGTGACCGACGTGCAGGCGGCCGGTCGGCCGGTCTCCGGTTAAAATAATTTTTTTCATCTATAAGCTCCTTTGAATGGATTTTGATTCTGGTTTACATTTTTGTATTATATCATGCTGTGGAATTTGGTGCAATTCTCTAAGGCACTGAATCAGAGGGCGCTGTGCCCAGCAAAAAACCCAGCCATTCGGCTGGGTTTTTGTATTTTTTGACTTAATTTGATTATTCCGCGGCCTTCGGATCCGGCAGCGGCCCTTCGCGATGCATGTTAAATTTCGTCAGGTCGTAGCGCTTCAGGTTTTCGGTGATCGTGCGTTGATCGGCGCCTTCGATCATCTTGTCGCGGACCTTCATCGCTTTATTGGTGTCATCGTGAGCGTGGGGGCCGTGGCTGCAGCCGCCTTCGCAGGCCATCCCTTCGATAAAGTCTTCTTTCAGGCGTCCCTTGCCCATCATCATCAGCGTCGTCTTGCAGGCCTTGCCGCCGCTGACGCTCTTGATCTTCATCTGGTCGACGTCTTCGTAGCCCTGTTCCTTCATGTATTCGACACAGGACTGCGCCACCCCGACGTCGGCGTAGCGCTTGCCGTAGATCGACGCCTGTTGATAATTTTCTTCGACCGGTTCCAGTTCGACACCGGCGGCCTTCATAATCGCGTGAAGTTCAGCAAAAGTCAGTACGTAATCGGCGTTGCCCGGAATCTTCTGATCGACGACTTCGGATTTTTTCGCGGTACATGGGCCGGCGAAAACAGTGATGCACCCCGGATGTTCCGCCTTGATCATTCTCGACAACTCGCACATCGGCGAAAGTGCCGTCGAAATGCAGTCCTTGTTTTCCGGATAATGACGCAGGATCATGTTGACAAAGGCCGGGCAGCAGGACGTCGTGCGTTTTTCGCCATTCTTAAAGGCTTCGTACCATTCCGGTGCTTCTGCCGCCGTGGTTAAATCGCCGCCAAGGCCGACTTCGATGTAATCTTCAAAGCCCACTTCCTTCGCCGCCTTCCGCCAGCTGGCCATGGTGATGTCCTTGCCGTACTGACCTTCCACGGCCGGCGCGATCATCAGATAAACCGGCGTATCGCTCTTGAGCGCCTTGATCACCGGCACGATCGCCGTCTTCGTCGAGATGGCGCCGAATGGGCAGGCGTGGATGCACTGGCCGCAGCGGATACATTTTTCTTCATCGATGACCGAAAGACCGTCTTCATTATAAGTCAGCGCGCCCACCGGGCAGGAGTTTTTACACGGGCGGACCAGATGCGCGATCGCGTTGTACGGGCAGGCCTTCGCGCACATCCCGCATTCACGGCATTTGTTCGCGTCGATTCTCGAGCGCTTTTCACCGGGGTGAATCGCGCCGAAACGGCAGGCCCCTAAACACGCCTTGCCCAGACAATTCTGGCAGTTGTCGGTGACGATGTAACTCGAAATCGGGCAGTCCGCGCAGGCCGGTTCGATGACCTGGATGACGTTGCCATTGTCCACTGGCCCCGGCGCCTTGCCTTCGGCCAGACGGATACGCTGGCGGACCACTTCTCTTTCCTTGTAGACACAGCAGCGGTAGTGCGGAATCATCCCCGGAATGATTTCTTCCGGCAGGTTGTCCCGTTCTTCTTCCAATGTACCTTCAAACGTTTTTTTCGCGACGTGATATAAAACTTTATGCTTCAGCGAAATAATGCGCCCATCATTACTCAATGCCATTTCCTCCTTCTTCATTTAACACCAAAGCGGAATGACCTGCTCTCCTCAAGGCCAATCCGCTCAAATCAGTCCTTCTTTTAATTGACATTTCTTTAACATTATTGTATCAAAATGATGTTCGAAATTAAATGCAAAAATAAGCCGACTTTTTCGGCCCTTATAAATGCCAATTCAACAAAAAATTATCCTTTTCTTTTAATTGTTTTCATTATATCACGATTTTCTATTTTTGTTGAAGAAAATAAAAAAAACAGGGCAAAAGCCCTGTTAAATTGAGGTAAATTATTCAGTTGTCTGCTTAATGATTTTCAGTGGAGACCGGCTGGGGATTGGCCTGGTCGGCTTCCCCGGTCAGCATTTCCTTGAGGGTGTGCCATCCGAGCACCGCGCATTTGACACGCGCCGGCATGTGGGCGATGTCCTGAAGGGACGCCGCTTCTTCGAGCTCGTCCATTTCTTCGTCGGAAAGGTGGCCTTCCTTGATCATTTTGAGGAAAAGATCCGCGAGGCGCAGCGCTTCTTCTTTCGTTTTGCCGATAATCAAATCGAACATCATGTCCGCAGAGGCCTGAGAGATCGCGCATCCATCGCCTTCGAAGGCACCCTTCTGAATGATGCCGTTGTCGTCGACATCGAGATGGACCCAGATGTCGTCGCCGCAGCTCGGGTTCAGGCCTTCGCAGGTCATATTGGCGTCTTCCAGCTCGTGCTTGTGCGCCGGGTGGAGGTTGTGCTCCGTCAGCACTTCATTGTAAAAGGTTCGGTTATTCATCGTATCCCATTTCCTTTCTGATCATGCCCACTGCATCGGCCAGACGGTCGATTTCTTCCGTCGTGTTGTAGAAGGCCAGGCTGGCCCGCGTCGTCGACGGCACCCCAAGATAATGGTGCAGCGGTTCGGCGCAGTGGTGGCCGGCCCGCACCGCAATGCGGTTTTCCGATAAAATCGTCGTGATGTCGTGCGGATGCACCCCGTCGATCGCGAAGGCGATAATACCGTGGTGATTTTCCGGTTCGTCCGCCCCGATGATGTTCACGTGGGGAATGGCCTTCAGGCGGTCCATCGCGTAGGTGGTCAGTTCCAGCTCGCGGGCCGCAATCTGATCGATGCCGATGTCGTTCATAAAGTCGATGGCCGCAGCCAGGCCGACCGCGCCGCCGACGTTGACCGTCCCCGCTTCAAAGCGGTGGGGTACTTCGGTCCAGACGATGCGGTCCGTCGTGACGATATCGATGGTTTCGCCGCCGGTCATAAACGGCGGCATCTTGTTCAGCCATTCGCTCTTGCCGTACAGCACGCCGATGCCCATCGGCGCGTACATCTTGTGCCCGGAAAAGGCAAAGAAATCGCAGTCCATCGCCGCGACATCGATTTTCGAATGGGGCACACTCTGAGCCCCGTCGACGACGATGACCGTGCCTTGTTCGTGGCAGATTTTCGCAAATTCTGCAATCGGCAGAATCCGTCCTAATACATTGGACATTTCTGTAACGGCGACGATTTTTGTTTTCGGCGTCAGCGCCGCTTTAAAGGCGTCGACGCTGATGCTGCCGTCCTTTTCGCAGTTTAAGTAATTCACCTTGGCGCCGGTCTGTTCCGCGAGCATCCGCCAAGGCAGCATGTTGGAGTGGTGTTCCATGATCCCGACGAGGATTTCATCCCCTTCGCCGATTTTCAAATAACGGCCCATGCTGTAGGCCACGAGGTTCAAACTTTCGCTGGCGTTGCGCGTGAAGATGATGTCTTCCTTCTTCGGCGCGTTGATGAAATCCGCCACCTTCTGTCTGGCGTTTTCATAAGCATCCGTTGCCGCGACGCTCAAATCGTAGAGCCCGCGGAACGGATTGGCGTTTTCAGCCTGGTAATAATGGGTGACCGCGTCGAGCACCCGCTGCGGCTTCTGCACCGTTGCCGAGTTGTCGAGGTAGGCCAGATCGGTCTGATTCAGAATCGGAAATTCCTTCCGAACCGCCGCTACATCAATTGTTGATTTTGCCATTTCATTCACCTCATTCTTTTCCGCGCGCTGATGCGCTTCGATGTAGGCCTGTACGTCTTCGCGGACGGCCTGATCCGGAATCAAACGGCTCGCCGCCTCTAATTTCGACTTGGCAATCAATTCGTAGATGTCGTCGGCGTTCATCCCACGGCTTTCCATATAGAACATCAGTTCGTCGTCCAGCTTGCCGATCGTCGCGCCGTGATTCCCTTCGACGTCTTCTTCCGCGCAGAGAATCAGCGGAATCGTCTTGTTGACCACGGTGTCGTCCATCAGCATCACATCTTCCTTTTCGTTGCCGACACTGCCGGCCGCGCCGTATTTGAAATCGATGGTGCCGCGGAATAATTTTTCGGCCCGATCTCTCAAAACGCCGGCGGAGTTAATGGCGCTTTCAGTTTTCTTGCCGTGATGGAGGGCGATGTAGTTGGTGTCCAGCAGATCTTCGTTCTGCACCAGATAAGCGACGTCGGCCTTAAAGCTCGAACGGTCGCCCTTCAGGTCCGCCTGGCACCCCACGTAGGTGTCCGCTGCGTCCATCACCAGATGGACCACTTCGAACCGCGCGTCGTCTTCGAGCACGGCGCCGACATCGTTGAAAATCCGCTGGCCTGCGCCGCCGCGGTGAATCTGCACCAGGGTCACCGCCGACCCCTTAGCGAGGTGCAGCTTGGTCGAAAAGCCTGCGGTGCCGGCTTCGCCGTTTGACTGGCCTGCGAAGTCCATGATAATCGTCAGCGCGCTGTCTGCTGCGACGTCAAATCGTGTGGCTGACGCTGTCGTGGCGCCGCCTTTTAAGGTGTAGGTCAGCTTCAGCGGTGCTTCGATGTGCTGCCCCGCCTCGGTGTGATACGCTGCCGGTTCTGCGGTCTGAATCCAGCGGTCGTAATCCGGGCCCATGCCGCCGCCGATCGGCGCGAGGTCCGCGCCTTCAGCGAGAGCTGCCGGCTTGATCGTTTCCGCTTCAAGGGTGCCGCTCTGTGTATCCACTGCCACGTGGGCGTCGTTCATCTTCAGCCAGTTCCAGGTCTGCCCCGGCAGGCGGTTGACGACTAAATTTGTTGCTTGTTCCTGTGCGCTCATGGTCATCACCCTATCGTTCCTTTCATTTCCAAACGGATCAAATTGTTCATTTCAACGGCGTATTCCAGCGGCAGTTCCTTGGACACGTTGTCGGCGAAACCGCTGACGATCATCGCCCGGGCGTCTTCTTCGGAGATGCCGCGGGACATCAGATAAAAGACCGCTTCGTCGCTGATACGGCCAATCTTCGCTTCGTGGCCGACGTCGGCATCCTGCGTCCGGACGTCCA
>DGWE01000008.1 GCA_002396065.1 Eubacteriaceae bacterium UBA4266
TGCGGTTTGTCGACGGTCTGAAACCGGCGCATGTGCGCCGGTCTTTTGTACACGTTGTCGATGACTTAAATGAAAAATAGGAGAATGGATAAATAGACTGTTTAATTGGGGACAATCGATTAAACGAAGCTGTGCTTAGACGTAGAACAACAGATCTTCGTAGATCGGATACGGCCAGTATTCTTTGCCGACGATCGTTTCGAGTTCGTCCGCGGTTGCGCGTAATGCGTTCATCGCGCCGATGACGTCTGCGCAGTAGCTATTGGCCTGTTCCTGTGCGTCTTCGATGGCTGCAGCCTTTTCGGTTACGGCGTCGAGGGCGTCGGTTTCAGCGAGGAGATCCTTAGCCAATGCGGCAATTTTTTCGACCATGACCGCTTCAACGGAATCCTTGGTTTCAATGCCCACAGCGGCTTTTTGAGAAAGCACAGTTGTCAAATCCTTTTCGCAGTCCATGACAGCGGGCAGAATTTCGTGGCGAGCCATGGAAAGCATGGTTTTCGCTTCGATGTTGATGGTTTTCGAATATTCTTCCAAGTGGATTTCCTGACGGGCTTTCATTTCTTCGTCGGTGTAGATGTTGTTCTTGGACATGACTTCGACATTCTTCGGCATGCAGTATTCTGCAAAGGCTTCCGGTGTCGTTCTCAGGTTCGGGAGACCGCGTCTTTCGGCTTCTTCGACCCATTCGTCTGTGTAGTTGTTGCCGTTGAAGATGACGCGTTTGTGCGCTTCCAGACGGCCTTTCAGGAATTCGCGGCAGTCCGCTTCGAAGTTGTTGCTGCCTTCGAGGGCGTCAGCGTATTCACGCAGCACTTCCGCGACAATGGTATTCAGCGCGATGTTCGGGCCGGCGATGGACTGGTTGGAGCCCAGCATACGGAATTCGAACTTGTTGCCGGTGAAGGCAAATGGAGAGGTACGGTTGCGGTCTGTGGCGTCGGTGGTGAACGTCGGGGTTGCGTTGATCCCAAGGTCCATCGTGCGTTCCTTTGCTTGTCCGCTGGATTTGCCAGTGAGGAGTTCGTTGAGCACATCGGCCAGCTGGTCGCCGACAAAGATGGAGATGATGGCTGGCGGCGCTTCGTTGGCACCTAAACGGTGGTCGTTGCCGGCAGAAGCGACGGTGGATCTCAGCAGTTCCGGATAACGGTCGACCGCTTCGATTACGGCGATGAGGAAGGTCAGGAACTGGAGGTTGTTGGCCGGATCGTCGCCCGGGTCGAGGAGGTTGACACCGGTATCGGTAGCGATAGACCAGTTGTTGTGTTTACCAGAACCGTTGATGCCTTCAAACGGTTTTTCGTTGATGAGGCAGTGGAGATCGTATTTCGGAGCCAGACGTCTCAGGGTTTCCATGATCAGGTGGTTGTTATCGGTTGCCTGATTCGCGGATGAGAACACTGGGGCTAATTCGTGCTGGCACGGCGCGACTTCGTTGTGGCGGGTCTTGCTCGGGACACCCAGTGACCACAGTTCTTTGTCGACGTCGCGCATGAAGTGGCGGACACGGCCGCGGATGCGTCCGAAGTAATGATCTTCCATTTCCTGCCCTTTAGGTGCCATCGCACCGAACAGGGTACGGCCAGTCAGGATCAAGTCCTTTCTCTTGGCGTACATGTCTTTATCGACCAGGAAATATTCCTGTTCTGCCCCGACAGAAGAGGTGACCTTGTGCACGTCGTCGGCTGTGCCGAAGAGCTTCAGCACACGGATGGCTTCAGTGGACAGGACTTTCATGGATCTCAGCAGTGGGGTCTTTTTGTCCAGAATTTCTCCGGAATAGGAGATGAAGGATGTCGGGATGTAAAGGGTTGTGCCCTTGACGAAAGCGAATGAGGTTGGATCCCATGCGGTGTAGCCGCGGGCTTCAAAAGTCGCGCGCAGACCGCCGGACGGGAATGATGAGGCGTCAGGTTCGCCCTTGACGAGTTCCTTGCCGGAAAATTCCATGATGACGCTGCCTTCGCCGGTCGGGCTGATAAAAGCGTCGTGTTTTTCAGCGGTTGCACCGGTCATCGGCTGGAACCAGTGGGTGAAGTGGGTGGCACCCAGTTCCATAGCCCAGTCTTTCATCGCGTTGGCGACGACTTCGGCGTCTTCACGGCCGAGGGGTTCGTCGTATTTAATCGTCCGCATGACGCTTTTGTAGATATGCTTCGGCAAGCGCTTGCGCATGACTGCGACGTTAAAAACCTTCGAACCGAACAGATCAACGACGCTGTCTTTCTGATCTTTCTTTTCTAACATTTCAGACATGATATCCTCCTTATTATAAACAACTGCCAGATACGAAAAAAGGCGCTGAAAATAGCATCGCTATTCTCAGACGCCTTTGTCTGTGCTGGGTATAAAAATTCTATGCCCTCATGATACACGAATCCCTTTGTTTTGTCAATGTGATTTTTAATAAAAATCACAGGTCTGTACGGGAAGATCGCATATTAATAAAGAATAGATTCAACGCATCGGGGCGTCAGAGACAATCAAATCATTAATATTTTATATGATAACAGAAAATAGTGGACGATTCTTTCACTTTCTTGTTAATTTTATAAAAACGACTTGTATTTTAAGGAGGAATATGGTTAAATAAGTTTACTTTAGAATTGTATACACAGAACAAAGGCGTTCGAAGACGAGCCGTGTCTCAAAAAAATGATTTGAGGGATGGCTTGTTAGAGGACGCCTTTTTAATATGTGGTGATCAAGAAGGAGAACATGATGTTAAAGAAAGAAGGAGAAATACGGATCCCATCGGGCTGCGCGATTTCTGGTATCATCGACCGGACTGGCCGACAGAGCATCAACGGCCGGACGATCGTCGATTCCATTGCTGTCATGCACGACCGGTCCAACGGATTGGGCGGCGGATTTGCCGGCTACGGCATCTACCCCGATTATGCGGACTCATACGCCTTTCACGTTTTTTACGACGATTTGAAAGCGCGTCAGGAAACAGAACGGTACCTCGACCGTTATTTCGATGTGGTCAATATGAGCCGAATTCCGGTTCGGCCGAATCGCAATGTCGTCGACGCGCCGCTCATTTGGCGCTACTTTGTCAATCCACTGTTTAACCGGATTCAGGAAGACGAAGGCGAAATTGACGAAAAGAAATTCATTGTTGAAACCGTCTTTTACGTCAACACCTACATTGACGGCGCTTATATCTTCTCATCTGGCAAGAATATGGGGATTTTCAAAGGCGTCGGTTTTCCGGAAGACATCGGCGATTTTTACAAGCTGGAAGATTACGACGCGTACTGCTGGACAGCTCACGGCCGTTATCCGACGAATACGCCGGGCTGGTGGGGCGGCTGTCATCCTTTTGCACTGCTCGATCACTCCATCGTGCACAACGGAGAAATTTCATCCTACGACGCGAACCGCCGTTACATCGAAATGTTTGATTACAAATGTAACCTGCTCACCGATACGGAAGTCATCACTTACATCATTGACTACTTGAAACGGAAAAAAGGGTTCGAATACGAAGATATCGCGAAAATCATCGCCGCACCGTTCTGGGAAGAAATCGACCATATGAGCGAAAAAGAAGCGCGGAAAATGAAATTGCTCAGGAACACTTACTCGAGTCTTTTGATTACCGGGCCGTTCTCGATCATCTGCGGGTTTGATCACGGCCTAATGGCCCTCAATGACCGCTTGAAGCTGCGTTCAATGGTGGCTGGAGAAAAGGACGACGTCGTCTATATCGCCAGTGAAGAAGCGGCTATCCGCCGCGTCTGTCCGGATATCGATGGCATTTGGGCGCCGCAAGGCGGCGAACCGATCATTGTTCACGCGAGCAAGGAGGCTATGTAATGGGAATTCAATACTTATATCCGGAATTTGAAGTGCACCGTAATTTCGATCGGTGTATCAAATGCCGTGTCTGTGAACGACAGTGCTCAGAAGGGGTGCATTTCTACGACGAAGAAGACGACATCATGCGGGCGGACGAGTCCAAATGTGTCGACTGCCAGCGCTGCGTCACGATGTGCCCGACCCGTGCCTTAAAAATTGTCAAGACGGAAAACACCTTCCGACCGAACGAAAACTGGCATCAGAACACCATCGAAGAAATTTATCGCCAGGCGACCACCGGCGGCGCGCTGCTCTCCAGCATGGGCAACCCGAAAGACTACCCGTCCTATTGGGACCGCATTCTGCTCAACGCCAGCCAGGTCACCAACCCGTCCATCGACCCGCTGCGCGAACCGATGGAAACGCGGGTGTTTCTGGGGAAAAAACCTCACGATCTCGAGTTCGATTCCCACGGCGAACTGATCTCTAAACTGCCGCCGCAGATTGAGCTGGAAGTTCCGGTGATGTTCTCGGCCATGTCTTTCGGCGCGATTTCCGAAAACGCGCATAAATCGCTGGCTCGGGCAGCAACCGCCTGCGGCACTTGCTACAACACTGGTGAAGGCGGTTTAAACAAATCGCTATATCCTTATGGACCTAATACCATCGTTCAGGTTGCGTCCGGCCGTTTCGGTGTTCACGAAGATTATTTGAAGGCCGGCTGCGCCATCGAAATCAAGATGGGTCAAGGGGCCAAGCCGGGGATCGGCGGCCACCTGCCGGGACGCAAAATCGGTCCGAAGGTTGCGGAAACGCGAATGATTCCGGAAGGCTCCGACGCCATCTCACCGGCGCCGCACCACGATATCTATTCGATTGAAGACCTTCGTCAGCTGGTTTACTCCCTCAAGGAAGCAACCAATTACGAAAAACCGGTTATCGTCAAGATTGCGGCCGTTCACAACGTGGCTGCGATCGCCTCAGGGATCGCCCGATCCGGTGCGGACATCATCGCCATTGACGGTTTCCGCGGCGGGACTGGTGCTGCGCCGACCCGCATCCGTGACAACGTCGGGATCCCGATCGAGCTGGCATTAGCCTCTGTCGACCAGCGCCTTCGCGATGAAAAAATCAGAAACGACATTTCGATTGTCGTCGGCGGGAGCATTCGCTCGTCCGCTGACGTGGTTAAAGCCATCGCTCTCGGCGCGGACGCTTGCTACATTGGGACGGCTGCGCTGATTGCGCTGGGCTGCCACCTGTGCAGACAGTGCTCAAGAGGCCTCTGCAACTGGGGTATTGCGACACAGAGAGAAGATCTCTGCCGCCGCTTGAACCCGGATATCGGGACCGAACACCTGATCAACCTGCTCACAGCCTGGAACAACGAAATCAAAGAAATGATGGGCGGTATGGGGATTAACTCCATTGAAGCCTTGAGAGGCAACCGCCTGATGCTCCGCGGCGTCGGCATGACGGAAAAAGAATTGGAAATCCTCGGCATCAAGCACGCTGGAGAATAAAGAAGGGGGAGCAACATTGAAACGCGTTTATGTCAATGAAGAATGGTGCCTCGGGTGCCATCTGTGTGAATTCAACTGCGGCTTCGCCAACTCTGGCGAGTCGAGCATGATCAAAGCTTATCATCGGGACCAGAAACCGTTGTCCCGCATTCGTGTGGAAGACGGAGAACAAGGCGGCGAACCCATTCATTTTGCAGTGAACTGCCGTCATTGCGAAGAGCCCTATTGCGTCAAAGGCTGCATTACCGGCGCTTTGTCTGTCGAAGATGGCGTTGTCAAAATCGATCAGGATCAGTGCATCGGCTGCCGAACCTGTATTGCGATGTGTCCGTACGGCTGCCTGGTGCTGTCTCACAACCACACGATGTTGAAATGCGAGTTGTGCCTGGAAAATAGCTGCGG
>DGWE01000046.1 GCA_002396065.1 Eubacteriaceae bacterium UBA4266
GCGGATCACTTCACCTGGAATTCCTGGTTCTACTCCGGCATCGACCGCCACGAAGTGGGCAACGGTTTCGTCTTCCACGGGCCGGTGCGCTACTCGGAAGTGCCGAGATACTACCGCGACATGTCCCATCCGCTGAACGTCGCGATGTTCCAGGCTGCGCCGATGGACAAGCACGGTTGGTTCAACTTCGGACCTAACGCCTCCCACATGCGGGAAATCGTCAACAAGGCCGACGTGGTCATCGTCGAAGTCAACACCTCTGTGCCGCGCTGCCTCGGCATCGAAGAAGCGGTGCACATCTCTGAAGTCGACATGATCGTCGAAGGGGACAACCCGGCGATGCGCGAAACCGGCGGCGCCACCGAACCGACGGAAGTGGATCTGGCTGTCGCACGCCAGATCGTCGCGGAAATTCCGGACGGCGCGACGCTCCAGCTCGGGATCGGCGGCATGCCCAACACCGTCGGCACCCTGATCGGCGAATCGGACCTGAAGGATTTGGGTGTCCACACCGAAATGTACGTCGATTCCTTCGTCGACCTGACGATGAAGGGCAAGATCACCGGCGCCCGCAAGGCCCGCGACCGCTACAAACAGACCTACGCCTTCGGTTCCGGCACGAAGAAGCTCTACGACTTCCTCGACGACAACCCGGCCTGCATGGCTGCGCCTGTCAACTACGTCAACGACCCGAGCATCATCGGCGAATTCGACAACTTCATCTCGATCAACAACGCGGTCGACATGGATTTATACGGCCAGATCAACGCGGAATCCGCAGGGATCCGTCAGATTTCCGGCTCCGGCGGACAGCTGGACTTCGTCCTCGGCGCCTACAAATCCAACGGCGGCAAGAGCTTCATCTGCATGTCCTCTTCCTTCACCGACAAGAAGGGCGTCAAGCACTCCCGTATCAAGCCGACTTTGACCGAAGGCTCCATCGTCACCGACACCCGCACCAACCCGATGTACATCGTCACCGAATACGGCATGGCCTATTTGAAGGGCGCAACCACCTGGGAAAGAGCCGAACAGCTGATCAATATCGCCGATCCGGACTTCCGCGACGAATTGATCGCAGCGGCGGAAAAGATGCACATCTGGCGCCGTTCCAACAAGCGTTAATTCCCTTTGACAAACCCCTCCCACCGGAGTAGAATAATAGATTAGAAAGCTAAATAATTCGATGGGAGGATCGAAATGAAAACTAGAGTAGGGATTATGGGCTACGGAAATCTGGGCCGCGGCGTTGAAGCGGCCATTGCCCAGAACCCGGACATGGAACTGGTCGGCGTATTCACCCGCCGGGATCCGGAAACGGTGAAGATCGCGACAGCAGGTGTCGGCGTCTACAAGCTCGACGACTGCAAGACCATGCAGGACGACATCGACGTGATGATCCTGTGCGGCGGTTCAGCGGCCGATCTGCCTTGGATGTCGCCGGAATACGCCCACTTCTTCAACACCGTGGAATCCTTCGACACCCACGCCGATATTCCGTGGCACGTGGACAACGTCAACGCGTCGGACATCGCCAACGACAAGACGAGCATCGTCTCCTGCGGCTGGGATCCGGGCCTGTTCTCGGTCAACCGTGTGATGATGGACGCGGTGCTGCCGGTGGGCAAGGCCTACACCTTCTGGGGCCGGGGCGTCAGCCAGGGCCACTCAGACGCGGTGCGCCAGATTCCGGGCGTCAAGGACGCCAGACAGTACACCCTGCCGGTGCAGGACGTGATCGACGCGATCCGCGGCGGCGCGGTGCCGGAATTGACGCCGAGACAGATGCACACCCGCGAAGTGTTCGTGGTCTGTGACGACGACGTGACCGAAGACGACAAGGCCGATATCGTCGACGACATCAAGACGATGCCGGCTTATTTCGAAGACTACGACACGACGGTCCACTTCATCTCCGAAGAAGAAATGCAGCGCGACCACAGCGGCATGCCCCACGGCGGCTTCGTGATCCGCAGCGGCGGTGTCGGCCCGGACGGCAAGGACAAGGCCGTCGTCGAATTCAGCCTGAAGCTCGACTCCAACCCGGAATTCACCGGGAGCGTCCTCGTGGCCTGCGCGAGAGCCTGCCACCGGATGAATCAGGAAGGGCAGTACGGCTGCAAGACCATGCTCGACGTGCCGCCGGCTTACTACAGCCCGATGAGCCGGGATGAGCTGCTGGAAAAAATGATGTAAGTCCAAATCCTTTTTTAGGGAATCTGATGCCTTCCGCCCCCTTCGCCGGGGCGGGAGGCTTTTTTGCGTTTTTTAGACGGATTGCGAGAAAACCCCCATCTCTAATTGTCCGGATTAAATATCTTTGTTATAATAAAAGCACATGCAAAAGAGAAATTCCACAATAGAGGAGAGGATAAAAAACATGAGTATTTACGCGGATTGGAAAAAGACCATCGAAGATCATTCCAAAAATCCGAAGGATCAGCAGGCGTTCTGGGACGGCTTCTGCGAACGGGAAAAACACATTTACGAAGACATTCTCGGCCGTCAGGATCCCCACGTCGAAGGGACTGTCGCGGACCTGGCACTGCGCTACGACATGCCGGAAACTGAAATTTTAGGTTATCTCGACGGCGCGCTGGAAAGCATCAAAGGGAAGCTGCCTGACCTCGACACCATCGAATCCGACACGATGATTGCCATGGATTACGATTTCGAAAAGCTGTACTACAACATGGTCAAGGTGCCGGCACCGTGGCTTTACGGCTTGAGCGAATGGAACGACATCCTGGACAAGGACACCCAGAAGAAAATTTACAAGAAATGCCGCAACCGCAACACCATAGTCAAGGGCAAGAAAATCGGCCGCAACGACCCGTGCCCCTGCGGCAGCGGAAAGAAATACAAGAACTGCTGCGGCCGCAACGCATAATGCATTGAAGACGAAACGATAAGGAGTGTAGCCATGTTAGATATCAAACGTATTAGAGAAAACCCGGAAGCGGTGGTCAAGGCGCTGAACAGCCGCAACAGCGGGACATTTTCCGTCGATCACATTCTCGAACTCGACGACAAGCGCCGCGAAATCATCGGCCGCGTCGAACAGCTCAAGGCCAAGAAGAACCAGGTCTCCAGAGAAATCCCGCAGCGCAAGCTCGCCGGCGAAGACCTGCAGCCGCTGTTCAAGGAAATGAAGGAAGTCTCCGAAGACATCAAGAAGGACGACGACGCGCTGGCCGACATCGAAAAGCAGCTGCGCGACGAACTCCTGGTGCTGCCGAACATCCCGAACCCGGACATCGCCTACGGCCTCGACGACAGCGACAACCGCGAAGTGCGCAAATGGGGCGAACCCCGCAAATTCGATTTCGAACCGAAGGCCCATTGGGACCTCGGCACCGATCTCGGCATCCTCGATTTCGACCGGGCCCACAAGCTCACCGGCGCCCGCTTCTCGATGTTCTGCGGACAGGGCGCGCACCTGGAACGGGCGCTGATCAACTTCATGCTCTACGTCCACACCGTCGAACAGGACTACACCGAAATGTCGACGCCGTACATGGTTAACCGCGCGTCGATGACCGGCACCGGCCAGCTGCCGAAGTTTGAAGAAGACGCCTTCCACCTCGAAAAGGAAGACTTCTTCATGGTCCCGACTGCTGAAGTGCCGCTGACCAATACCTTCCGCGGCGAAATCCTCGACAACGACATGCTGCCGATCCACTTCACCGCTTACACGCCGTGCTTCAGAGAAGAAGCGGGCTCCGCTGGGCGCGACACCCGCGGCCTGATCCGCA
>DGWE01000056.1 GCA_002396065.1 Eubacteriaceae bacterium UBA4266
ACGCCGATCTGCGGCATCAATTTGGGAAAGCTCGGTTTTCTGACCAACGGCGACGCAGGTTCTTACGAGGAAATTCTGCAGCTGCTCATCGATGGCGATTACACCCTCGATAAGCGCTCGATGATCGTCAGCACGGTGAAGAAGCTGAACGGTGAGTACGAATCTCAGGTAGCCCTCAACGATTTGGTCGTCAAGGCCATTGGCATCCGCATGATCAAGCTGACCGTCAAGGTTGACGGTGCGCTTTTGGATGAATACAGCGGCGACGGCGTCATTCTCGCGACGCCGACGGGGTCGACGGCATACTCACTAGCGGCCGGAGGACCGGTGGTAGACCCGCGGGCCGACGTGCTGCTGCTCAATCCGATCTGTCCGCACCGGCTGCACGACAAGTCGTATATTTTGCCGGGGTCAGCCGCGGTCGACATCAGTCTGCCGGGCAGCGTCGGCGAGGTGATCGTTTCGGCGGATGGCCAGGTGCAGATGTCGTTAAGCTTCGGTGAACACCTGCACATCGAAAAGGCACCGTACATGACCAATCTCGTTTTATTCCAAAACCGTAATTTTTACGAACAGCTGCGGAAAAAATTCGCAGATCATTAATAGATTAAATAAAAAAGGTAAAAGAAAGGAAGGCATTCATGAAAGGGACGCGGCAATCCGAAATTCTGCACATCATCGAAACACATAAAATAGAAACGCAGGAAGAGCTGGCCCGTTATTTGGAGCAGGAGGGTTATCGTGTGACCCAGGCGACGGTCTCCAGGGATATCAAGGAGCTGGGGCTGATTAAGGTCGCGGACAAAAATGGCGGACAGCGCTATTCCGTGATGCAGGATATGAAGGGCATCTACGACGAGCGGGTCAAGAACGTATTTAGACAGTCCGTGATGCGCGTGGATACCGCGGGGTTTATCATCGTGCTGCACACGCTGCCGGGCATGGCCCAGGCGGCGGCCATGGCCGTCGATAATCTGAACTGGCCGGAAATTGTCGGCACCATTGCAGGCGACGACACGATTTTTGTCGCCCTTCGAAATGAGAAGGACAAGGAAAGCATCGCCGAACAATTCCGCAAGCTGATGAAGGGCTTGCTGTAATGTGACAGGGAAAAGGGAGAAAACAATATGCTGAAGCGGATCTCAATTGCCAATTACGCGCTGATTGACAAGCTCGAGGTGGATTTTGACGACCGCCTTAACGTCATCACCGGTGAAACCGGCGCCGGTAAATCCATCGTGATTGACGCGCTGACGCTGATCCTCGGGCAGCGCGGTAATCGTAAAAACATTCGCGCCGGTGCGGGCAAGCTTTCAGTTCAGGGGGTCTTCGAGATTGACCCGGAGGGGCCGGTGGCGAAAAAGCTTTCAGACATGGCGATTCCGGTCGAGGACAGGACACTGATCCTCAATCGATCGTTAACGCAGAACGGCCGCAATACCTGCCGCATCAATGGTTTTGCGGTGACGGTCGCACAATTGAAGGCGATCGGGCAGGACCTTGTCGATATTCATTCTCAGCACGAAAACAACTCGCTGTTTCAGGCCGCCGCGCAGAGACGGCTGCTTGACGCCTGGGGCGGCGGCGAGGTGGCAGAGCTGCTGAGTCAGACCCGTCAGCAGGCCGAGCGGCTCAAGGAGCTGAGCCGCCAGATTAAGGCCCAGGCGCAGGATGACAGAGAGCTCGCCAGACAGAAACAGGTGCTGGCCTTTGAAATCAAGGATATCGAAGACGCCCATCTCCGCGCCGGTGAAGACGAGACCTTAGAGAAGGAACAGCGGATTCTCGAAAACAGCGAGATGCTCTTTTCTCAGGTTGAAACCGGCAGACAGCTGCTCAACGGCAGAGATGATGATACAGATGGCATGCTTTCGCAGCTCAGCGAGGTGCAGCGTATTGTCGGGCGTTTGAGCCAGTTTGACGATGCGTTTAAACCCTATCAGGCCGCGCTGGAGACAGCATCCGCGGAGCTTTCGGAGCTTGCGATCGAGCTGGCCAGCTATCAGGAGGATTTGAATTTCGAGCCGGGCCGCCTCGATGAGGTGGAAAAGCGGCTGTCGCTGATCGACAGCTTAAAGCGCAAGTACGGCGATACGGTCGAAGAGATCATTGCCTACGGGGCACATTTAAACGAACAGTACGACAATCTCGCCCATCACGACGACAGACTCAACGCGATGAAAAAGGAATACGCCGAGCTTTGGAAGGCGTACCGACAAACCGCCAGAGTCCTCCACGAAAAACGGACTCAGGCGGCGAAGTCCTTAGAGGCCGCAATTGAAGGGCAGCTGGCCGATTTGGCCATGCCCCGAGCGCGCTTTGTCATCTCGGTGGATGAAGATGAGCAGATCATCGCCCCTTGGGGGAACGACCAGGTGAACTTTAAAATTTCGGTCAACCCCGGCACACCAATTCGTCTGTTAAAGGAAGTCGCCAGCGGCGGTGAAATCTCGCGAATTATGCTGGCCATTAAATGCATTTTTGGCCGTTACGACCGCGTCGAGACGATGATCTTTGATGAAATCGATACGGGGATCAGCGGGCGGACCGCGCAGGTCGTCGCTGAAAAAATTCTGCAGCTCTCCCGCGAGCGTCAGGTCATTACGATCACCCATCTGCCGCAGATCACGGCGATGGCAGACGCTCATTTCCGCGTCGTCAAACAGGGCGACGACAGCACTACCCAGGTCAGCTTTGATCGACTTGATGATACGGAAAGCCGAGACGAGCTTGCGCGGATGCTCTCCGGCGCGAAGGTAACAGACTTGTCAGAAACTCACGCGAAGGAAATGCTCGCGATGGCGGCGCAGCAGAAAGCCGCGTATTTCAAAGACGCCAATCAAAATAATCAGAAAGAAGTGAATCCATGAGCGCACCGAACCCCATTGCATTACAAATCGGCTCCCTGACCGTCAGATGGTACGGCATTTTGATCGCTTCAGCGCTGGTGATTGGTCTGCTGATCGCCGCGAAACGCTCAGATAAAGCGGGTATCAAACGGGACGACATTTACGACTTTTTTATTATCATGGTGCCGTCGATCATCGTCGGAGCCAGGCTCTGGTACGTGATTTTTCAGTGGTCCTACTACAGCCGATACCCTGGAGACATCATCAAAATTTGGAACGGCGGGCTCGCGATCCACGGCGGCATCATCGCAGGGCTGATCGCCGGCGCATTTTTCTGCAGGGCGCGGAAGCTCTCGTTTTTGAAGCTGGCCGACGTGTTCATTCCAGCCCTGCCTCTGGGACAGGCGATCGGCCGATGGGGCAATTTCTTCAATCAGGAAGCCTACGGCAGACAGACCAATCTGCCCTGGGCCATCACCGTTCACGACCCCAGCCTCGGCTGGATTCACGTGCATCCCACCTTTCTTTACGAATCCATTTGGGATTTGTGCGTGTTTTTGATTCTCATTTTTGTGATCGAGCGGAAATTCAAAAAGTCGGACGGCGAGCTGCTGTTCAGTTATTTTATTCTGTATTCGATCGGCCGGTTTTTTATCGAAGGTCTTCGAACCGACAGCTTGATGTTTTTCGGGCTGCGCACTGCTCAGCTCGTCAGTCTGACGCTGATTGCGGTCGGGATCATTGGGCTGGTGTGGCTGAAAAGGAGAAAAAGAATTCAATCGTAGTTTTTTAAAAAAATAAACACAAATATAAAG
>DGWE01000111.1 GCA_002396065.1 Eubacteriaceae bacterium UBA4266
CCCGGTGGGCGCAGATGATCCCACGAGATGAATTGATCACGGCACAGCGGGAGCGCTTGAAGATGTCCGCGATATCCTTGCCGGTGCCGCCCTGGGCGCCGTAGCCCGGCACCAGGAAGAAGGTGTGGGGGCAGCGGGCCTGGATGTCGGCGAAGGCTTCCGGATAGGTCAGCCCGACCACCGCGCCGATCGCCGAGTAGCCCGATTCGCCGACGAGATCGGCGCCCCAGGTTTCGACGAGATCGGCCATCTTTTCAAAGACCATATCGCCGTCTTCTAATTTCTGTTCCTGCAAATCCTTGGCCGAGGGGTTGGAGGTGTGGGTCAGCACGAAAATCCCCTTGTCCTTGTCTTTCAAATAAGGCAGGTACGGGGAGATGGCGTCCACACCCATGTAGGCGTTGACGGTCAGGAAATCCACCTCGAAATCCCCTTCGAAATGGCCGCGGGCGTACTGTTCGGCGGTGGAGGAAATGTCCCCGCGCTTGCAGTCGCCGATGACGAGCTTGCCCTGTTCGCGCGCGTATTTGACGGTGCGCGCGTAGGCGCTCATCCCTTCGAGGCCGAGGGCTTCGTAGCAGGCCACCTGCACCTTGTAGCACCCCGCCAGATCGGCGGTGGCGTCGATGATCTTCTTGTTGAATTCGAAGATTTTTTCGCCGTTGTCCGTGTCCATGTCGGCGACGCACGCCGGCAGGTATTCAAGCTTCGTGTCGAGGCCGACACACACCGGGCTTTCAGTCGCCGCTTTGTACAAACGATCCATGATCATAGATGATTCGTCCTCCTTTCACGGTCATCAAGACCTGTCCTTTGAGCCATTTCGCGTCGAAGGGCGTGTTGTGGCTCTTCGAGACGAATTTTGAGCTGTCTACCTGCCAGTCGAGGTCCGGATCCACCAGGACCAGGTCGGCCGGGTAGCCTTCCGCGATCAGGCCGCTTTTCAGGCCCAGACGGCGCGCCGGAGTCTGGCTCATCATCTGGGACAGGCGGACCAAATCCATGCCGACGGCAGAAAACGCGGTGTGGTACATCGCGAACGCCGTTTCAAAATTGTTGATCCCCGGCGAGCCCTTGAGCTTGTCCTCGTCGGAGTGGGGCGCGTGGTCGGTGCCGCAGCAGTCGATGGCGCCGGAGAGGGCCCCCTCGAGCAGGGCCTTGCGGTCCGCCCAGGAGCGGAACGGCGGGTGCACCCGGTAGCCCAGCCCCGAGGCGTAAACGTGGTGGGGTGTCACCTCGCAGGTGATGTCGAGCCCCAGCTTCTTCGCGCCGACGATGGCGTCGAGGGTCGCCTTTTTCGAGATGTGGCAGATGTGCAGCTTCGCGCCGGGAATGCCTTTCAATATGTCGATGTCCCGGACGACGGTTTCCGTCTCCGGTTCGTTGTGGGTCGCGATGACGATGCCGTATTTGGCGCTGGCCTTCAGGGCCTCGCGCATCACGTCGGGGTTGTCGACGTTGTGGCCGTCGTTGGAGAAAATCGGCGTCACCTTGGACAAGCTGTCAAAATCCACCAGATCGAAGGTGAAGTTCGAGAAATCCTTGGTCACCGCCGAGACCTGAATCATTTCGGTCAGGCCCAGGGCGTTGCCCCGTTTCATGTTGGCCGCCACCTTGTCGGCCGTGTCCATCACGGGCACCGTGTTGGCCATCGGGCAGACGGTGGTGAAGCCGCCCTTGGCCGCCGCGTGCAGGCCGGTGGACAAATCCTCTTTGTAGGTCAGGCCCGGATCGCGCAGGTGGCAGTGCATGTCGATGAACCCGGGCATCAGCACCTTGCCACCGCCGTCGATTTCTCTGTCGTAAGCGGTCTGGACGCGGCCGCGGGCCTTGTAGACCTTGCGGATCTTGCCGTCCTCGGTCATGACCTTGCCCTCGCGCACGCCGGTGCCGTCGACGACCTTGATGTTTGTAAAAAGTAGTCTCATGTCAAAAGCCTCAGTTTTCTTCTGGTTTAAATTTGGTGTAGGCGTCGCAGTACTCGCAGCGGTAGATTTTTTCCGCTTCGTCGACGAGGTAGAAGTGGACGTCCTTCACCGGTTCGTGGTTGGTGATGCACCGCGGATTCTTGCATTTCATGATGCCGACGACCTCCCGGGGCAGGGTCAGCTTGAGCTTGCTGGTCACCTTGCCCTGCTGGACGAAGTTGATCGTCACGTTGGGGTCGATGAGGCCGAGGACGTTCATGTTGATCTTGAAGTCCGTTTCGATTTTGATCATGTCCTTGGTGCCGGTTTTGTTGCTCGGGATGTTGGTGAGCAGCACCACCGGGTCAGTCAGCTCGTCGAGGTGGAGCTGCTTGAAGATGTGAATCCCGTGGCCGGCTTCGATGTGGTCGATCACGATGCCTTTTTTCAGTTCCGATACGTTAATCATTGATCTACCCCCAGTAATTTGCTGATCAGCGCCATGCGCACGTACATGCCGAATTTCGCCTGCTTGAAGTACACGGCCCGCGGGTCGTCGTCGACCTCGGTGGCGATTTCGTTGACCCGCGGCAGCGGGTGCATGACGATCATGTCGTCCTTGGCGCGCTTCATCTTGTGGCGGTCGAGGATGTAGACGTCCTTCAAGCGGATGTATTCTTCTTCGTTGACGAAGCGTTCCCGCTGGACGCGGCTCATGTACAGGATGTCGACGTCGCCGATGACGTCGTCGAGGCTGTCGGTTTCGACGTAGGAGCCTTCAGGCAGCATGGACAGGAAGTATTCCGGCATGCGCAGCTCCTTCGGCGAAATGAAGATGAAGCGGTTGCCCGGGTAGCGGTTCAAGGTCTTCACCAAGGAATGAATGGTGCGCCCGAAGAGCAGGTCCCCGCAGACGCCGACGGTGTGGCCGCCGCAGCTGCCCAGCAGGTGGCGGATCGTCAGCAGGTCGGTGAGGGTCTGGGTCGGGTGTTCGTGGCCGCCGTCGCCGGCGTTGATCACCGGCATATCCGGCACCGACTGGGCGAAGAGCCGCGCCGTCCCCTCGCGGGGGTGGCGGATCACGGCGATGTCCGCGTAGCAGGAGATGACCTTCGCAGTGTCCATCAGGGTTTCGCCTTTGGACACCGACGAGGTGGTCGGGTCGTCGAAGCCGAAGACCCGCCCGCCGAGGCGCATCATCGCCGATTCAAAGCTGAACCGCGTCCGGGTCGACGGTTCGTAAAACAAGCTGGCCATGAGCTTGCCCCGGGCCCAGTCCATCGCCGCTTCGGGGTCGGCGATGATCCGGTCCGCCAGTTCAAAAATGCTCTCCAGCTCCGCTACTGTAAAATCTCCAGGTTCGATCAGCTGGCGTCCCTTTAATTCGGTGCGCGCCGCCTCACTCTGTCTGTCTGACATGACAGCCTCCTCACTTTATAATAAAACAGGTTTCACGTTGTGCCTAAAAATGCTTATACTTTATTTATTTTATTTGATTTGGGCGCTTTCGTCAATAAAAAAGGCGCGGTCAGCGGCGCCGCCCGGCGCCGTAAAAATTTCTAGTGAATCGACAATATACTTTATCCTTTTTTCAATGAAATCGTGTTATCATGGTCGTGATTGATTTTAAGCGGATCACACACCAGGATTTTTAGCTTGGAGGGAGTATAGATATGTCAGACAATTTTAAACAACCCACTGTCGAGGATTTCGAACGGATGTCCTCGCCCCAGGAAAAACGGCTGTGGGCCGATTTCCTGAAGGATAAGGCCGCGGCGCATTTCCAGCGCAGCATCATGGCCGGGATGGATCACTTTTTGTTCTACTGCCCTGAGGGGGAATTCGTCGTCGAGCTGGAAAAATTCCACCATTTTTCCGACTCCGCCGGCACCGGCTCCGGCCGCAAGGGCGACGCCCTGAGAAGCATGGGCTTAAAGCTCTTGTCCTTCACCTACCGGGAAGTGGACGCCGATTTTGACGGCGTGTGCTTCAAGATCAACAAGACCATCGAACGGGCGAAGAACCAGAAGAGCCTGGTCGACATCCCCCACCGTCGGCGCCTGCCTTTGGACGACGACGAAACCGTCCACGCGAACAGCGGCTACAAGGTCACGGTGTCCGGCGACTACAAGCTCGAGGGCCGGGAGGATTTCGCGAAGCGAAAGGCCGACGAAGGCACCTACACCGGCAACGCCGATCTTTTGAAGAACGTCGCGGACGACGTCTCCGGCGGCACCTACGGCGGCAACGCGGCGGTCATGGGCGGCTTCTCCACCGACGTGCCGACTTACGGCGGCAACGCCGGGATCACCGACAGCCTCGGCTCCGCCTCGGACGTCCCGACCTACGGCGGCAATTCCGGCATCACCGACAGCCTCGGGAAGACCGCGGACGTGACGACCTATTCTGGCAACGCCCACATTCTTAAAAATGATGACACCGACGCCCCGGACGGGTATACTTATAATCAGTACAACAAGCGCCCGATCGAGGACATCCCGCTCAAAGGGAATTGGCAGCGGGTCAAGGCGGCCAAGGCAGCCGAAAAGGACGACGCGGGGGAGCCTGAAGCTGAAGCCTATTCCGGGGCTTCAGCCCGCCCCGAAGCGCCAGCTCCTGAAGTGAGCCCAGAACCAGAACCCGCACCGGCAGCCGAAGCTGCGCCCTCCGACCCCGCGCCTGCGATTACCCACACGCCCGCCGCGGCGGCAGCACTGAAGGCCGCGGCGGAGCCTGAAACCCGGAGGCCTGAAATGACAGATACACCTAAAGATACCCCGGCGCGCAAGCCGGACAAGCATATTTTCATCGCGAAGAACGCCACCGTCGTCGGCGACGTGCGCATCGGCGAGGACTCGTCGATTTGGTACTCGGCCGTGGTTCGCGGCGACCAGGCGCCGATCACCATTGGCGAGCGCACCAACGTCCAGGACGGCTCGGTGGTCCACGTGGACATCAAGACGCCGACCATCATCGGCGACGGCGTCACCATCGGCCACAACTGCACGATCCACGGCTGCGACATCGGCGACAACGTCCTCATCGGCATGGGCGCGACGGTCATGAACCGCGCGGACATCCCGGACAACTGCATCGTCGGTGCCGGCTCCCTGGTCACCCAGGGCAAAACCTTCCCGGAAGGCTCGCTGATTCTCGGCTCGCCGGCCAAGGCGGTGAGGAGCCTCACTGACGAGGAAATCCAGGGCATCCGCGACAACGCGGCCGAATACATCGAACTGATGGATAACGAAGAGGGCCAGGCGTTCGAGGCAATCCCCGGCGGCTTCGTCAAGACCCTCGACTGACACCTGTGACAAAAAGCGTATCAGCGCAGCTTCGGCTGCGCTTTTATTTTGCCTGGAATAAGCGCTGATTTTAAGATAATGTAACGAAAATTACGTTACAATACACAAAAAGGAGGATAATGATGATGGAAAAGACAGCCACTTTAAACCTACGTGTCGACCCGAGCGTGAAGCAAAATGCCGAAAAAGTTTTGAAACAGCTCGGCGTTCCGATGTCGGTCGCAATCGATATGTATTTGAAACAAATCTCTTTGACCGGCGGCATCCCCTTTCCGATTTCACTTCCAAAAGCGCCGGCCAGCATCGATACCGACCGCATGACGGCAGAAGAAATCAATGCAAGGCTTGAGGAAGGTTATGCGGACATGCGGGCCGGCCGCATTCAGGATGCGTCCGACGCGTTTCAAAGATTTAGAGCGGAACATAATAGATGAAGACCTACCGGGTAAAGATCACCCATTCAGCACTGCAGGATATGGAAGCGCTTTACCATTATATCGCTGTGCATCTGCATTCCCCGGCAAACGCAATGCAGCAATACAACCGTATCGCGGATGTGATCGAAGGTCTAAACACGATGCCGAAACGATTCAAACTTTTTGGAGTTGAACCGTGGTCGAGCCGCGGCATGCATCGAATGAACGTCGATCATTATGCTGTGTTTTATTATATTCTCGAGGACGCCGTCGTGGTAACCGCTGTGCTCTACGCGGCATCTGATTTGGAAAAACGGCTCAGAGAAGGACGTTAATCCACAAGCGCTCAGATTTCTGGGCGCTTTTATTTTGTCTGGCATTAACCTTTTATCTGTTTTTAATGCACTCAGGTTATCCTAATATAAAATGAAAATGTGCGTGCGAGAAAGGAAGATGATGTAATGAATTGGATCCATTCGGTTCGGGCGATTCAGCGGGCCCAGGCGAAAAATCAACTGGTGATTTTCGTGGGCTCGGGGGTGTCGGCCAATTCGGGGCTGCCGACCTGGAAGCAGATGATCCGCCAAATCGCGCTGAAGCTGCCGGCGGACTTCAACAGCGACGCGCCCTTTAACCCCGAGGTCTACCTGCGCATCCCCGAGTATCTCTACGAGCAGGACACCTCCCCGGATCACGTCGATTACTACCGGACGATCACCGAGATTCTGGCCAGCGACGCGCCGGCCAACCCCATCGACGAGCTGATTTTCGAGATCCGCCCCCACCACATCGTCACCACCAACGTCGACGATTTGCTGGAGCGGGCCCAGTCGCTGAACACCCGGCTTTACGCCGTCGTCTCCCAGGACGCCGACCTGCTCTCGGTGTCGTCGGACCGGTATTTGATCAAGATGCACGGCGACATCAAGGACCCGCGGACGGTGGTCGTCAAGGAGAGCGACTACCTGGACTACGAGCAGAATCACCCGCTGGTCTCGACCTTTATCCGCTCGCTGCTCATCAACCACACCTTCTTGTTCATCGGGTACTCCCTGAACGACTACAATTTGAATTTGATTCTCAACTGGATCAATTTTTTCAGGAAGCAGCATCAGGTGAAGGGCCGCCCCCAGAATTTTCTGGTCCAGACCAAGACCCCGTCCCGCTACGAGGTGCGCCGCCTGGCCAGCCGCAACCTCTCGGTGGTCGATCTGAATACCCTGCCGGAGGTGATCCTCGGGCGGGCGCCGATTCCGCCGTCTCTGACCGCGGCCTTCGGGCGCAGGCTCTACGCCTACCTGCGGTGTATCACCGACGACAGGCTGTTCCAGCACGTGCTCTCTTTGTCCGACACCTTAGACGAGCGGCTGACGCCCCTGCTCACCTACGGGCGCATCGCCGCGGACGACCTGCTGGACGCCTTCGACTTCGGCCCGTCGGAGGTGGTGTACACGACGCTGATCCTGAAGGACCCGGAAATGTTCAGGCGGCTTCGGCCGGTGTTCGCCGACGGGCGCAGCGTGGCCCCCGCCGCCTTCGCCAAAGCCGGCATCCAGACCCTCGCCTGCGCCGGAGAAGCGCCCATCGCCCTGCCCGATTTCCCGGCTCGGGGACTTGAAGAGGCGACCCTCCTCAGGGATTATCTGGACAACCGCTACCTCGATTTACAGGACGATCTCGAGACGGCTTCCCCGGCGGCGCAGATCGACTACGGCCACCTTCTCGGCCACGACCCGGCGGCAGCCGTCGTGGCAGACGCGGCGGCCCTGGACCCGGATGATACCATCGCCTGGCTGCTCCACACCCTGCGGGCCCATTTGGTCGAGCGGCGCAGCGCGGCCGATTTGTCCCGGCTGTTTTCGGCCGAATGGGTGCGCACCCAGCCGGGGACGGGCTTTCTGCGCCAGCTGTTCCAGTCCACGGCGACGGACCAGTTCGCGATGATGACCGACCGGGACCGCCTGGAGGATCGGCTCCGCGCCGCCCACCCCGAGGACGACGCCCGGGTGATCCGCCACATTTACGGGCGGCTCTCGGCCCGGGCCCGGGGCTATTGGTTCTTCATCCGGGACAACCACCTGCCCTTCGACGCCTCGACCAACGCCCAGGCCTACCTGAAATACGCGATTCAGGGGATGCTCGCCCTGGCGGAGGCGCCGGATCTGGCCCGCCCCTGGGACGACGTGGACGTCGACATCGTGACGAAATTCGCCAAGCCCCGGGAGCTGACCCGGTGGTTCGCCCGCTACCGCCCGAGGGGGATTCCCTTCGCCGACCGCGGCTGGGCTTTTGCCATTTTCGACAACCTCTGCGCGAGTGTGCAGGCCTTCCGGGACCCGCGGTGGCTCGACCCGTTATCCAACCTGGTGACGCTGATTGCGGCGAACCCGTTAAGCCTCGGCGAGGAGCAGCGGCTGCGGGAGGCAGGCCTGCCGGCGGTGCTCTCGGTGCTGATCCGTCACCCGGAACGGGCGTCCGGCGTCTTCCCGACGGTGGCGAGGCTGATCTGCGGCCAGCCTGGGAAAATCCCGAACAAGGGGCGGTGGCTGGCGCTTTTGACCCAGACGGATTTCGAGAAGCGCCTCGGCAAATTCCCGGAATACACGGCGGTGATCGATACCCTCAAGGCCTGATATTTCCCGGGAAATATGCATCAGGACGCATAACAACCTTAAATTCAGCTTAAATTTTAAACGAATCGCTGTGAAAGCCTTGTGCTTTTTGTGTAAACGGTTTATAATACAACCATAAGGAAATTTCCTTTTCCAGATAGATACAAAGAAGTTGTCGGTTTGGCAGAATTCGTATTCTAATCATTTCGCCTCCTTGTTTTAAATTATTTAAAAAAGAGGAATGAGTAATTTGTTTGGCAGAATTCGTATTCTTTGACAATTGAATAACTTTAGATCGTATTTGTTTGGCAGTATTCGTATCTTTAAAAACGATTTTTCTTCAAAAATCGAAAGTCAGTCGTTCGGCAGAATTCGTATTTACATCATTGTTGCCTTAAACCTAAAAGAGGTGTAAGGACGTAAGTATTTGGTTTGGTCGTATTCGTATTCAATTTTTTAAGACTTAACTGATCATGACCAGAATGTTGTCGGCTCGGCGGTATTCGTATTCATGGGCGCGGTGAAATTGACAAGAAGATTTCAGGAAGCGCCGGAAAGTTCGTTTATGTCAATCAGCATAAGATAGGCTCCCCTCGGATCGTGTGAGGGGAGCTGTTTTTTTGCCCTTTTTCTTTTCCCTGCCATGTCCTTTTTTTATCTTTTATTGGCGAATCCCTTTCTTGTCCAGGCTGTGAAATCGTGCTACAATAATGCTGAACATTTAGGCATATGATGCGGATCAGGGGGGATTCTATGGATTATCAAAACATCACAAAGGACACGGCGGCGGCCTACATCCAGAACGAGACGAATTTGTTTCCGAAGGATGCGGTGCTCGACGTCTACGAAATCGGCAGCGACGCGTCCAAGGCGGACGACGACGGCGACGGCTTCGTCAATTTCCTGTTCCGGGTGACGGATACGCGCACCGGCGGCTCGGTGATCCTCAAGCAGGCCCGGCCCTACGCCCGCACTTTTGAAAGCGCGACGCCCTACGTCCCCGAACGCAACACCCTCGAAGCGCGGCTGATGCTGATCAAGTCCGCGATCACGCCCGAGTACATCCCCGAAATTTACCTGATCGACGCCCCCAACCACCTCTACATCTGCGAGGACTGCGGCGACCTCAAGATCTGGCGGTTCGAAATGATGGCCGGCAAGATCTACCCGAAGATCCCGGCGATGGTCGGCGAGCTGGTCGCGAAGGATAATTTCTACACCTCGGAGCTCTACCTCGAGCCGGAGACCCATCAGGAGCTGGAAGCGGCCTTCGCCAACCCGGTGATGCGCAATTTGTTTGAAAACATTTTGTTCCTGCCGAAGGCCATCGGCCCGGACGACGCAGCGTATCCAAAACGGCAGGCGCTGGCCCAGCAGGTCTGGGCGGATCACACCTTCCGCACCGAGATGCTGAAGCTGCGCCACATTTACATGGCCAAGTCCGAGTGTTTGATTCACTCCGACCTGCACACGTCGAATTTGATGGTGGACGCCGACCACATGAAGACCATCGACATGGAATACGCGTTCATGGGCGCGTGCTCCGCGGATTCGGGGTATTTGATCGGCAATTTGATTTACCAGTACGTCCGCTGGTTCTACTGCCCCCAGGCCGGGGACCACACGCCGGCGGAAATGCGGGCCTACGCGCTGTACAACATCCGGATGTTCCTCGAGTCCTATTTCGCGGTGTTCAAGGCGTGCTGGCAGGAGGACGTCCGCGACATTTACCGCGGGTTTGACGATTACTGCGATTACCTGCTCGACCGGTATTTCCACGAAACCATCGGCTTCGCCGGGGCCCAGCTCATCAGCCGGGTCGGCCGCGGCACCCGCACGCCGGACATCGACACGATTCCGGAAGCGGCGGACCAGATCGAGGCGTGCCAGATCCTCTTCGTTCTCGCGAAGGCGCTGGTCATGCACCGGGAAGACATCGCGACGATCGGCGATTTCGTCGACACCATCGTCCGCGTCACCGAGGACACCAGAGAAGCCCTTGGCAAATAAAAATTTAATGAATTGAGGATAAGACCTGAGCGGAAGCGAGGGTCTTTTTTGTGGGTGCGTGTTGACTATTGAATCGAAATGGCGGAGAATTTCGATTCAATAGTCAAATACGCATCTACTATTTATTCCATATCCATCTCATCAAGCTGCCGAATCTGATCTCTTCTGTAATAAATGAATGAATACCTTACCTCATACCCGCGCATAGGCTACAGCTCGTCCTTCAATTGGCGAAAAGCTTCGCCGACCGGTACCGATTCGTTCCTTTTGGCCTGATCGAGGCCGGTCTGCATCATCGCGTCAAATTCGGCCTTGGTCATCGCGTCCCGGGCGGCCAATTTGTCCGGAATGTTCAGCGAAAAGGGCACGCCGTCGTGCATGATCACCTGCCGATAGGTCATGTCGATAAAGACCGAGACCGGAATGCCCAGTCTGTCGAGAATCGCCTCTGCCTGTTTCTTGATATCGGGCTGGATCCGCGCAGTGACGTTTGCTGTTTTTGCTGCCATCGTGTCCACCTCCTTATTGGTTTTAGTGTGCCACGATGTCAAGCGTTTCGCAATACAAAAAGCAGCCCACCTCCGATCTCGTGATCCAAAGGTCAGGCTGCGTTTTTCGATTCAGGGCTTGGCCGTCCGCATCCCTTTCCGCTAACGCTGGAGGGGAAGCAGCGCCCGCCAGGTGTGCGGTCCGACGATGCCGTCGGCTGTGAGGCCGTGGGCGCGCTGAAATTTTTTCACCGCGGCCTCGGTCTCTGGGCCGAAGATGCCGTCCGCCCGGACCCCGAGCGCCTGCTGCACCAGTCGGGTTATTTGACCGCGGCTATTGCGCGTCAGCACCGGACACATCGCGCGCGTTTTTGGGCCGGCGATGCCGTCGACTTGAAGCCCCGCGCCGTACTGGGCGTTGAGCTCCTGCTGGAGGCTTTTGACCCAGGCGGCCCCGGCGGGCTTGGCCTGGGTGTGGGGCGCGGCGACTTTCCGCCCGGCGGCGTAGCGCATCCAGGCGTCCTCGCCGCCGTAGAAGACGTTGCGGTCGAGGGTCGTCCCCGAGTACTGCCACATCGCGAGGGTCGGCCAGCCGACGTGGGCCGGCGCGTGGGTCGAGTACTTCGCGTCCCAGAGGCCGTAGTCGCGGGCCGCGAGCTTCGCGTAGCGCGCGGTCTGGGAGTCGGAGCAGTAGAACAGCGGGCGCACCCCAGTGAGCGCCGTCACCCGGTCGAGCCACTCGAGAGCCTTGTCCGGCCCGTAGCGCAGGGCCCGGCCCTCCCAGTCCAGGGCGAGCAATGCCTGCCCGACGTAGGGCTCGACGAGCTTCACGAACCAGTCCGCCTCGTCCCGCATCCGGTTGTTCTCCGGCCGCGCGTAGTGGTAAAAGCCGATGAGCTTGCCGGCGGCGAGGGCCCCCTTGGCGTGCCGCTCCCTGAGGGGGTCGGCGAAGGTGCGCCCTTCCGACGCCTTGATCACGAAAAAGGACTGCACGTAATAATTCACGCTGAGGTTGTAATTGGAAATATCGACGCCGTAGAGCATCTGCGCCCTCCTTTCTATTTGTTTAAATTATAAGATTTTCGTTTCATTCGTTGTGATTTCAAATGCGTCTGCATCATTGTTTAGGACTTCACATGCAGCGTATCGCATTGTTTATTTTTTGATCTGTAACATAATTGACGCCGCCTCACCCGCGGGGCCTGCCGCCGTTTTTCACCTGATGCCGGTCGAGCTCCGGCAGCCCCGTAAGCGAGGTGAGCATCGAGATCAGCGCCGCCAGCGCCGCCGCCGAAAGGGCGGGCCGCCACGGGGCATCGGTGATCCCGGAGGCGGTCATCAGCGCCGCCGCCAGGGTTTGGGCGAAGGTCCGCGCCGCCCGTCTGCCCGCCGCGGCAAGCCACGCCCGGGTGCCGTCACGGCTGATTTCCTTCATCGGGGCCTCCCTCCTCCCCGCCGAGATCGCGCACCGGCAGGGTCAGCGCCCGGCGGTACAGGGCGGCCGCGGCGGAGTTGCCGCCCATCTTGTGGTACACGTCGAACAAATGGTGGAGGTTGGTGATCTCGCCGGTGGTGGTCCAGCCCCGGGCCAGGGCCGCGGTGCAGGCGTTGAAGAGCCGGTCGTGGAGCAGGGTCACGCAGGCCAGCTCCGTCAGCCCCAGGCGCTCGGCGATATGGGATAAAGTCGTCTCTGCCCGGGCCTCCCCTTTTCTGCGCCTTTTAAGCCGCCCGAGGAGGAATCCCCGCACCGGCGGGACGGCGAGGGACAGCGCCGTCAGCACCAGGACCGCCGCCGAGAGGACCGCGGCGGCCCGTTCAATCCACGTCTGGGCCAAGGGGTCAGGCCAGGGCGACGTCGGTTTTGTCAGTGGTGATGCGCTGGGCGGAGGCGACGCTCACGGCTGCGTCGGCGCCGACCCCGAGGGCCCCTGCGGCGACCATGCTGTCGAGCTTGGCCTTGACTTCGCTGTCGAGGAGGCTCGATTTGAAGTCGCCGATGGTCAGGCCCATGACTTCGCCGGATGCCAAATTAAATTTCACGTTCAGTTCTTTGCTTACTGCCATTTTGTTTCTCCTTTTGTATATTTTCCTAATTGCTCTGCCAAATTCTTCGGATCGTTTTTGTCCCGCGCCTTACGCGTTCACGAGCTCCTCGGTCGTGACGATGTAGGCGGATTCCATCGCGATTTCGGTCAGCCCGTCGTAGGCGTCGGCCACGTTCAGGATCTGCTCCGGCGTCGCTGCGGTCAGAATCTTGCTGACGTCGCGGTTCACGGTTTTGGTGGAGCCGTCGTCTAAATCCTTAATGTTGCGCATCCGCAGGGTCTGTCCGGTTAATTTCTTCGTAACTGCCATTTGTGTTCTCCTTTTTACTTTTCAATTTCACTACATTGTTTGTATTTTGACCTGATGATTTTCAGGTGCTTCGCTTCGGGGGCGCTCCCTTTTGTCTGAGACACCCATATAATGCGCAAAATCCTAAAAAGGGGTGACAAAAAAATCTGAGTTTTTTAAAAATGTTTCCGCAGCTTTCGCATCGCGCGGCGTTTGGCGGTTTTCACGGTGTTCAGGCTGATGCCCCGGCTTTTGGCGATGGCCTCCCGGGTCATCGACTGCTCGAAGGCGCAGGTGATGATCGCCCGCTCCAGCTCCGAGAGCTCCGGAATCGCGGCCATCAGCCGGTCGATCTGGGCCTGGCGCTCCGCGGCGGCTTCGGCGTCGGCGATGTTGTCCGCGGCGCCGCCGTGCTTTTCCTCGAAGGGGACGTCGTCGGGCCGGAAGCGCCGCCACCGCGCCCGAAATTTGGCGGACAGGGTGCGCTTGACGTACACCGGGAAGTAGATGCCCCGGTTCGTGTCGAAGGCGCGCACCGCCTCGATCAGCCACAACGCGCCGTCGGCTTTGGCGTCCTCGAAATCGGGAAAGGGCGCCGCCAGCTTGACGATCAGCGGCTTGAAGGCGAGAATCAGGGTCTCCTCCGCGGCGCGCTCCCCGGCCGCGGCCCGGGCCGCCAGGGCGTCGATTTCGGCGTAGGACCGTCTGCCCTGCGCGTTCTGATTGGCTGCATTTGCTTTATAGGTTTCATTATTTTGATTTTGATTTGCGTTGTTTTCAGTTTTCATTTGCCTCTCCTCTGTGTTAAGCCTTGTCCTCGTCGGGGATCATGTCCCAGAGGGCCTTGGTGTCGGCGTCGGCGAGGGCGTCGATGAGCCCCTCGCGGCGCTTCGCGTCGTCTGTTTCCGGTTCTGCCGGGTCCACCGGGCGGGAGAGGGCCGCGTCGGCGATCCAGCTTTCGATAAAGGCGGGCATCCGCGCTGCCTTGCGGCGCCGCGCCGGGTTGTGGTTGAGCCAGTTCAGCATCCGGACGAGCTCGCCGGCCACGTCCGCCCTGGGGAACCTTCTGGCGAGGGCGTCGGCGTCGGCCTTGGTGACCGTGTAGCGGCCGCCGCCCCGAATGGGCAGCATCGCCGCGGGCGGCACTTCTGGATCTGTCTGGCTTTCACTTGAAAGATTTTCAGTACGTATTTGTCCGGACGCGCCTTTTGGCGCAGGCCGGGAATCACTTTGCTTTGTTTTCTTTTGTTTTACTTTATTTTCTTTTGTGGGGTTTTGGCCTTCCATAACTGGGTCGTTTTCGTTCCCAATCAAATCGTAAGCCGGATCAATCCTGGCCTTGCTGTGCCGCTTGCCGAAGGTGTAAACCTCCTGGATGTGGCGGCTGGTCAGGATGTGGGCGTCGGCGTAAAGCTCGGGATCGAAAATGCGCCGCGCCACGCACACATCCACCACCTGCTGGATGCGCTCGGGCTCGGTGCTGCTCGAGTACGCCATCACCAGGGCCATGTCGTCACTCCACGGCAGGTAGTAGCCGTGGTCGCCGTAAATCTGCATCAGCAGGTGGACGTAGATGCCGAAGCCCGCCGTGCCGCATTGGGCTTCCAGCAGTTGAAGGGCCGTGCTCTGGCGCGTATCGAACGGGAAATAGTCCAGGCCGGTCTTGACGGGTCGTGCCATATTTGGCCTCCTTCGCGTTAAATTTGTCTCAGCGGGGCGCCCGTCTATAAGCTTTTTCCAGTGTACGCCTTTTTAGTCTTGAAGGCAAGTGGAAGTTTTTGTCATCGGCGGTTTTTCCGCCGTCTAAATCGCTGAAAGTGTGGTTTTATGCGGATTTAAAACGCCTAAAAATAAAAAAATCCCTCGATTTTCGAGGGATGATGTGCAACTCAACCGTAATTTTTTGTCATTGTTTTTGCGTCTGATCCTACAGCCGTCTCAAAAGCTCCCAGAAGTAGAGCAGGACTTCCCGGGGGAGCAGCTTCGAGAAGAACCGGTGGATGGTACAAAAAAGTCCCGGGGTCGAGACGGCCATGCCCAGGCGGTTGGTCCGCAGGGAGCGGCGCGCCACCCGGTCCGCCGGGACGCCGAAGGCGAAGTTCTTGATCGCCGGCTTTTCGCCCTTAGCTTCCGCCGCCTTGGCGATCGGGATGAACTCGGTGTCCCGCATCCAGTAGGGGCAGACCGCCGTCACGCGGATGTGCCGCGGGAGCAGCTCCATGCGCAGCGCCCGGGTGTAGTGGTAGAGAAAGACCTTGGACGCCGCGTAGACGCCAAAGTGCTGGAGGGGCTGGAAGGCCGCCGTCGAGCAGATTTCGAGGATGCGTCCGCCCGGGCCCATGAAAGGCAGGGCCGTGACCGTCACGTCCACCGCCGCCCGGTCGTTGACCTCGATCATGTTGTCCGAGTCGGCCAGGGAGAGCTTCGCGTAGTTGCCGATTTTGCCCAGGCCCGCGCAGTTGATCAGCACCGCCACCTCCACGTCCGATTCACGCAGCGCCGTCTTCAGCGCCGTCAGGCTCTCGGGCTTCGTCAGGTCGAGCGGGAGCACGTGCGTCCCGCAGCCCAGCTCACCCGCCAAGGCATTCAGCCGATCGGCCCGCCGGGCCACCAGCCAGATTTCGTCGAGACCGCGTTCGGTGCGGTCCAGCCGCTTGGCGTACTCCCGGCCGAGGCCGCTGGAGGCGCCGGTGATCAGCGCGACGCGCTTCTTGTGTCCTGTCTTGGGCTTTTTCGCCGCCGCGTAGACGAGCATTTCGATGAGCACGAGGACGATGGCGATGACCGCGAAGAGCACGAAGACCCGCCCGGAAAAGCCGACGCACCAATCCACCACGCGATGCAGGGTTTCTAAAAATGACATAAGCCGCCTTCTTTCGATTTGAAATTCAATTTACAATATAATTTACAATCTGCGTACCATTTTGATTTATTGACCTTAACCTATGATACCACATTTTCTCATCATTTTAACCCGTCATCGGGCTGAAAATTTTGCAGGCCATATATGAAACTTTATTCATCTGTTTGCAAATCGATGTAAACCGTGTTACGATGAGGGACAGCCCACAAAACACCATGCAAAACCGTAACGCGGTAGTTCATGATATGAAAATTTATTCATCTTTTGGTCATTAATGCGGTGCTGAAACATCCAGACTGAAAACAGATCAGCCTTATCTATACACGTTATAGTCAGGCGGCGATCAATTCAAATCATCATGAATCATTAATAGAAAGGAAACGCCATGCTTCACACTTTTTTAGACATCCTCAGTGACGCGGCGGTCGACACCGTCAAGCTCATCCCCTTCCTCTTCGTGACCTATTGGATCATGGAGTATTTCGAGGGCAAGGCCGCGAGCCACTCGACACGGCTGCTGCTTCGGGTCGGGCCCTTTGGGCCGGCGGCCGGCGCGGCGGTCGGGGTCATCCCCCAGTGCGGCTTCTCCGCTGCGGCCGCGAGCCTCTACGCCGGCGGGCTCATCTCCACCGGGACGCTGCTCTCGGTGTTCCTGTCGACGTCGGACGAAATGCTGCCGATCTTTCTGTCGGAGCACGTCGCCGCCGGGACCCTCGGCCGGGTGCTCCTCGCCAAGGCCGTCATCGGCGTGCTCACCGGGATGGCCGTCGACGGGGTGCTGCGGCTGCGCCGCTACGGCGACGACAAGCACATCCACGACCTGTGCGACAACGAGCACTGCGGCTGCGAGGACGAGGCCGAACCCGCGGGGCTGCGCGCCGTGACCCGCTCGGCGCTGGTCCACACGCTGAACATCACCGCCTTCGTCTTCGCGATTTCCCTCGTTCTCGGCGCGCTGATCGACTGGGCCGGGGTCGGCACCATCGAAAGCGTCCTGACCGACCGCCCCGTCGTCGGCGTCTGCCTGTCGGCGCTGATCGGCCTGATCCCCAACTGCGCCGCCTCGGTCACCATCACCCAGCTCTACCTGTCGCGCATGCTGACCGCCGGGCAGATGATGGCCGGGCTGCTCGTCGGCGCCGGCGTCGGGCTGCTCGTCCTCTTCCGCACCAGCCGCCACTGGAAGGAAAATTTGAAATTCACCGTGCTGCTCTACGTCAGCGGCGTCGCGTGGGGGCTGTTGTTTGAGCTTTTACATTTGTCGTTCTGATTAAACAAAAATAGAGCCTAATCGTTGAGTTAGGCTCTACTTTTATACGCATTAATTCTTATACCGAGAGTATATAATTCAAATAATTGCTATAAGCAATAGATTGTCTTAAATAATATAGTTAATACTACTTGCGCGGACCTAAAAATTTATCACCATTCAAATGTATCATATGATCCGGCTCATCTGAAAGCCAAACTTCCGTTTCCCATGCCAAATCAGTGCTAAATTTTTTATATGTAACAATATCAGGAAAAGCTGTAATAAAAATTTTCCCAGCTGTGACATTTTTTGTCATATTCTGAATTTCAATGATTCGTTGCGGACTCATTGGGCCGACACTTGTAACTGCCTCAACAAAATATATCCAGTTTTTATCAGCCCTATATAACACGACATCAGGCATTTTATCGTGTAACGTGATTTCAAAACCTAATTTTTGTAGTTCATTATCATTCTTGATAAGATCCTTTTTTATTGTATCGCCAATGTATAAACATTCGCATCCGGGTGCAAATCGCGGTGCAAATTCTTCTATAATTGCTCGCTGTAATTCATTATGTTTTCCAGGACTAAATTGCAACTCTTGATTGTTGATTGATATCGGTAGCATTTTCATTTTCTTTTTACTAGTATATTTTTCAACTAAAGAACCATAATGTGAATGAAAATGTTTTAATGTATCTTGCCAATCAGATGTTTTGTATGTGTGTATCAATTCTAACGCTTCTGGTGTTATGCGATAGCTGTAATTTGGACTATTTGTCGCTTTCCCATTATCTTCAATTAGCGCTGCCTCACGGAATTGATGAATGCAATTCTTTCGAATTGTTTCACGCGTATTTTCAGCATAATCTCTATAATAATTATTACGAATAAACTCTAATATATCATGAATATGAATCCAATTATTTTTTGCATTACGCCAATCACTATTCGGCCTCAGGTCTGATAGTGATAAAAATGTATATGCTGCAATATCTGTTTGTTGCTGTTCAGGCATTCCAAATTCTTTTAAAAAGTCTTTTGCTTCATCTAATTTAATCATTATAAGAAACCTCTTTAATTATTTCATCACAATTTGTTGTTGATAAATCATCAGTTTTTATCAGTTTTTCCCCCATTTCAATAATATCAGAAACAGGTGGAACCGGAATGTTATTTATTTCAGTACTGTTTACTTGTGTACTACCATTTAATATACGGTAATACATATCAAACAGTGTCGAATTCAGCAATGCATATATTCCGTAAGTCAAAGGCAACGTTAGTTCACTACCATCGACAGTATCAACATAATTAATTTTATTTTGTGTTCCTATAAACTCATATTCAGGATAATCAATTGCAAGGTATATTCCACATTGTAAACGTCGCCGTTCTTCCTTTGATGTAAAGCGTTTGCAAAAGACATAATTCTTATTTTTCTGTATTAATCCCGGAATAGTATCAACAATCCAATCATATTCTTTCCCAGACGAGTTATGATAAACACGTCCCTTGCGAATATGCTGACTGTAAAAAAGTGGTATAATGTGCTCTCCTGGCTCTTTTCGTAATTTATCCCTTTGTCTAAAATCAACGACAATTCCTGTTCTCATTCGAAAACCTTCATCCGGAAAAGTTTTATTATATTTATTAATCAACTGAATTGTTTGAACATCCTCTTGAGAAGTTGGAAGATAAACATACAAATTCTGCCCTGAAACAACATCTGTATAGGGAACGGAAATACTTGTCAAGTTTTGAAAATCATCGTTTGTTTGGCTGGATGTTATTATCACATTCTCTGGAGCAACAGTACTTTTTCTAACCTTGACAATAATCGTTTCTTGCAGAACCTGTTCCTGATTAAAAACCTTATCGCGACTAACAAACAAATGAATTTGTTCCAGCTTTCCAACGTTCAAAAAATAACGACGGAAAGCCTTGAAGTATTCTCCTGAAGTCCAACTGCGCGGGATAATATATACCATTTCACAATTGTCTTTTAAATTAAAAATTGACATTGAAGCAAATAAAAAATATAAATTCGGTGCCCCATGTACAACCGATGGAAGCGCAAGTGCAGCGGGATTGTCCCGTAAGATACGTAAATATGGTGGATTTCCAATCACCAAATCATATTTTGGTGGATTCTCTGATGCAAGCAAAGTCCCTTCAAAATCTGCAGATTGTGCAATAATGTAATCATCCTCAATTAAAGTATATTCCAGTTTGATTTTTGAATTGCTTCTGATATATTCTAGATTCTTTTTTAACACAGGAATTACATCCGGATCATTTTCATAGCAGGTTAGGTGAATTGACTGTACTGCGGTCTCTGCCGTAATTCGATCTATTAAGGCTGCAGACAAAATTGCAGTTCCTGCACCAGGATCAAGGATTTCAAGAGATTGTGCAATATTAGACAAATCAAAAAGTTTCGCCATAAATACCGCTGTTTCTTTTGAAGTAAAAAATTGGCCCTTCTTCTTTCTTTTTGTCTTTGGCATTTCTTCAAGAAATTCCGCTGTATGCAAAATTACAGTATCAAGCATTAATGAAACTCCTTTGCTGCTATCTTGGCGTAACCAGTAATAAAATATGATATCAGTAGTGGCAGATTTTAGCAAGATATCAGTGTCACTTATCGCGAAATAAGAGGTGAAAGACTATATTTTTCATAATAAATCTAAAAAAATAATCGCGGATAGTTTTATTTTTGACTCTTACTTTATACTTTTCACGCGAATCCCCGCTCACCGCTGAATGATAAGATATAAGCTGTGTGCTTGGCTTGAGCTCGTGATCCCCTCCCTGCGCGTCAGCGCGGCAGGCCCCGGCTTAAGCCGGGGAGGGAATCTCATCTCCTATGCTATCCTCTCTTCTCTTCTCATATCCTATGTGAATTTTCCGGCGGAAAAATGCATTTTCCCGGCGGAAAAATCGGTTTATCCTATATTTTGTTAAAAAAATAGAGACACACGTTTCGATTGAAACATGTGCCTCTCGGTCCGTACTTAGAAATAACATTTTTTAATGGTGTTTTTTATGGACACATTGCTGACGGACCTCATCAGACTACGCTACTATTATAGCGTATTTCCATCTCAAATGAAAGGCATTTGGGGTGTGACGCTGAAACGCCCATAATACGGGCCTTTCGCGCAAATCCCCGTTCATTTATCCCCGAATCCTACGCAAATCCCCGCTCGTCTACCCCGAAATTCTACGCAAATCCCCGTTCGCCGTCGAATTATAGGATATAAATTGTGTGTTTGGCGTCGAGTTTGGGATTGCCTTGCGGCGCGTCAGCGCCTGAAATGCCGCGAAGCGGCACAACAATTTTGTCATTTTCGATTATGCGCAGGGTTAGTGTACCCACTAACTCCCATTATGCACAGGTATATATTATCTTTCCCATTTAAAAAACGCCCGACTTTTCAGTCAGGCGTCATTTTGCAATTGGCCAAGAATTTAGAGCATCATCGTCATATACGGCGGAATGCAGATGATCCCATCCCGAATCATCAGGTTTCTCGGGTGAATGATGTAGCTTTCGCCGATGCGCGCCCGATACTTCTCATTAAACGCCGTCAGCGACTTCGTGCTGTAGCGCTTTCCAGATTTGACCTCGATCGGGTACATCTTGTATTTCAGCTTGCTGTTGTTGGAAATGAGAAAATCAATTTCCATGTCGTTGCGGTGCTGCTTTTCGTTGTAATGCGTGTAAAAATACAATTTGTGCCCGCTGGCGACGAGCATCTGTGCGATCGCATTTTCATAAAGCATGCCCTCGTTGATCTGCAGCCGGCCCGCCAGAATCTGTTTGTAAACCTCGTCCTCAAGCAATTCGCGTTCATCAAAGGCGTGACTGACGAGCAGCCCCGTGTCGGCCATATAGCACTTGACGTAGCTGCGCGTCTCATTAAGGGACAGCCCGACGTTGGGGTCGTTGCACAAAAAGCATTCGTTGGTGATCATCGAGTCCGACAGCCAGAAAAACGTCTCCTCGTACTGATCCGCGGAGCTGCTGCCCTGCAGATCTTTAAAAACGATCCGCTTCTCATGCTGGGAGAGAAACCCGGGAATCTGGTCGAAAATCGCCAGCACCTTGCTGCGGTACCGCGCGTTGATTTTCATAATATCCTCGCGGTAAAGCTCCAGAATATCCCGCTTTTCCCGATCTGCCTCTGTAAAATTCTTCTGATTTTCAATGAACGCCACCACCGGCCTCGGCATGCCGCCCACCAGCATGTATTGATGAAAGAGCAGCATGGCCCGGTTGTGCAGACTGCGCTCCAGAGGCTGTCTTTTCTCAAAGCAATCCCTGATGTAGCCGAGCAGCATCTCCTCGCCCAGCGCCGCGCCAAACTCCTCGAAATCCAGCGGATACATGCGGATGTGCCGTTCCTCCGACGGGATGACAATATCCTTCACATTCTCTTTAATCGAAATCAGCGAGCCCGTTTCAAGGTAGTCGTACCGCCCGTCCGCCACCAGATATTTGACCGCCGCCCTCGCCTGAGGAAACATCTGGACCTCGTCGAAAATGATCAGCGAATTGCCCGGCACCAGCTGAACCCCAAAGTGCACCTGCAGCATCATAAAGAATGTATCCAAATCATTTAAATAATTTTCAAAATAGCCTTCGACTTCCTTGTCTTTTTTGGCAAAATCGATCAGGATGTAGCTCTCGTACTCGTTCTGCCCGAAGGCCTCGCAGATGGTCGACTTGCCGATCCGTCGAGCGCCCTCGACCAAAAGCGCCTTTTTCCCGTGGCTCTCCGCCTTCCACTTCAAAAAATCATCGTAGATCTTTCGCTTCAGTCTCATAGCCTTCCCCCCTGAGCCGCGTCCATTTGTACCGCTTCACTTAAAATATCATGTCTGTGATAAGCCCATTATATCAGCCTTTCCGATTATGCGCAAGGTTAGCACACCCACTAACTCCCATTATGCGCAGGTATGGATCACCCCTAAACTCCCATTATGCGCAGGTTTATATTATCTTTCCCATTAAAAAACGCCCGACTTTTCAGTCGGGCGTCATTTATTTATTTATATCGTGAAACTCAGTCGGCGGTTTCAATGAGTTCCAGGCTGTGTTCGTCGTTCATCTTCCGGCACATCGCCACAAAATGATCCAGCGGAATGTCGTTGAGCTGCTTGTTGCCGCGGATGTTGATCGAGACGGTGCCGTCGGCCGCTTCCTTATCGCCGAGGATCAGGATATAGGGGTCCTTGTAATGCTTGAAGCCCTTGATCTTCGTCTTCATGTTGTCGTCGGAATAATCGGCTTCGACGCGCACACCGGCGCGCTTGAGCACATCGGCGACGTGTTTCGCGTAGGCGTTGTGGGATTCGCGGATCGGCACAATGCCCACCTGGTACGGGCAGAGCCAGAACGGGAAATCGCCCTTGAAGTTTTCGGTGATGATGCCGATGAACCGTTCAAAGGAGCCGAGAATCGCGCGGTGAATGAGCACCGGGCGCTTTTCGGTATCGTCGCCGGCGGCGTACTTCATATTGAAGTTCAGCGGCAGCTGGAAGTCGAGCTGGATCGTCCCCATCTGCCATTCGCGGCCGAGGGCGTCGCGCATCTTCAAGTCGATCTTCGGGCCGTAGAAAGCGCCGTCCCCTTCGTTGATTTCGAAATTCCCTTCGCCGTATTTCTTGACCAAAATGGCCTTGAGGTCGGCTTCCGCCTTGTTCCAGACTTCGATATCGCCCATGTAGTCGTCGGGGCGGGTCGAGAGTTCTGCCTTGTAGGTTAAGCCCAAGGGGGTGTAGATTTCGCTGGCCACGTCCATGATGTCGAAGATTTCGTCGGCGATCTGGTCTTCGGTGACGAAGATGTGGGCGTCATCCTGGCGGAACATCTGCACCCGGAACAGGCCGTTGAGTTCGCCGGATTTTTCCTTGCGGTGGATGGTGTCGACCTGGGCGTAGCGCAGGGGCAGGTCTTTGTAGGAGCGCTTCTTCGTCTGGTAGACCTTGATGGTGTTCGGGCAGTTCATCGGCTTCAGGGCGTAGGTATTCGGGTCTTCTTCATCCTTGCCCGGGATGACGAACATGCCGTCCATGTAGTGGTCCCAGTGGCCCGAGGTTTCCCAGAGCTTCTTCTTCGAGAGCACCGGCCCGGAGATTTCCTGGTAGCCATGGGCTTCGTGGACATCGCGCCAGAAATCGAGCAGCGCGTTGAACAGCTTCCAGCCCCGGGGCAGCCAGTAGGGCATGCCCGGCGCCGTTTCGTCGAACATGAACAGATCCAGCTGGGCGCCGATCTTCTTGTGATCCCGTTCCTTGGCTTCGCGGATCAGGGCCTTGTGGGCCTTCAGGGCCTTCTTATCCGGAAAGGCGTAGGCGTAGACGCGGGTCAGGTTGTCGCGGTTTTCGTCGCCGCGCCAATACGCGCCGGACGCGCTTCTGATTTCAAAGGCCGCGCTTAAAAGCTGCTGGGAATTATCGACGTGCGGCCCGCGGCAGAGATCGACGTAATCGTCGCCGGTGTAATACACGGTGATCACTTCGTCGTCGGGCAGGTCTTCGATCAATTCGGTCTTGTATTTCTGATTCTTGAAAATGTCGAGGGCTTCGGCCTTGGAGACTTCCTTGCGGGTCCAGTCTTCCTTGCGCTTCAAAATTTCGCGCATCTTGTCTTCGATGGTCTTGAAATCATCTTCTGTGACCGTCTTGCCTTCCGGCAGCGCGAAATCGTAATAGAAGCCGTCGTCAATCTGCGGCCCGATCGCGTACTGGGTTTCGGGGCCGTAGAGTTCGATCATCGCCTTCGCCAAAATGTGCGCCAGCGAGTGGCGATACACGTTCAATACTTTGTCATCCATTTTGTTCTCCTTCTTCGCATTGGCACCGCCGGGCAATAAAAAAATCCCCGACAGACACCACAAGGGTTTGTCAGGGACGCTGTTCACGCGGTTCCACCCTGCTTGTCCGCGACTGCGGACCGCTTCATCTGATGGTAACGGAATCACCGGGCCGGATTGGGGCCTCTCGGAGGTGGTTTTCGGACAGCTTCGGCAGCCGGCTCGCACCGTCCCGGCCTCGCTTCGCGTTCGCTGGTCTTACTCGTCTCGTCATTGAATTGTCTTGATTTTAATCGATTGGCCGGGATTTGTAAAGGGGCCAGGCAAATTTTTTTAAGATGAAAAGGATCGCGGTGCCATCCCGCATTTTTCCGCGGATTTTGAGATCATGCCTTAATTTGTTATAATAAATAAAAAAGAAACATTAAAGGAAAATCCAAGCATGAACAATAAACCGAAGCGCCCCGATCGGCGCGCTCAAACAAATCCAATTATTTGGCTGATTCTCATCGCCGTCATCGCTGCCGTGGCCCTCGGCGCCGGCCTGATCTTCCTGCGCCGCGAGAGCAGTAAAGTCCCGGTCAAGGCGGCCCGCCCTCACCGCACCGACGCCATCGCCGCGAAGGTGAAGAAAATGTCCACCGAGGAAAAGGTCGGCCAGCTCTTCGTCGTCACCCCGGACCAGCTCACCGGCCTCACCGCCATCACCGCCGGGGACACCACCCGCGACCGGGTCAAGCAGTACCAGCCCGGCGGCCTGATCTACTTCGACGACAACCTGAAGGATCCCGCCCAGACCAAAAAGCTGCTGGCGGACACCAAGCAGATTTACGCCGACCTCGGCCTGCCGACGCCCTTTCTCGCCGTCGACGAGGAAGGGGGCGAGGTGGCCCGCGTCGCCAATAACCGCGCCTTCGGCGTCCAGAATGTCGGCGACATGCGGGACGTCGGCGCCACCGGCGACCCGGCCAAGGCCACAGCCGTCGGCGACACCCTCGGCACCTATTTGAGCGATCTCGGCTTCAACCTGGACTTCGCGCCCGACGCCGACGTGCTCACCAACCCGGCCAACAAAATCGTCGCCCGCCGGTCCTTCGGCTCCGACGCCAATCTCGTGAAGCAGATGAGCGCGGCGGAAGCCCGCGCCCTGAGCGCCCACGGCGTGATCCCCTGCCTCAAGCACTTTCCGGGCCACGGCGCCACCACCGGCGACACCCACGCCGGCACCGCCGCCACGAACAAGACCCTCGACCAGCTGATGCAGGCCGAGCTCGTTCCCTTTAACGACGTGAATGCCTACGCGCCGATGATCATGGCCGGCCACATCGCCACGCCGAGCATTACCGGTGACGACACGCCGGCCTGCCTGTCGAAAAAAATGGTCACCGACGTTCTGAGGAATAAGCTGAATTACAAGGGCGTCGTCACCACCGACTCGCTGCAGATGGGCGCCGTCACCCAGACCACCGACTCCGGACAGGCCGCCGTGGCTGCCCTCCAAGCCGGCTGCGACCTGCTCCTGATGCCCAAGGACTTCCCCGCCGCCCGCTCCGCCGTGCTCACCGCCGTCCAGAACGGCACCATCAGCGAAACGCGCCTGAACGCCTCCGTCACCCGGATTTTGAAATGCAAGGCCAAACTCAACAAAACCGCCAAACTGAAATAAATCAGTCTGGCGGTTTTTGCGTTTGAGCTTGATCGCAGCTTGGTCGGTCTGCCCGCGTAAAAAAGCTCTAAAACGGCTGTATGACAGGCTTTAACTTGGTCGGTGCTTGGTCTCAGGCTTGGTCGGTAGCGGCATTTTAAATCACCATACACGCCTCGCCTCACGGCCATCGCACACAAAAATATGTCTCCTTCAAAGGGGGTGGGATTCCCACTCCGGCGCGAAAGCGCCGAAACCTCGGCGAAAGCCGAGGAAAGAGTATCCTACCCTCTATTCTGTTATATTGTATTCTTTTATTTTATTTTCTTTTATCTTCTGTGTTTTTTTAAGCTCAATATTTCTCAAAACCCATATTCCGATTGTGCGCAGGCTTCCCCGCCCGAAAAAAACGCCCAGCGTCGCTGAGCGTTTGGCAAAAATCCTGATTATTTCGCGTCGCTTACAATCCGCGGACAATATTCAGATAATCCTGCCGCTGATCCACTACCGCGTGAATCATAACTGTTTCTGTCCCTTCATCAACCTTGTAAAAGACAAAATTTTTCTTTAAAACGAGCACCCTATAGCCTTGCCTTCTCAGCACTGAATATCGCGGCACAACACCCAAATGAGGGTGATCTGCCAGTTTCAAAATGCTGTGTTCAATCTCGTTTAATTTTTCAAGAGCCGTGCGGCGGCCGAAATGCTGTGCCACGTACAGCACAATTCTGCTGATTTGCGCGTCGGCTGTGTCGGTTCTGAAAATTCGGTAAGTCAATCGTCATACTCCTGAAGCACATTCCGCAAGCTGTCAAAGGTTTCTGTGACCGGTCCGACCCGACCGTTTTTGACATCATCCGCCGCATCTGCCAAGATCTCCAACAATTCAATGCGTGCCTTCATATTCTGATAAGATTCGTACGAAAGCGACACCGTGTCGCCCCTGCCATTCACCGTGATGATGACCGCTTCCTCGTTCTCTTTGCACAATTTGGAAATATCGTTGTAATGATTTCGCAAATCTGCCGAAGGCCGAATCGTCTCCCGAAGTTTTGTCATGGCCGCCACACCTCCTCATCATTATAGTCAAATTATATCACGATTTGCCTATTTCTCCCACAAAAAAACGCCCAGCGTCGCTGAGCGTTTGGCAAATCGTTTAATGGGTTATGCTTCGTCCACAGATTCTAAGCTCGTCCCTTTGCGGAAGGCCTTGCACGACGGCATCTTCTTCATGCAGAAGTAGTAAATCAGGCCGGTGGGCACCGTCGCCGTCAGGAAGGACAGGTCGACGTTGAGCAGGCCGATGACCGCGCCGATTGCCGTCGCGATGATCGCCGCCCAGTTAATGCCGCTGCGGCTGCCGTTGTCGTCGTAGAGATCGGCGAGCTGGGCTTCGGTGAAGTTGCGTTTGTGCAGGATGTAGTAATCCACGATCAGTACCGCGAAAATCGGGCTGAAGAACGCCGTGTAGATCTTGACGAACACGTCGAGGCCAGCGGCGGAGGCGTCGTTGGTCAGAATCCACGGGCAGGTGCACACCGCCAGAATCCCGACGAGGATGACGGCCGTCTTGTGTTTCATCTTGAAGGCGTCCATGAAGGCGTATGCCGGCGGCACCACGTTGGAGGCCAGGTTCGTCGTCATCTGCGCGAACAGGATGAAGGCCAGCACAACCACCTTGATGAATACGTTGTCCACCATCGTCCCGAAGGCGTTGATCGGGTTGGCGATGCCCGTCGCGGTGGAGGCCATCGCGCCGATGATCCCAAGGAGCACCGTCGCCGGCACCATCGCGATCAGGTAGGACGCGCCACGCTTCGGCGCCGAATACCCGCGCCTGAGTTCTCGCGAATAGTCCCCGGCATTGAGCATGACCGTCGTCGAGTTGCCGAAGAAGGCAATGCACGCCGCGATGAACGGAATGCCCCAGGTCGGCTTCAGGGTGCCGAGATTGTTGTGAATCACGCCGCTGTACTTGGAGACGCAGATGTAGAGCAGGTAGAACATCGCCGCGACGATGACGACACCGCCGATGTTTTCAACCCATTTGATCCCCTGGAAGCCCTTGATGGACAGCAGGATCTGGATCGCTTGGAAAACCAAGAAGAACAGCCAGACGTTGCTGTAGTGGAACAGCGCGATGGAAATCTGGTTGATCGCACTGCCGCCGAGCCAGGTCTGGAACCCGTACCAGACGATGGCGGGCAGGCCTCGGATCATGACCGGAATGACGCTGCCCTTGGTGCCGTAGGC
>DGWE01000091.1 GCA_002396065.1 Eubacteriaceae bacterium UBA4266
GTGTTCACCGTAAAGACCGTAAATTGATCCTCGTGGCCTTTAATCGCATCGGCGGTGTAGGCGGCGGAAATCCCGCCGCAGGCGATGCCGATTTTCCCAGTACCGGCGATCGTGTTCTTCCCGTTTTCGGAGAAGATCTTCGCCAATGCCGATTCTCTTGCAAAAATTTTTTTCTTATTCTGATAGGATAACCCCGGGAAAATGACCCATTTTTTGTCTTTGACGAAACCTTCAGCCGGTTTCGGCGGCACAAAGGCCGGCACGTCGACGACCGCGCAGGCGTGGCACACCCGCGTCGTTGAACGAAGAATCACCGGCATGCCCTTGGCCTCCGACAGCTCAAAGGCGTACTGCACCTGTTCAAAGGCCTGCTCCGGAGAAATGCAGTCCAAAACCGGAATCTTTGCAAACTGGCCCCAGCTCCGGGTATCCTGCTCCGTCTGAGACGAGATCGGCCCTGGATCGTCCGCGACGTAAATGACCATGCCCCCCTTTACGCCAACGTAGTTGACGCACATGATCGGGTCCGACGCGACGTTCAGCCCCATTTGTTTCATCGTCACCATCGACCGGGCCCCGGCGTAGGCCGCCCCGGCCGCGACCTCGGCACCGGCTTTTTCGTTAATCGACCACTCGACGTAAACCCCGTCGGGCTTGCGCTTCGCGACGGTCTCAAGGGCTTCTGTGGACGGCGTACCCGGGTAGCCGGCAACGACTTGGACGCCTGCCGCCAGCGCGCCGCAGGCGACCGCTTCGTTTCCCATTAATAATTCCTTCATCTTACTCCTTCTCCGTTGATGCTTTGACCGAATAAAAAAGTCTCCGGGCAGGCTTATCTGCCTTCCCAGAGACTGAATCATCTGCTCGTTTCAATTTAACACAGCGTTAAAAATGTGTCAAGGCTCAAAGGTATTTCGACGCCTCCGACACGCTGAGGTGCGCCATTTCGGCGCGGTGGGTATCGAGGAAATGCGCGACCCACTTCGCATCCGTTTTGGAATATTCCCGCAGGCTCCAACCGATGGCTTTGTTGATAAAAAACTCCTTGGATCCTAAATTCATCTCAATGAGTTCCGCTAAAAGCTCCGGATTGGTTTTATCCTTCATGCCCCGCTGGTGGTCGATGGCGGCCCTTCTCATCCAGAAATTGCCGTCCTGTGCCCACTGTCTCATCGTTTTTTCGATGGCCGGCCTGTACGCGGGATCATTCAAACCGATGCGCCCGACAATTTTATCGAGGCCGTCGATGGTGTCCCACCACTGCTTGTGCCTGAGATAGGGCTCGATGTACCGAACGTCATCCGGTGTCAGGCGCCGCTGCACGCCGGCGAGGGCATCGACGACGAAATACTGCATCTCCCGGTGGCTGTCACCGAAGCAGAGATTTAAAAAGTCGTAATCGATCGCCGGCGCCCGCTTAAAAGCTTTGATGTCATCTTTGTAGGCCTGACGCCGGACGGCGGCTGGAATCCCGTAAAAGGCGAACTGGTTGCGCATGTAGGCCGCCATCGGCACGGCGCGCGCGCTGTCCGCCGCAGCCTCAAGGGCCTGCTTCACCGCTGTGTATTTCTGATTAGCTTGTTTCATCCTGGACCTGCGTTTCTAAAGCTCTCCGGCTTTTTGCATATTATACCATAATTTCTTATATTTAACCGAAGGACAGCTTAAACGCTTTGACTTTCAGAAATATAAATGTAAAAAATAAAACCTCAGCCCGCATCATATTGCGAGACTGAGGCTAAAAGCTATACGGTTTTTATCCCAATCGTCTGCCATCGATGCCGATGGTCACAATCTGCCACGGAATGAATTTTCCAGAAGCCTGAAGGGCGTTTTTCGCCGCCATGGCCAGGCCGCCGCAGCACGGCACTTCCATCCGCACGACCGTCACATCCTGAATATCATTTTCAGCGATGATGGCGGTGAGCTTTTCGGCGTAATTGACCGCGTCCAGTTTCGGGCAGCCGATCAGCGCAACCCGGCCCTTGATGAAATCTTCGTGCATCCGCGCGTAGGCGTAAGCCGTGCAGTCCGCCGCGATGAGCAGTCTGGCGCCGTCAAAATACGGGGCCTGCGTCGGCGCAAGTTTAATCTGTACCGGCCAATTCGTCAGCTGGCTCTTAGCCGCAGGTGCTGCCGCCGGAGCCGGGTCGGCGTCTCTTCGAATCTGTCTGACCTGTGAGCCTGGGCATCCGGCAAAGGGTGCCGCCTGCTGAGCCTTAGCCGCCTTGGCGCGGGCGACCGCCGCTTCGTCGTAAGCCGGCGCTTCCCGTTCTTCAAAGGTAATGGCACCGGTCGGACATTCCGGCAGACAATCGCCGAAGCCATCACAGAAATCTTCCCGGGTCAATTTGGCGACGCCGTCAATGATTTCAATGGCACCTTCGTGGCAGGCCGAGGCGCACAGCCCGCAGCCGTTGCATTTTTCTTCGTCGATATGGATAATTTTGCGTATCATGAACATGTCCTCCGTCACATTTTTTCATTCTAATCTTCAATGGTGCCTCTATTGTGACAGAAGAACGGCCGAACGTCTGTTGTTATAACCACATTTTGCGTTTTTTATTCCGCCGACTCGGTGACAATCTTCCGAGACGGCCGCAGAAAGAAGACGATCAGCGCGATCGCCAGGGAGGTGACGCCGAGGGACACCGGGTAAATCAGCATGATCGTCCGAAAGGTCGGCGACCGCCTGAAGATTTCCGCGATCCAGAACATCCGGAAGACGCAGATCCCGACGATGGACACCAGCGCCGGCATGAATGACAAGCCGAACCCCCGCAGATAGCCAGACCCCACCTCCAGCCACGCGGTGTAGAGGTAGGAGACGTAAACGTAATCCGTCAGGACAACACCGTAGCGAATGACCGCTGGGTTGGTCGAAAACAGACTGAGGATCGGCCGCAGCCCCGCGAGAATGGCTATGGCCATGCCGCCGGATAACAAGTAACCCTCGGCAAGGCAGAGCCAAAAGGTCCGGCGGCAGCGTTCGGGCTGCTTCGCGCCGTAGTTTTGGCTCGTGAACGTCGTGCAGGCCTGATTGAAAGCGTTGAGCATGTAATACGCGGCAATTTCGACGCTGAAGGCCGCCGAAGCCGCGGCCATGATCGTCGGACCGAGGCTGTTGATCGCCGCCTGGATGATAATATTGGCGATGCAGAACATCGCGTCCTGCAGCCCAGACGGCACCCCGATGTGCAGCATCTTTTTTAGGCTAATGCGGTCGACGTGCAGCTCAGACCGGCGCAGACGAATACCGGCGTCCTCGCGGGTCAAACGCATCGTCAGGAAAATTGAGGCCACCGCGTTGGCAATCACGGTCGCCACTGCGACACCGCCGACCCCACGGCCCAATCCCGCAACAAAGATCAAATTCAACACGACGTTTAACACGCCGGAGAGCGCCAGCGCGACCAGTGGGGTCTGCGCGTCGCCCTGACTTCTGAAAATCGCCGCTTCAAAATTGTAAAGCAGGATAACCGGCATGCCGACTAGATAAAGCCGCAGGTACACCGCCGCATCCGCCATGACGCTCGCGGGCACGCCTGTCCAGCGGAGTACCGGTGTCACGAACAGCTCCCCAACCGCGAGGACTGCGGCGCCGGCCAGTACGGCGAAAATCACCGAGGTGTGCGCCGTGCGCACTGCCTCGCCGTGGTCCCGGCGGCCGATGGCGTGGGCGATCACCACGTTGGCCCCAAGGGAAATGCCGATGAAGAAATTGACGAGGAGACTGACGATCGGCGAGTTGGCGCCGACCGCGGCCATCGCCTCTTTCCCGGTGAAACGCCCAACCACGGCCACATCCGCCGCGTTGAACAGCTGCTGGAGAATGCCGGTCAGAGCCAGCGGCAGCGCGTAGATCAAAATCTTTTTCCACAGACCGCCGTGGAGCATATCGATGTCGTGAGATGCCGTCATGACTGTCGAATTAAATCGAAAAACATCTGGCGCTGTTCAGACTCAGATTCAAAAACGCCTCTTGCCGCCAGGGTGACGGTCTGGGTGCCGGGCTTCTGGACGCCGCGCATCGTCATGCACATGTGCTCCGCCTCGATTTTGACGATGACGCCCTTCGGGGTCAAGCAGCGCGCCACCGCGTCGGCGATCTGCCCGGTCAGCCGTTCCTGAATCTGCGGCCGTCTGGCGTAGACCTCGACCGTCCGCGCGAGCTTGCTTAAACCCACTACCTTGCCGTCAGGCAGATAGCCGATATGCACCTTTCCGTAAAAGGGCACGAGGTGATGCTCACAGGTCGAGAAAAACGGGATGTCTTTGACGACGACGATCCCGCTTCCGCCGCCCTCGGCGTCAAACTGTCTGGCCAGATGGGCGTCCGGCGTCTGGCCCAATCCGCCGTAGATTTCCTCACACATCCGCGCGATCCGATCCGGCGTCTCCAAAAGCCCGGGGCGGTCTGGATTCTCGCCGATCCCCTCTAACAACAGGCGTACCGCCTGCTTGATTTTATCCTGATCCATGCTCTATTTTTCCTTTCTCACTTACGCTCGATGCCAATCGCTGGCTCCGCCAAAACGCCATTGCCTCACTTATGATATTATGATATAATAAGGGCTGATTCATTCTTGATAAAATTCCGCATTTTATCAAATTTATCAAAGGAGAAAATGATGGCAAACAAACCCAAGACCCGAAATTTGATCTTCACAGCGCTGCTCGCGGCATTCATGGCCATTCTCGGCCCGCTTTCGATCCCGCTGCCCGGCGGCGTGCCCCTTTCGCTGCTCACCTTTGCGCTGTTCCTCTCGGCCTATCTGCTGGGCTGGCGTCTCGGGACGCTGGCCGTCGTCGTCTACCTGCTCCTCGGCTTCTTCGGCGTACCGGTGTTTTCCGGCTTCACCGCCGGCGCCGGCAAGCTTCTCGGCCCCACCGGCGGCTACCTGATCGGCTACATTCCTGCCGCGCTCATCGCCGGCAAGCTCTGCGCCACCCGACGGAAATTCGTGCCGGCGCTGATTTCGATGCTCATTGGCTCCGCCGCCTGTCTCGCCCTCGGCACAATCTGGTTCATGTTCGTGACCCACACCGCACTGATCCCGGCCCTCGTCGTCTGCGTCGTCCCCTTCATCCCTGGGGACATCGCGAAAATGGCCGCAGCGGCCGCCGTCGGCAAAATCTTAGACGACCGGCTCACGCGGAGCGGGCTGTCTATTCAAAAATTCGAGGCCGGCGAAAATCCGAAGCGCCATTCCTAACGGTTGTCCACCGCTTCGGGGTTCATGTCGTGGTGGGAAAGGCGCTGCCACGCGGCGTCTTCCCATTTCGTCCCGGGCCTGCCGTAGTTGCAGTACGGGTCGATCGAAATCCCGCCTCGGGGCATGAACCGTCCCCAAACCTCAATGTATTTCGGATCCATCAACGCGATCAAATCTTCCATGATCGTGTTCATGCAGTCCTCGTGAAAGGCGCCGTGTTCCCGGAACGAGAACAGGTAGAGCTTCAAGCTCTTGCTTTCCACCATTTTCTTGTCCGGCACGTAAGCGATCACGACGTTGCCGAAATCGGGCTGACCGGTGATCGGGCACAGGCTCGTAAATTCCGGACAGTTGAATTTGACAAAATAGTCGTGGTCCGGATGTTTGTTTTCAAAGGTTTCGAGCATCTCCGGCGCGTAATCCGTCGGGTAGACGGTGCCGACGCTGCCGAGCTTCGTCAGATGCTCTTTTTTCTTATCCCGCTGATCGTTCATTTGCTTCTCTTCCTCTCACGCTTTTTCGTACTGCGCCATCGCCGGATCGGCGACGCCGTTCGCCGCAAAGGCCGCGGCCCGGTCCAGGCACGTCCCGCATTTGCCGCAGGGGCGGTCGCCTCCTTCGTAGCACGACCAGGTCAATTCGTAGGGCACGCCGAGCTCGAGACCGAGCTTCACCACCGCCGCCTTGTCGATGTCGACGAATGGCGCGGCGATTTCCAGCTGGTGGCCCGACCCTTCGTAGACCGCGCGGTTCATCGCGTCGGCAAAGGCCGGCGAGCAGTCCGGGTAGGCAAAACCTGCCGAATCGTCGGCGTGGGCACCGTAAAGAATGACGTCACAGTCCTTGGAAAGGGCGACGCTTGCTGCAGACGACAGGAACAGACCGTTGCGGAAGGGCACGTAGGTCGAAACCGGCTTTTCGCCGCCGGTGGCCGCAATCTGTTCGGCGTAGCTTTCTTCGGGGATCGCCTGATCCGAACCCTTGAGCAGCGCGCAGTCGCTGTACTGAAAAATCGGCGTCAGCTCCAGAAACAGCTGCTCGACGCCGTAATGCGCCGCGACGGCCTTGGCCGCTTCGATTTCCTTATCGTGCTTCTGGCCGTACTGAATCGACAGCGCGATGACGTTTTCCGCGCCGAGGCGGTCCACCGCCAGCCCCAGTGCCGTCGTCGAGTCGACGCCGCCGCTAGTCAAAACCATCGCTTTTTTGTATTGATCGAATGATTGCTTCATCGTTATCCTCTATTCAAATCTAAATATCCTTACACGCCGCGGGTCATCGGATCCCAAATGATCTTGTGCAGCTGAAGCTGCAGCCGCACGCCGTTGAGCTTCCGCTTTTCCATAAAAGTCACAATGTCCACCGGCTGGATCATCCCAAAGACTGGACTTAAAAACACGTGACAGGTATGGTCGAGATCGTAGGCCGCGATGATGCGCGCGGCATCTTCCAAATCGGATCGGCTGCCGCAGACAAATTTCACGCTGTCGTGAGGGCCCAGGTATTGATAATTCTCCGGCCGCATCGCGCTGACGCAGGCTTGTCCGCTGGCCGAAAGCTTGCAGTCCAGCGTAAAAACCGGCCGGTGGGCCGGGTCGGCGCAGAAAGGCGCGATATCGATGGAACCGTTGGTTTCCACCTCGACGCGGCAGCCGTCGTCGATGAGGCGGGCGATCAGCCCGTCGATGCCGTGCTGGAGCAGCGGTTCGCCGCCGGTCAGCGTCACATTGTGCGTGCCAGTGGTCTGTACCCAATCCGCAAGCTCGGCCGTTGTCTCGTCCTTCGCGGCGCAGTCTGCGCGGTTGGCCCACTTCGTGTCGCAGTAATCGCAGTTGAGATTACAGCCCTTAAAGCGGATAAAGGCGGCCAACTCCCCGGCGTGGGGACCTTCGCCGTCAATGCTGACAAATTTTTCAGCTACCTGCATGTCAATGCCCTCCCTGATCTTTTTCGTCCGGCTCGTAAGCCGCCATGTTGTTCGGCGTCTCGTAAACCTCGACGCGGCGGACGTCGTAGCCCTTTGCCGTCATTTCATCGCAGAACAGCTTTGCGAGATTTTCCGCCGTCGGCCGAACGGGAATGGCCCGGCCGGAAAAGCCCTCTTCGGATAAAGCCCCCATCGCTGTCTCCGAAAGGCTCCCGTCTTCGTAGATCAAGCGGTGGTCAAAGCTGTCGCAGACCGCCTTGAGGTCCGCCTTCAAATCGCCGAAGTCGACGAGCATGCCGCGGTGCTGTTCGTCCGTCTGCAGGGTTTCCCCTTGAATTTCCACCGTCACCGTCCAATGGTGGCCGTGAAGATTGGCGCATTTGCCGGCGTAGCCTTTTAAAAAATGGGCCGCGTCGAAATGCCCTTTCGTTTTGAGTGTGTACATCGGATTGCCTTCTTTCCCAATAAAAAAGCCCTGCATAAGCAGGGCGTTATCATCTATTGAAGCCCTGGTTTTGTTTATCGACAGGATGGTGCAATCGAACTGTCGTCAGCATTATAGACCAAAGCGGCCGCAAAATCAAGCTTTGCGGCCGCTTTGGTTACGTTCAATTCTCTAATATTAGTAGTTGCCCTGCTGGGTTGTGCCCGCGTTGATCCGGGTCGTGACCAGCGTCGGGTCGTAATTGTCGAGATAACTGCCGATTTCCGAAAAAGATTTCGGGAAGGTGCGGTTCATCTGCGCCGCGATCGTCTTCTGATAAAGCTTTTGAGACGCGCTGGACACGAAAATCTTCACGTGCATGCGGCTCGGTTTATCGCCCTTCACGAGAATCGAGTAGGCCATCCGCCCGGCACGGTACCCTTGATTGTAGGGGTCGGTGTAGAGCGTCGCCAGCACGTTCTTCCCGACGGCGGCGTCGCCGGCCACAGTCGAGACGCCGGATGCCGCCGCGATGGGTGCGATAACCGCCGCCTGTTTAGAGAGGCCGCAGTACATCGGAAAGTACAACGCGCTGCATTCCGACGCCGCAGTTTCGCCAAGGCTTGCCGCTTCCGTATCGGTGCTGGTTCGGGACAAATCGTAGGTTTTCGAAGCGACGCCGGCTTCGTCGAGCATCGCCTTCATTTTGTTGCACTGGTAGACGCTGTCTGGTTCGCTGGGATCGCGGACCAGCCCGACGGTTTTCAAATCGGGGGTCACCTCGATGAGCAGCGACAGCGTGTCCGGCAGGCTCGGTTCACCCGATACGCCTGTGACGTTGCGTCCGGTTCGGTAGTCCCAGTTGTCGCTGACGGTCATGCCGAGGGCCCGCTGGAAATTGACCACGCCGACGCTGAGAATTGGGGTCTCGTTTGTCGCGTCCTCAGCCCCCATCAGCGCCCGAGTCCCGCAGGTGAGGATCAGATCCTTGTTCTGCTTGACCATCTGCTTCGCGGCTTTTTTCGCTTCATCCCTGGTTTTGACTCGCTTTTCCGAAAATTTGATGTGGGTCGAGCCAAAAATATCGGTCACCGCGTCCATCGACCCCTGAACCATCTGGTCGGCGTAGGTGCCGCTTCTCGATTGGATGATCCCAATCGTGTAAACCCGCGAGCCTTCTTCTTTTGAATCCTTGTACGTCGTAATATTGACGCGGTCTCTGAATACAAAAGCCAGGACCGCAGCGGCCGCAGCGATCGCGATCACCGCGATGACGATTTTCTTGCGTTTACTCATTCTGCCGCCTCCTATTCATTGCTTACCGTTGGGGCCGAGTAGGTCACGGTATTCGACGAGCGGAGCTTGTCGTCCCCTGAGCCCATCTGGCTGACCTGAATCTTGTCGCCCTGGCGCACATCGTCGACACTGATCGACAAATGCTGGCCGCTCTTGTATTTCGTCGAGACCTGCTTGCCGTTCACAAAGACCTTGCTCCACCGCGTGAAGTTTTCTCCGAAGAGGTGCACCCGGTTATCGTAGGTGTAGACGCGGTCGATTTTGATGTCGGCTAAGCCCATTTCGATGTTGGTCGCCGGGTACGGATCCTTGCCGTTGTAGGCGTAGCGCTTGCCGTAAAGCAAGTCGTACTGCAGTGTCTTCAGCCCGCGCATGTAAGCGAGCGAGCCCGGTTTCGTCCCATTTTCGATCATCTTCTGCTGATAATTCATCATCGTGCCGCCGTGAACGCCGAGGCGCCCGAGCATATCCGCCACCAGGTTGTAAGACGTGCGGTCCGCGTCCTTTTTCTCCATACCGAAATTGTTCCAGGTGATGTACTTCGTCTTGAAGATGTCGCCGCTCTTCACTTCCTGATTCGTCAAATCCATGCTCGGCACGTGGTCCCCGAACATGATGACGAGGGTCGGTTCGTCCCGGCTGTCGAGCATCTTAATGTAATTCTTGATCCACTGATCTTCTCTGTGGAGCATATTGACGTAGTATTCCCATTTGTAATTGAGGGCTTGATCCTTGCCCTTGGCCTTGACCTTGACGTCCGGATTCGTGAAGACCTTGTAATCCGGATAATTGCCGTGGGTCGCGACGGTGATCGTGTAGACAAAATCCTTGCCCTTGGTCGAATCCATCGCTTCCTTGGTCGAGTCGATCAGAATGTCGTCGGTCGGCCAGGTTTTGATCGGGTTGTATTCCTTCTTCGTGATGTCGAGCATTTCCTTAGACGTGAACGTATCGAAGCCCATCATCGAGAAGGCATTCTGCCGGCTGTAGAAGTTCGCGCCGTTGTTGTGAACGACATGGCTCTTGATGCCAAGCTTCTTCAGATCCGACGCGTAGCTTTCGCAGTCCTTCACGTGCTTGAGGACCGTTTTCTGCGGGTATTCCCCAGGGCCAAAGAACTGCATCGACATCCCGGTGAGCATTTCAAATTCGGTGTTGCACGTTCCGGCGCCGACGACCGGCACTTCGAGATAGCCCGTCGAATAATTCGATTCCAGCGAGTGAAAATACGGGATCGGATCCTCCGACATCGACAGGTATTTCACTTCCGTCGGGTCCAAGAAGGATTCCAGCAGCACCACGACGACGTTGACCTTTTTGCCGTTGATCCAGACGGTCTTGCCCATGTTGGTATCTGAGGTGACCTTATCCACCGATGCCTTCGAATAATTCCACGGCTTGCTCATCCCTCGGCTGAAAATACTGGTGCCAAAGCCGTAAAGAAAGCCGTAATCCGAATAGCCCTGGGCCAGATTGCCGAAGTAGGCGCTGAGCTCGTGACGGCTGCGCAGGAAAATCGTCGAACCCGGAATCAGCGCGATGCTGACCGCCACGGCGATAAGTCTGATCGGAAACGGCCATTTGCCCTTCTGCTTGCGGCCCTTGAAAAACAGGAGCACGACGTAGGCAAAAAAGAGAATCACAGCAATGACAATGACCGCGGCCAACGCGCCCGAGACGTATTGGCTGCCCTTCATCGTCAGAAGGTCCGAAATCATCGTCAAGTCTGTAAAACCGAACGGCGACACGCGGGCGAGCAGAATGACGCCGTTCACGACGCCGAGAATCAGCAGCAGCCCGGTGATCAGCGTGCGCAAAAAGGTGCGCCGCCTGACGAGAAAAGTCAGCGAGTAGATCAGGTAAACCACCAGACAGTTGTAGAGAAACGGAATGGTGTGGTGCGCCATGAACTCGAAGACGCCGGCGAAGGAGTGCCGGGCGAGCAGCTCGATGATAAACACGACGAGCACTGCCAGCGGAATGTGCAACCAAACCGCGTGGTCGTTGAAGAATTTGTCCGGGCCTTCCATTTTTTTCGCGGCTCTATTGACAAACCGGTCGGCCTGTTTCCAGCCGTAGCGCAGGTAGAGCCCAATCGTTCTCAATACCTTGGTGAATTTCGAGGAGCCGCGGACGTCCACGTCCCGGAGTTCTTGTTCATCGTCCTCTTTTCCGTGCGCCTCCGATTCGAATTTGACCTCGTCTCTGGTAATTCTCGGGTTGTCGCGATCTTCCGAGGCGTCCTTTTGTTCCAGATCTTCTGGCGTTTCTGATTTTAAGTTGTCGGCTTCATCTGCCGCCCTTTGATCCTTTTTCTTACGCGATGCCATCGGCGTCTCCTTTCCCGTCGTGCTGGCCGGATGCGGCCGCTTCCGCGGCCGGTGCGATATTGCCCTCTGCCACGTTTTTGTCGATTATTGCTTCAACCAAGTTGTACAGCGAAACGGAGCCCCGCTTCGTGCCGATCTGACGCTTTTCGATTTGATCCCGGCGGACGTGATGGCGCCGCCAGTCACCGCCGCCGTTGGAATTGTTGAGCAGCACCGGCTGAAGGTTGTCCATCGCCCGGGCAAACCGCGCCTCCGGGGTGACCCCAGCGTCAAATTCCCCAAATAAGGCGCGCAGCTTTGCGCCCTGATCCTCAGGCAGCAGGCCGAAGATTCGGTCGGCCGCCCGTTCTTCGCGGTCGTTCTGCGTCTGTTTGGCCTTTTCGTCGTAGGCATAGGTATCGCCGGCGTCGATCTCGACGATGTCGTGAATCAGACACATCAGCATCCCGCGGGCCAAATCGAAATCATCGTCGGCGTACTCGGCGAGCAGGGCCATCATCACGGCCATGTGCCAAGCGTGCTCGGCGTCGTTTTCGGCTCGTCCGCCGCCGCTCAAATGGGTCTGGCGGAACACGTTCTTTTCCTTATCGATTTCCAATATAAAATCCAGCTGCTGATGCAGCCGTTTCTGATCAATCTCTTGCATCAAACTTACCTCTACATAAAAAAGAAGGCTTTTCAGCCTGCTTCCTTTGTTTTTGATTCTTCCCTCTTGTGGTCCAGTACGACCGGCTGTGCTGGGTCGAACAGGATTTCGCGGAGGGTGTGTGCCTTCAACACCGTCGCAAGCTGGTGCTGAATCGCAAGCAAATGGCCTTGAACGCGGCAGTCCTCATCGTGGCTTTCGCACCACGGGCAGGCGTAATTTTTTCCGTCAATACACGCCGCAACGCCCGGCGCGTCGCCCAGCGTCTCCATCACGTCGTACAGCGTCACCGCCGAAAGGGACTGGGCCAGCTCGTAGCCGCCGTCGGCGCCTCTGGTAATGGCGACGATCCTGCCGCCCTCGAGCTTTTTCAAAATTTTGTAGGCGTACTGCCTGGGCACTTTTTCCGCGCAGGCGAGCATCGCAACGGTGTGCCTTTTGCCGTCGGAAAGGCCGCGGATCAGCCGCAGGGCGTAGTCCGTCTCTTTTGAAATCAACATCATGTTCTTTTCACTTTCCTCTATACACAATCAATGATTGATCAATCTTTGACGCAAATTTTACATTCTGCTGTCAAAAATCCTTAGTCGTCCATTTTTTATGAACGCATTTTATCACAGGACATGGGGCGCTGCAAATATTTTCAGAAACTCTCTGTCTTGATTTAAGAATCTGGAGGATACTGCTCTATTTTTTATTTATGAATAGGATATTTCCCGGGAAATAACATCAGTCTAGAAAAACAGCAACAAAAAAAGCACGGTGCAAACGCATCGTGCTGAGTTTTCATGGCGGAGAAGGAGAGATTTGAACTCTCGCGCCGCGTGAACGACCTACACCCTTAGCAGGGGCGCCTCTTCAGCCAACTTGAGTACTTCTCCGTACTGCGCTTCAGGATTCTACGCTGATTGTATCAATGAATCTCAAAGCTTTATTCAATTAAAATGGCCGAGAGGGTGGGATTCGAACCCACGTGGGCTTGCACCCAAACGGTTTTCAAGACCGCCTCGTTATGACCGCTTCGATACCTCTCGGAATGCGTCGTCACAGTACGCGACAACTGCATGAAATATTATAACAGGGGCTTTCGCCCCTGTCAATTCTTTTATTTAATCTTTTTAATATTTTTACAATTAAAATTTCGAACTAGCAGACCTTGACGACCCAGTTGAACGGGTCTTCGACAGTGCCGTGCTGGATACCGACTAAGGTGTCATAAATCTTCTGAGCGTACGGGCCGATTTCGTCATTGTTGAAGACCATGTCTTCGCCGGCGTAGTTCAGCTTGCCGATTGGCGCGACAACGGCTGCAGTCCCCATACCGAAGACTTCTTCAACCTTGCCTGCGTGGTAGTCGTCCAACAGTTCCTGAATTGGCAGGATCCGTTCTTCAACGGTTTCGCCCCAGCTCTTGAGCAGCTGAATGATGGATTTACGGGTAATCCCTGGCAGGATGGTGCCTGTCAACTTCGGCGTGACGAATTTGCCGTCGATCTTGAACATGATGTTGCAGGAGCCGACTTCTTCGATGTTTTTACGGGTTGCGCCGTCGAGCCACAATGTTTCTTCGTAGCCTTCTTCGTTGGCCTTTTCGGTCGCAGCCAAGGAGCCTGCGTAGTTGCCGCCGCATTTCGCTTCGCCAGTCCCACCGGCAACGGTTCTTGCGTAAACCTGTTCGATATGCATCACAGCCGGTTTCAAGCCGTCTTCGTAGTAGGAGCCGACTGGGCAGAGAATAATGAAGAATTTATAGGTGCTGGATACGTGAACGCCGATGTAGTTTTCCGTCGCAAAAATAAACGGGCGGATGTAAAGTGACGTGCCCGGAGCGGTCGGGATCCAATCCTTTTCGATTTCAACGAGTTTCTTTAACGCTTCGAGCGCAAAATCTTCGTCGATCGGCGGAATGCAGAGGCGCTTAGCTGAGCGGTTCAGACGTGCGAAGTTTTCCTGCGGGCGGAACAGCTGAACGTGGCCGTCCGGCGTTTTGTAGGCTTTTGTGCCTTCGAAAACTTCCTGCGCGTAATGGAAAACACAGGCGGAAGGATCCAGGCTGATCGGACCGTAGGGTTCGATCGTCGCATTGTGCCAGCCATTTTCTGGATCGTAATCCATTGTGAACATATAATCCGTGAAGATGCGGCCGAAAGGCAGATTGCTCTGATCCGGCTTTTCTTTCAGGGTTTTCGCTTTGACAAACTTGATATCCATTTATTTCTCCTCATCTATCAACCGCCGTCACGCGATTGGTCATTTGTTAACAATAGTATTATTTTAACAATCATGTATACAATCTACAAGACATTTATTGTACTTTTTCTGATACAATTTTAATTTGAACGTCACCGCGCTTTTTGATACACTACCTTTTATGAAACAAAGGATCAAACACACAACTTCTTCAACGACTTTTCCCGCGCCGCCGGACGGCGCAGCTGACGCACTGCTCACCTGGTTTTCTGAAAACAAACGGGACCTCCCGTTTAGACGCCCCGCGCGCACAACCCGAGCCGACCCATACCGCGTCTGGATTTCTGAGATCATGGCCCAGCAGACCCAAATCGACACGCTGATTCCCTACTTCGAGCGCTTTATCTCCACCCTTCCGACGCTGGATGACCTGGCCAGTGCCAGCGAGGAGACCGTTCTCAAGCTCTGGGAGGGCCTCGGCTATTATTCCAGAGCCCGCAACCTGCGCAAGGCTGCCATTCAAATTCAGGCCCTCGGGCATTTTCCTGACACGGCTGAGGCGCTCGCAAAACTGCCGGGCATCGGGCCCTACACTGCCGGCGCCATCGCGTCCCTCGCCTTTAATCAAAGGGCCACCGCGGTTGACGGCAACGTCCTGAGGGTTGCCGCCCGGCTGATGGACAGCCCGGCTGATACGGCGCTGCCCGCCGTGCGCAAGTCGGTCTCGGCCTGGCTCTTAACCTGGATGCCGGAGAACCGGCCCGGCGATTTCAACGAAGCGCTGATGGAACTCGGCGCCCTCGTCTGCACGCCGAAATCCCCATCCTGTCTGATCTGCCCGTGGCGGGACATCTGCCTGTCTCTAAAAAACGGCACCGTCGACAAGCGGCCGGTCAAATCAAAACGAACGAAGCACCGGACCGAAAAAATCGCCGCCGCGGTCGTCACCGATTCGGCCGGCCGACTCCTGATCCACAAGCGCCCGGACACTGGGCTGCTCGCCGGATTGTGGGAACTGCCGAACGTGACAGCGGCCAATAAAAAAGAAGGCGCAGCCGCCATCAAAAAACACCTCGAAACCCAGCTCGGCATTCCCGTGTCTGACCCTGCCTTTTTAAAAAACGACCGCCACGTCTTCACCCACATCACCTGGCAGATCGCCGTTTACCGTTTCTCGCTGGAAGCGGACGTCACGCCAAAGGACGACACCTGGGTATTTGCCGACCGGGACGATCTCGAACAGCGGTTCCCGCTGCCGACCGCCTTTTCCAAGCTGCTCTCTTGACGCAAAAAATCCGAAGGACCGTCATTTTCGGCCCTTCGGATTTTTAATTGCCGCATTTTTAGTCGAGCTTGTACAGCCGACCCGGTTTTCTCGGAAGATCCGCAGGCGCATCGTCGCGGTAGCCGACCACGCAGTGGCCGATCCCTTCGTAATCGCCTTCGATGCCGAGAGCCTTCAGGATCGCCTTGCCTTCGGGCTGTTCAAATTCCTGCTTCGCCCGGTGAATCCAGCACGCGCCGAGGCCAAGGCCTTCGGCCGCCGTCAGCATGTTGCCGATGACGAGGGCGCCGTCGTACATGTAGGTCGGCGCCGATTTGTCCGCCAGTACCACGTAGACCACCGGTGCGCCGTAAAACGGATCGCTTTCCACACCCATGATGCCCGCATTCAGCTTGGACAGCGTGTCGCGGATCGCCTTGTTGCGGATCTGGATGATGATCGCCGGCTGACGATTACGACCCGAGGCCGCGTTGAGCCCCGCCGCTGAGATCTGATCCAGCAGGCCGTCCGGCACGGCATCCGGTTTGAATTTTCTGCAGCTGCGCCGTTCGAGCAGCGCTTTCATTGCCATGTTTTCCATATTCTATACCCTCCTCTAATCTTCAAAGCTTTCGCTTGTGTATCCTTATATATCGCGGCTGACCTCATTGCTCCAGTCGGAGTAGTAGCGCTTGCCGCCAATCTTAATGTAGGCGCGCACCTTGCCCTTGACGGTGCAGCCCGAATCGTTGACGTAAACCGCCACCGATGTAGTCTGATCGTTCCAATTTGCCGGCCGCACCGCTTCGGTGTCGTCGTCCTTGATCTTCGTGATCTCGACCTCGTAGCCGTCCGCGCCCTCCACCGCGTTCCACGAAAAACTGATGCCGTCCATATCCTGAATCTTGGTATCCTGCCAATCCTGTGCCTTTGGCGCCGGGAGGGCCGAGACTGTGTAAACGCCGTTGAGCACCGTGCCCTTTCGGCCAGACGCGTTGTAGGCCACCACGCGGATCGTCGTCGTGCCCGGCGGCAGCTCGATCGCCTTGGTGTATAAGGTAGACTTTTTCGTCGGCGCCTTGCCGTCTGTCGTGTAGTACAGCGTATCGGTTTTGCGTCCCGCCTTGACCGTGAGCTTAAAGCCAATGTCGTAGCTGCCCGGATCCGACGCGAAGCTCGGCCGGCTGACCAGCAGCGTCTTTTTGAGCTTGAGCATGTCGG
>DGWE01000106.1 GCA_002396065.1 Eubacteriaceae bacterium UBA4266
CCGGCAACATCGCGCAGCATGTTTTCGTAGCCGGCTTCACCTGTGCCCAAAACGACGAACTGCAATTCCATTTGAAGGATTTCGTGAATGACTGCGGCGACAAGGTCCATGCCTTTTTGTTCAGTCAGACGCGTAATCATCGCGACGATCGGTTTATTAGGATCAACAGGCAGATTCAGATGCTTCTGAAGGGCCACCTTGTTTTCCATCTTTTTGCTGTAGCTGCTGGTGTAATTCGTCCAGATGTGTGGATCCGTCTGCGGGTTGTATTCTTTGTCGTTGATGCCGTTGAGGATGCCGACTTCGTGGTCGGCGATATCGCGGATCACGCCGTCGAGATGTTCTCCGTAATAAGGATCCTTAATTTCTTCGGCATAAGTCGGAGAAACGGTTGTCACCAAATCAGAGCAATACAGCGCTCCCTTCATGAAGTTGACGTCCTTGTAAAACTCCAGTGTAGACGGAAAAAAATCGAAATTGATCAGGTTTGCAATGTCTTTAAACCCGTACACGCCTTGGAATTTCAGGTTATGGATAGTAAAGACCGTTTTCATGTTTTGATAATGCCAGCTGTATTGTTCTTTATACAGGTAGGGGATCAACGCGGTCTGCCAGTCATGGCAGTGCATCACATCCGGGTAGAAATTGACGTATGGAATAAATTCCAATACGGCACGGCAGAAGAAAATAAACCGTTCTGCTTCATCGTAATAGCCGTACAGACCCGGACGTTTGAAGTAGTATTCGTTGTCGATAAAATAGAACGTCACATTATCGCTTTTGTATTCTAAAATGCCGCAGTACTGATCGTTGGACCCGATATGCACGTAAAACGAGTTGATGAATTTAAACTGGTGGGTATAGGTTTCCGGAATGCATTCGTATTTCGGAAGCACCACGCGGACGTCCGTTTCTTCCGGCGGAAAGGCCTTCGGCAGCGAGCCGATGACATCACCGAGCCCGCCGCTTTTGGCAAAAGGAAAAGCTTCAGAAGCTGCAAACAGGACCTTGAGTTTATCCATTTACAGGCTCCTTCCTTTGGTTAAGATAATGGGATCGTCCTTTGTGCCCACCAATGTGGCTTTGTCGCGAATCGTGCAGTATTTATCCAGAATGACGTTCTTAAGGGTTACGTTGTCGCCGATGACGGCATGCTGCATAATGATGCAGTTGTCAATGTGCGAATCCTTACCGATTTTAGAATCTCGGAACAAAACGGAATTGTTGATTTTGCCGTCAATTTTACAGCCGGACCCGACAATTGAATGGTTGACAGAGACATCTGGACCGTAATTCGTCGGGTGATTGTCCTTGGTCTTCGTGTAAATTTGATGATCGCCGTGGAACAATTCCTGCATGACATCGAAATCCAGCAGATCCTGATTGATTTCACGGTAGCGTTTCATCGAGTTTACTCGCGATAAATAGCCGGTGTGCGGCGCGCCGAAGATGCGCAGCGTGTCGATGTTGTCGCGGATGACGTCCATCAAATCCCATTCGCCGATGGCGTTCGCTTTTTCGAGCAGATTGAGCAGCACTTCTCGTTTGATAATCATCATGTCCGCGTAGGCGTAATCAGAGTTCGATTCATCGTACGGATGAATAGAGCTGATGCGATAGCGGTTGAAATCCAAAAAGATGTCGTTGGCGTTCAAGCTGAAGGACGGGCGCACCTTTTTGAAGATCATCGTGACGTCGGCATTGTTCGTTTTATGAATCTTGTATGCCGGATTAAAATCAAAGGAAGTAATCAGGTTTGGCGCAGAAATGATTACATCTTCTGTTTCAGGATTGTGATCCAAAAACATTTCGTTGTAATAGAGGTCGCGGACTGAAATCTTCACAGCGTCGCCGTAACGAACTGAGGAATAACCTGAAAGAATCGACAGATCCTGTGTTTTTCTGGAGAGCGACCATTCTTTACCGGTTCCCAGATGATCGATGAGGGAGGAGTACTTGTAAGAGCCAACCACACCGATGTGCTTGATTCCGGAATTAACCATGTTTGACAGTGTGAAGTCGATCAGACGGTAACGGCCGCCAAAAGGCAGCGTTGACATGGAACGATTTTCCAACAACGGTTTGAGATCTGTATTGTCCCCGTCAATATTTAAGATAAAACCAATTACGTTATTCATTGTGCCGCCTCCTAACCGTTAATGACCTGAATTTGCGAAGGATCATCGTTTTCTGATGCGACAATCCGAGTATCTGCCGAAACTGTACCGCGCGGACCCACAATACATCTTTCCAAATGGGCGCCGTCTTTGATGACAGCACCGGTGTGAATGATACAGTCCTTGATGTAGGTGTGTTCACCGATGGTGATATCGTGGGACAGAATGGAGTGTTCAACGTGTCCAAAGACGACACAGCCGTCGCAGATCAGTGAATGCGACACTTCCGCGTTTGGCCCGATGTACTGCGGGTGGCGGCTGTTGTTATTAGAAAAGATTCTGAAGTTCGGATCGGTCAGATCGAAATCGCAGGATTCGTCGAGCAGGTCCATATTCGCATCGTAGTAGGAATCGATGGTGCCGACATCTTTCCAGTAATCGGAGAACATGTAAGCAAAAATACGCTTGTTTTCGCTGTGAAGGGCAGGGATGACGTTGTTGCCGAAGTCGTTTTCTGAGTTCGGATCCTGCGCGTCTTCGATTAACGCCTTTCTCAAAACCGGCCAATTGAAGACGTAAATCCCCATTGACGCCTTGTTTGATTTGGGTTCCGGCGGTTTTTCCTGGAATTCCTGAATTCTCAATTCGTCATTGGTCACGACGACGCCGAAACGGCTGGCTTCTTCCCAAGGCACTTCTCTCACTGCGATTGTGAGATCGGCTTGTTTGGATTTGTGGTAGGCGATCATTTTAGAGTAGTCCATTTTGTAAATATGGTCGCCTGAAAGAATCAGCACGTATTCCGGATTGAAACGGTCAATGAAGTCGATGTTCTGTGTGATGGCATCGGCCGTACCGTTGTACCAGCGGCCGCCCTTTTGGCCCATATACGGAGGCAGAATACGGACGCCGCCATTGACCTTGTCGAGCGCCCAGGCACTGCCGTTGCCGATATAATTGTTCAAAATATACGGACGGTACTGCGTCAGGACACCGACGACATCAATATTGGAATTCATACAGTTACTCAAAGGAAAATCGATAATACGGTATTTTCCCCCAAATAAAACAGCTGGTTTTGCATTATTCGCCGTCAAAGCTTTTAAGCGAGAGCCTTGACCGCCAGCTAACAACATAGCAACACATTCAGTGTTCATCATAACACTCCTTATCTCTCTTATTTATTTATCATCAGTCGGAAAGCTAGCAGATATCTGATGAAAGATATCGAGAGAGAGAACAGTAGATATCTGCCTTTCCAGTTGATGCTAATAGCGTGTTGAAATTATTTAATTTTCCAGATGTCTCTTCGATAGTCTGCGATTGAACGGTCAGAAGAGAAAATCCCAGAATTTGCGATATTGATAATCGACTTTTTCTGCCAGCTGTGGTGATTGAGATAATCGCGGCTGGATTGATCCTGGATGTCACAATAGGAGGCAAAATCCTTTAATACAAAATAGGTGTCGTTGTTCAGAACCAGCGCATCGTAGATGGTGTGGAAGGTATCTCCCCCAAGAGACCCGTCAATCAATTGGTTCATGACTTTCTGAAGGTCAGGATTCTGCTGCAGCACGTCGACCGAATGGTAGCCGCCGTTGTGGTTGTAATTGGCTACTTCTTCAGCGGAAAGGCCGAAGGTGTAAATATTGTCCATGCCAACGTGTTCGGCGATTTCGATGTTCGCACCGTCCATTGTGCCGAGGGTTATGGCGCCGTTCATCATGAATTTCATGTTCCCGGTACCGGAAGCTTCTTTACCCGCAGTGGAGATCTGTTCGGAGATTTCTGCGGCGGGGTAAATGAGCTCAGCACTCGAAACGTTGAAGTTTGGAATGAACACGACGCTCAATTTGTCTTTCATCAGCGGATCGTGGTTGATTTTGTCCGCGATGACGTTGATCAGTTTGATGACTTGTTTGGCAAAATAGTAGGAAGGCGCAGCCTTGCCGGCGAAGATATAAGTCTTCGGCACGAAATCCGCGTTTGGATTAGAACGCAGCTGATTGTAAACGTGCATGATGTGCAGGGCGTTGAGCAGCTGTCTCTTGTATTCGTGGATGCGCTTGACCTGGATATCAAAGATCGAATGCGGATTGACTGCGATGTCCAGATGTTCCTTGATGTATTTTGCGAGACGTTCTTTGTTGTGGTATTTAACCCCTAAGAGCTGTTTCTGGAAGTCAGAATTGGAAGCGTATTTTTCCAGTTCCTTTAAGGCTTCCATCTGTCCAGGCTGTGTCCATTTGTCGCCGATGGTGTCGCAGATCAGGTCCTTGAGTTCCTTATTGGCCGCCATCATGAAGCGTCTCTGGCTGACACCGTTGGTGACATTGTGGAAACGTTCGGGGTAGACCGCGTAGAAATCCTTGAAGGTTTCTTCGCGCAGAATTTTTGAGTGCAGTTCGGCCACGCCGTTGACAGAGTGGGATCCGATAATGGCCAGATGCGCCATATGAACCTGTCCGTCCTTGATGATCGAGATGTTGTAGTTGCGGGCTTCTTCGTTCGGATATTTGCCATTCATTTCTTCGAGGAAGCGGCGGTTGATTTCTTCGATGATCATGTAAATACGCGGCAGGAGATTCTGCATCATATCGACCGGCCATTTTTCAAGAGCTTCAGGAAGAACCGTGTGGTTGGTGAAGCTCATCGACTTGACCGTCATATCCCAGGCTTCGTCCCAGCCGTAGTTTTCTTCGTCAACGAGAATACGCATGAATTCCGGTACACACATCGCCGGATGGGTATCGTTGATGTGGATGCAGATCTTATCAGAGAAACCGTCTAAGGAACCCTGATGCTGCTTTTTGTAGCGGCGGACAATGCGTTTAAGGCCTGCGCAGACGAAGAAGTATTCCTGCTTCAGTCGCAGCAGCTGTCCTTCAAAGCCGTGGTCAGACGGGTAGAGAACCTGAGAAATCGATTCAGCCTGTGATTTGCTCTGAACAGCCTTCAGGAAGTGGCCTTCGTTGAAGGCGCTCAGATCGAAATCTTCGACAGGCTGTGCGTCCCAAAGTCTTAACGAGTTGACCGTTTTGTTGTGATAGCCGCTGATTGGCACGTCGTAGGGGACAGCCAAAACGGGTTCGTAGTTTTCGTGAATAAAGGTCAGTTTGCCGTTGACCATTTCGGCCCGGACGTTGCCGCCGTATTTCACGACAACCGATTTTTCCGGCTGGCGGATTTCAAACGGATAACCGTGCTTGAGCCAATTGTCGGCAACTTCAACCTGTTCGTGGTTGACGATTTTTTGCTGGAACAGGCCGTATTTGTAGCGGATGCCGTTACCGTGTGCAGGAAAATCCAGTGCCGCGGCAGAATCCAAGAAGCAGGCCATCAGACGCCCCAGACCGCCGTTGCCGAGCGCCGGGTCGTGTTCACGAGCCAGAATTTTGTCGTAATCCAAGCCCATTTCTTCAAGACCTTCAGGAACGATGTCTTCCCATCCTAAATTATTAATATAAAGTCTCAACAATCGGCCGATTAAAAATTCGATTGAGAAGAAATAAATCTGTTTGTCCGTATTAATGCGGTTGACACGTCTATTTTCAGCCCAGGTCGGCGTGATGTTTTCCATCACTATTTGAGCCAAGGCTTCGTACTGGAATTTTGTTGTGGAATTTTCAAGTTTTTCACTCGAAAGTTCTTCTACTTTCTTTTTAAATTCCTTTTTAAACTTCTCTTTTGTCATTTTGTTTTCAGTTTGTTGAAAGATATTCATAAGACTCCCTTCGAAAATCAATCACGAATAATAAAAAATTATATTATCTCGGATTTTTACCTATTATACACAACATTTGCTAAGAATTCGAGAGAATCTGCTCATATCTGTCAATATTTTACTTCTTTTTAATCGAATCAATTTTTGTTAACGGTTTCGGCTTGACGTCCTTTTTGGTCAGCGGTTTCGGTTTGACATCTTTTGCCACCAATGGCTTTTTGGAGGCGTCGATTTTTTTCGGCTTTTCCGTCTTGGTCTTAGCCGGAACCTGTTTTTTAGGTTCACGCTTATAAATCAGGGCAGAAAATCCTGGCAGTGCAATGGTGATTTTATGCGGCTGATTGTGGAAGCCTTCTTTTTCGTCAGCTTCCGCCTTTTTAACGACAGTTTCGCCGGAGCCGCCGTACTGAGCCGCGTTAGAATTAAAGATCAGCCGCCAGGTGCCGTCTCTCGGCACGCCGATATCGTAAATCGGGTAGCTTTCCGGGCAGAAATTGATGATCACGACCAAATCGTCTTTCGGGTCTTTGCCCATTCTTCTGAAAATGATCACGCTTTGCGCCGCGTTGTCCGGTTCAATCCATTGGAAGCCGTCCCAAGAGTGGTCTTCCTGCCAAAGTGCAGGTTCGTCGACGTAGAGCTTGTTTAAATCGTGAATGTACTGGTGGAAATCTCGGTGCTTTTCGTTTTCCAGCATGAACCATTCCAGCTCTTCGTAGTAACGCCATTCGATGAACGGCGCATTTTCGTTGCCCATGAAGGTCAGCTTCTTTCCAGAATGGGTGTACATATAAGCGTAGAGCAGCCGCATTTCGTCAAATTTATGGTTGTAATCTCCGAACATCTTGTCGAGGATCGATTTTTTTCCGTGGACCACTTCGTCATGGGAGAGCGGCAGAATAAAATTTTCCGAGAAGGCGTAGCTCATCGAGAAGGTCAGGCGGTCGTGGAAGTGGGAGCGGACGTAGGGATCGGTTTCCATGTAGGAGAGCGTATCGTGCATCCAGCCCATATCCCATTTGTAGTTAAAGCCCAATCCGCCCTTGTCCACAGGCCAAGTCACCTGCGGGAAAGCGGTCGATTCCTCAGCGGCCATGATGGCGTAGGGGAAATATTTAAAGATTTCTGTGTTGAGCTTTCTTAAAAACGCGATGGCTTCGAGGGAGGTATTGCCGCCCTCTGCGTTTCTGCGCCATTCGTTGTCGTAGCCGTAATTGAGGTAGAGGATGCTCGCGACGCCGTCGATTCTCAGGCCGTCGATGTGGTACATTTTGAACCAATAATAGGCGTTTGAGATCAGGAAGTTCACCACTTCTGGCCGATTGTAATCAAATTCCATCGTGCCCCATTGCGGGTGTTCAGTGGCTTCGTACAAATTGGTGCCATCCAGCTTGTAAAGCCCGTGGGCGTCCTTGCAGAAATGGCCGGGGACCCAGTCGAAAATGACAGATATGCCGTTTTGATGCAGCTGATCGATCAAATACATCAGATCCTGAGGCGTGCCGTATCGGCTGGTCGGTGCGAAATAGCCTGTGATTTGATAGCCCCACGACCCGTCGAAGGGGTGTTCCATCAATGGCATCATTTCAACGTGGGTGTAGTGCATGTCTTTAAGGTAAGGAACCAGCTCGTCGGCCAATTCGCGGTAGCTTAAAAACAGACCGTCCTCGTGGGTGCGCCAGCTCCCCAGATGCATTTCGTAAATATTCATCGGGGCAGGAGAGCCGACAGAGCTTTCGCGGGCGCTGCACCATTTTGTGTCGTGCCATTGGTAGTCGAGAGGCCAGATGATCGAGGCCGTGTTGGGGCGGACTTCCGAATAAAATCCGTAAGGGTCCGCCTTGTAGGCGAGAGTGCCGTCGATTTGTTCAATACAATATTTGTACAGCGTGCCCTTTGAAACGAGATCTGTGCTGAGTTCTGTTTCCCAAACGCCGCCGGATTGGGGCAGCAGGTGCATCGGACTTAACGCGGGGTCCCATTTGTTAAAGTCGCCGACGATCGAGACCGAAAGTGCATTCGGCGCCCATAATCTGAAAACAACGTGATCGTCTTCGATGTGTGCACCGAAAAATTCGTAGCTTTGAAGGTAATCGCCGTCGTGAAATAGATACAATGCAACTGATTTATCCATCAGAATTTCCTTTCCATATGTTGAAGTGGGTTTTCAATAATTGTGAATATTAATTTAATTAAATTTTAACATATTACAGATGAAAAGGGAAATCAATATTAATAAAGTTTTGAATAAAGAACAGATAAATATTTCACCGGAAAGGATGATTTTAGAATCCTTGTGCTATAATAATAAAAATTAATTATTATTCATTTATGAAGGAGACAAAATGGGACTTACATTAACTGAAAAAATCATCAAGGACCATCTGGTTGTTGGAAAAATGGAAAAAGGCACTGAAATTGGGATTCACATCGATCAGACTTTGACCCAGGATTCGACGGGGACTATGGCCTATATGCAGCTTGAGGCGATGGAAGTTCCACGGGTTAAAACCAAACGGTCTCTGGCGTATATCGACCACAATATGCTTCAGGAAGGGCCGGAAAACATGGATGACCATTTGTTCATTCAGACGATGGCCAAAAAGCACGGCATCTATTTTTCACGTCCGGGCAATGGCATCTGCCATCAAGTTGAAATCGAACGCTTCGGCGTTCCAGGTCAGACCCTGCTCGGGTCGGACAGCCACACGCCCACAGGCGGCGGGATCGGCATGCTCGCGATCGGCGCCGGCGGGCTGGATGTCGCTGTGGCAATGGCCGGCGGCGAATACTACATCACAATGCCGGAAATCGTCAAGGTTGAATTGACTGGCAAGCTGAGAAAGGGTGTCGCGTCGAAGGATATTATCCTCGAAGTGCTCCGTCAATGTACCGTTAAGGGCGGCGTCAACAAGGTGTTTGAATATACAGGACCGGGTGTCGCGACATTGACTGTACCGGAACGTGCGACGATCACTAATATGGGCGCGGAACTGGGCGCGACGACGTCCGTTTTTCCGTCAGACGATATGACGAAGGCGTTCTTAAAGGCTCAGGAAAGAGAAGACGACTTTACACCGCTTTCAGCAGATGACGACGCCGAATACGATCAGGTTGTCAAGGTCGATTTGTCGACCCTTGAACCGCTGGTGGCCTGCCCGCACAGCCCGGACGCTGTCAAAAAGGTCTCAGAACTTGAAGGCATGCCGATCAATCAGGTCTGTATCGGCTCCTGCACCAATTCTTCGTATTTAGACTTGATGAAGGTCGCCGCGATTATGAAGGGCAAAACAGTGGCTGAAAATGTCGAAATGGTTGTCGCGCCGGGCTCCCGTCAGGTTTTGACGATGCTGGCTGAAAACGGCGCGCTGGCCGATATCCTTTCGACAGGCGCACGCGTTTTGGAATGCGGCTGCGGACCGTGCATCGGGATGGGCCAGGCGCCGTGTACCAATGGGGTTTCCCTGCGGACCTTCAACCGCAACTTCAAAGGGCGTTCCGGAACAGTGTCGGGGCAGATTTATCTGCTGAGCCCAGAAACAGCCGCGATTTCCGCGATTACCGGCGTGCTGACCAGCCCGCTTGGAAAGGTCGAACTGCCGGATATCGATATGCCGCACCACTTCAAGGTCAACGATAACGCGATCGTGCCGCCGGCATCGGAAGAAGAAGCGAAGGATATCGAAATTATCAGGGGGCCGAACATCAAACCGTTCCCGCTGTCAGCACCATTGAAAGATGAGCTGCAGGGTATTGCGCTGATTCACGTTGAAGACAACATCACGACCGACCACATTATGCCTTCGAACGCGAAGCTTCTGCCGTTCCGCTCCAATATCCCGCATCTGGCGAATTACTGCTTGACGCCATGCGATCCGGAATTCCCAGAACGGGCAAAGGCCAACCCGGGCGGCTTCATCATCGCCGGTTCCAATTATGGACAGGGCTCCAGCCGTGAACACGCCGCGTTGGCGCCGGTATATTTGGGCGTGCAGGGCGTTGTCGCGAAGTCATTTGCGAGAATCCACAAGAACAACCTGATTAACAACGGCATTCTGCCACTCGTCTTCAAAGATGAAGCGGATTACGACGATATCGACGTCGGCGATTCCCTCAGCATCTCCGATACCATTCACGCGATCGGGACGGGCAGTGTCACGATGACCAACGAAACGAAGGGCCACACCTATGAACTCGGCATTGAAATTTCCGAAAGACAGCGTGAAATGCTGGTTGCCGGCGGCCTGATTAATAGAATCAAAGCCAACAAGTAAAAAATATTGAAAGGAGGGCGCCGTGAATCCTTTATACGAGATGGAAATGATTTTAACGGAAGATGAGTTTCGCAAATCGTGTCAGGCGCTCTCTTCTGCGGCGGTAAAACGCCTGCAGATCATTTACATCGTGATCGGTTCGATCTGCTGCCTGTGCGGCATCGCCTTTATTTTGTCGCCGATTTTTTCGCTGGTCGAGGGCTTAATCATCGCGATTGCCGGGGTCGTGCTATGCGGTATTCTCAACCTGAACCTCATGGTTCAGACCAAAAAAGATGTAGACAAGGCGTGGGAAGCTCACCCTGAATTACATGATATTGTGATCCACATTACCTTTTTTGAGGATCATTTCACGCAGACGACCCCGACCGTCAGCAGCAATGCCGATTACACGGATTTAAAAAAGATTATCGAAACGGAGACGAATTATTATTTGATGACAGGGGAGACCAGCGGTGCGATTGTCGTCAAAGACCGCTGCGCTTCCGGGCTCATCGATTTTATTCAAAATCTTCAGAGACGGATCAATTCTTAAAATCTCATGAACGATTTAACGTAAAATAATCTTCGCGCTTGATAAATTATAAAGATCATTTATAATATTATGTATAAGCATTTTTCACCTTGGTGTCCTGTTCGAGAGAGCAGGGCATTTTTTGCTGTAAAGGGCTAAAAATAATCATACACGGAACTGGAAAAGCGTGTGGGATCATGTTATAATATAAAAGCCAAAACGATACAGTTTTGTATATTTCCTAATTTCTTTGCCCCGCTAATCCCGGGGCATTTTTATTAGACAGCGCAGAAACTGATCAATAATGGAGAATGAAAATGAGCAATACAGAAAAACAAAACGAAGAAGCAATCAAGAAAAAAATCATCGAACAGATCGATCAGGAAAAGCAGGAGGCACAGCAGAGGCGGGACAACAAGAGTGACAGCCTGCACGTCGAAAAGGATAAGATGTTGGGTTACAAAGCGTTTTTAGGCATTTGGAATACCTTTGTGTTTGCCGTCGGCTGGTATTTATTTTACAATTACAAAATTTTTGAATACTACTCGAGACCGGGATATCTCGTTGTGGTCTGCCTGTTTGTTATCGCCTATATCAATCTTGTGGCGTTTTATCACGCGTTTGATTTCAAGCATAAATCGAAGGCGCGATTGATTTTTGCCAATACGATTTCCATCGTGACAGTCGATATTTTGATTTATTTAGGCGGCTGCCTGTTCAACGCCGGGTACATCGACGTGAAACCGGGTGTCGTCATGGCAGCGATCCAGATTGTGATTACCTGGGTGGTTGTCAATGTGGCAAAAAATCATGCCGAACGGCTGTAAATCAATCGCCTGCACCGAATTTGCTGAGTCTTTAAATAAAATGAGCAATTTCTTAGATTTAAATAAAAATTTAATGAAAAAGTTTACGGAACGTGCTATAATTGGCTTAACAACAAGTAAAGGAGGCGCAACTCATGGGTAAAATCATTACAGTTGGTAGAGAATTTGGGAGCAATGGACGAGCAGTTGCAAAGGCGCTTTCGGAAGCTTTAAATATCAACTATTATGACCGCGAGTTGATCGCGTTAGCAGCAAAGAAGAGCAAATTATCAGATGAAGAGTTAGAACACGTCGATGAAACGCGGGCTAATCCTTGGCTGTATTCCTCTGTAGGCTATCAGGTTGGCAGCGGGTACACGACCATTGAACCCATCAACGACATTTTGTTCAAAGCGGAATCCGAAGTCATTGAAGAAATTGCAGCCAGCGAAGATGCTGTCATTGTCGGACGCTGTTCGGATTATGTACTGCGTCACAAGGTTGACAGCCGTCACGTCTTTATTTATGCACCACTGAATTATCGGATCAGTGTCGTTCAGGCCAGAGATCAGATCGACGAAAAAGAAGCGAAGCGTCTGATCAAGAAAATGGACAAGCAGAGAAAATTGTATTACAATTTCTACACGGATCGGACGTGGAACGAACTTCGGAACTACGACCTGGCTATCGATTCTTCGATTTTCTCTCAAAAAGATATCATTAAGATTTTGAAACAGGTTTATGAAACCCTTGAAGATTAACAGGTTTTGAGCATTTTACGCCGGCAGATTGAATTCTGCCGGTTTTTTTACTTGAAAACAGACAACAGAATCGTTATAATATATCCGATGTCTGGGTGTGGCGCAGTTTGGTAGCGCGCGTGAATGGGGTTCACGAGGCCGGAGGTTCGATTCCTCTCACTCAGACCATTTTTAATTGGGAGATTAATTAAATATGAGTCAACAGATGCGGCAAAAAAAAAGACAAGCTCAACGAAAAAGAATATTGATGCTATGTCTTATTTTTTTGGCAATAATAGCATTTGGATTTATTATACATTTAAGGAGAAATGCCACTGGACTTTTGGAACAGAGCAGCTACGTCGATGCCGTGTCCTCTGAGGTCTATTTCTTTAAACATTCCGATTACATTGAAATCAACGGTTTCAGTGCGGCGGATTTAACCAGCAGTGAGGGCAGCAAGGTCAACGGCTACTCACCGCTGACCAAGAATAAAATGACTGTCAGCGGCGATTATTTAAGCGCGCAGATCTCAACCATTAATCAAATTTTAAAGAATAAAGATTATCTGCATTACGACAAGATCGTGACACAGATTGAAAATAATTTTAAAGGACTGGACAAGCTGACCAGCCAGGTGTCGTCAGCGCAGGAAAAAAAGAAAACTTATCTCGTCAATGCCTCGGCTTATTTTGGCATGAATCGAAAGGAACTCATCGCGGCGCGGCGCCAGATGAAAAAGATACAGAAAAAGAAACACCGCAGCATCATTTTAAGCGATTTGGGCATGCTGTCCTCTGGCTACGTGTACGGAACGGTCAACCCGATGGAAAAGGTCGTGACAGAAAATGTACTGCCTTATATCGACAGCGGTTTCTTAAGCAGCATTCAGAAAATCGATCAGCAGGATGAAAGCGCGCTTAAAGTAGTGGACAACGACCACCTTTACGCCGCGTTTACTGTGGATTCCAACACGACCATCCAAAACGAGGATGAGGTTAAAAAGCTGAAGAAAAAGGTGATCGGCACAACGACTCGTAAAAAGGACGTGGCCTATTACAATAAGCTTGTGAAACGCGTCGATCTGCTTTGGCAGTACCCACAGATTTCTATCGTCAAAAACAACAAAAAATACAATTGTTATGTGGTCAACATTTTTAAATCCGGCAATAAAAAAATTGTGGTCGTGATGCTGAAGGATTATATCTCGGTTTTTGCCAACGACAATATCTTAAAAACCGATGTCAACGTTCAGAGCTTCACTTCCTACAAGGTGCCGAAATCTGCGATTACAACACAGGGAAAGAATCAATACCTGACACTGCTTCAGAAAGGGTACTTCCGAAAGAAGGTCAAGGTCAAGGTCAGCCGATACGACGGCAGAAAGGCGATTTTGGCTGTGGCGGATAACCCTAACCTGTCTTCAAATTCAATGTATTGCGTTTATCCCTGATAGAAAGAAGGATTAAAATGGAAATATTATCAGAACAGACCGACTTGGATTATAGAGAAAAAATACAGCAGAATATTGAAAAAATTAAGGCTGAAATACCGGATGATGTCACCCTCGTTGCGGTGACCAAGATGCACACCGTCAATGAAACTCAGGCTGTGGTCGATGCGGGTGTGTACGACCTCGGAGAAAATCGAGAACAGGATCTAATGGCCAAAAAGGACAAGATCCAGGGGCCAGTGCGCTGGCACTTTATTGGGCATCTGCAGACCAATAAGGTTAAATATTTAGTGGGGCAGGTTGCGCTGATTCATTCGATTTCTTCGATGAAGTTAATCAACAAGGTGGAAACAGAATCCGCGAAAAAAGACGTAGTAACCGATATTCTGCTGCAGTTTAACCTGGCGGATGAAGACACCAAATCCGGGTTTGATGCGTCCGAATTGGACGCGGCGACAGCCCGCGTTGCGCAATGCGAACACATTCGCCTGCGGGGACTGATGTGCATCGGACCGATGACAGAAAATTCTGATAAAATACATAAAATATTTGCCCAATTAAAGCAGATGTATGATAAAATAAAAACAACATACAAAAATGGCGATAATGAAATTGATACTTTGTCAATGGGGATGACAAATGATTATCCGATCGCAATTGAAGAAGGCGCGACGATGATTCGGGTCGGGCGCAAAATATTTGAACGCTAAGGAGTAAGCTGAAATGGCAAATGAAAAATTTAAAGATAGAATCGTGAACATGTTCACCGCGGGCGACGACGATTACGATGATTACGATGAAGAATACGAAGAAGATGCGGATGTAGACGAAGTCGTCGACGATCAGGAACAGGAAGCCGCACGTTCAGAACATCATAAAAAACACAACGGCTCTTACGATGCGCCTTTGGCAGGCGGCGCACAGGTTTTGGTTTTAAGTCCGGAATTCTTTAGCGATGCGCCGAGTATCGTCAATAAAATCAAGGAAAATAAAACTGTGGTCGTCAACCTGAAAAATACAGAATACGAAGACGGCCGGAAGATTTTTGACTTTTTAAACGGGGCGGTTTTTGCGCTGGAAGGCACCATCAACCGCATTGCCGACAATGTCTTTATCCTTGCGCCGAAGCAGGTTTCTGTCTCAACTGAAATGCAGAAGGACGATGACGAGCTCTCCGCAAAGCCAATGTTGGATTTTGACGGCGAACCGAGTGACGAAGCCAACTAAAAATAAGAAAATTTAGATTAATAAGGGCCGCAAGTACAAACTTGCGGCTTTTTTGATTCAAAGAAATACAGTCAATTCATGAACGAAAAGAAAGAAAATGTAGTTATTTCGAGGATTGAGGATGCTGTCGTCAGGCAGGATCGCCTTTATTTTTTTGATTTCTACGACGAGGCGATGCAGGTCAAAATCGAGACCTTTTTAAAGAAAAGTAAAGCCCATTACATTTTAGACGGCGGCTTTCCAGACGCGGCGAGAAAAATGCTCTGTGTGATCCCAGCGGACTGGATGACGTTTTTGGATCCTGAAACGGATATAGAATGGCCGATGATGGCAGTTCGTTTCCCGAGGACCTTTGCCTTTGCGCACCGTCACGTGCTGGGCACGTTGATGGGGCTCGGCATTGAACACAAGTGCATCGGCGACATCAATTTAGATGAAAAAGAGTGTCAGGTTATTTTTGACGAGAAAATCTATCCCTTTTTAAAGAACGAGTTTGTCACGATTCGAGGCCGGCGCATCCAGCCGGAATTTTTCGATTATCCGCATATCCGTCCCTTTGCTCTGAAGACGAAAAAGATGGTCATCACCGTCAATTCGCCGAGAATTGATGCGGTCATCGACCGGATATGGGGAATTTCGAGGCAGACCGCTGAAGCGGCGGTCAGGCAATCCCGGGTTCGAGTCAATTACGCAGAAATTTTGAAAAAGGATTTTGCGGTTAAGCCCGGGGACATTATTTCGTTTCGCGGAAAGGGAAAGGCCAAAATTGCGGACTTCATTGGAAAATCGAAAAAAGGAAAAATTCAAATTCAGGTTGAAAAATATTTATGATCGACGATACAACACAACAAATAGATGAAAGGGCTCAGCTTATTGTGCAGCCCGACGAGGATCGGACGCGCCTTGACCGATTCTGCGCAGCGCATCTCACCAATCTGTCCAGATCTTACGTGAAGACGTTAATCAAAAAAGAATGTGTTCAGGTCAACGGCCAGATCAAGAAAGCGTCCCACGCGTTAAACGCGGGGGATGTGGTTACAGTTGCCATTCCGGCGCCCGAAGAAGCCGGGATTCAAGCCGAGGATATTCCGCTCAACATCGTCTACGAGGATGACGATGTGATTGTGGTCGACAAACCTTCTGGGATGGTCGTGCATCCAGCACCGGGCACACCGTCGGGTACCTTGGTCAATGCGCTGATGGCGCACACGGATCAGCTTTCGACCATTAACGGCGTCAAACGGCCGGGCATTGTGCACCGCATCGATAAGGACACGTCTGGCCTTTTGGTAGTGGCGAAAAACGATCACGCCCACCAGTTCTTAGCTGAGCAGCTCGCCGCACACGAAATGGTGCGCCAATACCACGGGCTGGTTCGGGGCAATATTGCGGAAGAAATGGGCACTGTGGACATGCCTTTGGGACGCCATCCCAAGGAGCGGATTAAAATGGCAGTGGTCGAAGATGGCCGGCATGCGGTAACCCATTTTACAGTGGTGAAACGCTTTGGACAATACACGGAAATGATTTTTAGGCTGGAAACCGGCCGAACCCATCAAATCCGCGTCCACATGCAGGCCATCGGACATCCGCTGGTCGGCGACCCGCTTTACGGCGTGCGCCGCAAGGAGCCCTTTAAAACCGACGGCCAGCTGCTGCACGCGGAAAAATTGGGGTTCGTTCACCCGACGACGAAAGAACTTATGGTCTTCACCTCACCGCTGCCTCCAATTTTTGAAGAAGCGCTGACTTATTGCCGCCGGCATGCCATGTGATCAATCGTCGTCGGAGAGGCGTTCGATTTGATCGATGATTTCGCGCTTTGGCGTAACGTACATCGTGTTTTGATTGGTAAAGATGACCATGCCGGGCTTGGCCTTGTTGGGCTTGTGCACGTATTTGTAGTCGACGTAATCAACAGGCACGTTGGACGAGGTTTTCGCCTTGGAATAATAGGCTGCCAGCTGACCCGCTTCGAGCAGCGTTTTTTCAGTGATAAAGCGGCCAGCCGCGACGACCAAGACGTGGGATCCGGGGGAATCCTTAACGTGGAGCCAGCAGTCCTCCGGATCGCCGAGCTTCGTCGCGATTTCATCGTTTTGGAAGTTGTTTTTGCCCACCAGAATCTCAAAACCCTCTGAAGAGCGGAAGCGCATCGGATGGGAGGGCTTGGGCTTTTTGTCCTTGCCATTTTTCTTCGGATGCTTGACGAGATCTGAGTGGTTCACCTCATAGCGGATTTCGTCCAGCTCCTCGATTTCGGTACATTGGTCAAGGGCGTTTAATAACGAACCGAGATAATAGACCGTATCTTTTGTTTTTTCAATCTGTTCGGCGACTTGGACCTGAGCTCTCTTCGCTTTGTTGTAGCGTTTGTAGTAGCGCTGGGCATTTTGAGCCGGTTCCTGGTTGACCTTAAGCGGAATGTGAACGGTCGGCAGATCCGGATCGTAGAAATTTTCCACATCGATGCCATCCATGCCCTTTTGAATGCGGTAGATGTTGGCGGTGATCAAATCGCCGTACAGTTTATCCTTTTCCGCTTTTTTAGATTTTTTCAAATCTCGATGGAGATTATCCAGCTTTTTCGTGTCTTTTTTGTATAACGTCGACAGCTGATGCTTCAGGTTGGCGGCCTTTGCGTTAAATCTTAATTTTTTGTCTCGAAGGTAGAAAAAGGCTTCCAGCATTCGGGAGACCGAGTCGCAGGGCTGATGGTCGAGGTCCTTCAAAAAATGCAGATCAATGGTCGAAAAATTCTGAATGTGCCGATGGAAGTAATAGAGGGTCGGCTGGCAGCTGTTTTCAACCTCGTGCTGGATTTCAAAAAAGCTGTCGGACAGGTAGCCTCTTTCTTTGACTGTGAGGTCGGACAGCGGGGTTTCACCGCTGACGCCGGCGCGGAAACAGATTTCCTGGGCTAAATCGGGAGAAATCCCCAGAAAGCCGCCGATGAAAACGGCTGTGAGCTTTTGATTGGATTGTTTTGAAAGCCAGCGGTCAAAATCCTCTGGCGTGCGGCAGTCAAAAAAGTCGATCCGCTCTGCCGCTGGCGGCAGCTTGTAGTGCAGCCCCGGCAGGATGTGGCGGTAACGGCTGGATGAAGGGCCGACGCGCTTGACGGCGTCGATGATGACTGGTCCGTCGTCGGGGGCCTCCTCATCGGCCATGGTCAGAATCAGATTGGCGTTTCGGCCGGTAATTTCGGCGACTAGGCTTTTGGTGACTGGATCGCCAAAATCGTTTTTCCCGTTGACATCGATGGCTAAAATGCGGTCAGAGCTAATCTGATGAATATCCGAAATGGTGGTGTTGACGAGGTGTTTGCGCAGCACCATGCAGAAGGTCGAGGGCTGAGGCGGATTCTTCTTTTTCTTTTCAGTGATGTGCACGCGAGGCTGGTTGGCATTGGCGGACAAAAGTAATGTCGCGTTAATCGGCCCGGAAATCTGCAGATGCACTTCGTCGTTTTCCGGCTGATAGACCTTTCTGATTTTTCCTCCGACCAATTGAGCCTTAAGTTCTTTTACGAGATGATAAGTTGTGATACCGTCAAATGCCACTGGAATTCCTCCTTTAATTAAGTTTTGAATCGATTCAATTGATTGTTGTTTAATATAATCGAAACGGAAAATAAAATCAATAATGGCCGGCCAGTCTTGTATTTTTTGCGTGAAATCGGTATGATAAAAGAAATATTGGGCGGAGGCAATCAGAATGAAAAGCATGACAGGATTCGGACGGGCGGATTACCGGGATGAAAATTGGAATATTTCGGTTGAAATCAAGACGGTGAATCACCGCTATCGGGATTATGCGATCCGCATGCCTTCGATTTTAAATTCTGTGGAATCGAAAATCAAAAATGAAATCGGCAAGACGGTCGCGAGAGGCCGGATCGACGTCTTCATCCAGTTTGAAAATTTATCGGAAAGCCAGCGGCAGATTGTCTTGGACGAAAATCTGGCGAAGGCCTATATAGATGCGCTCAATGCCATTAAGGCCCTCGATCCGATGATGCGCGATGAAATCGGCGTGGATCTGGTTGCGAAGTTCCCCGACGTCATCAAAACCACCGAAAAGGTCCAAAATGACGACGAAAACTGGCAGATGCTTCAGCCTGTACTGGCGAAGGCGCTGGAACAGGTTGCGGAAAGCAGGGCGCAGGATGCGGTGACAATGGCCGACGACATGGCGCTGCGCGCGGAAAACATCGAGATAATGATGCAGAAAATTGCTGCGCGCGCCCCGGAGGTGCTCGCTGCGTATCGAGACAACATCCACCAAAAGGTGGCCGATTTTCTCGAAGGGACGGAGATCGATGAAAGTCGGATTTTGACCGAGGTGGCGGTGATGGCTGACCGGCTGGATATTACAGAGGAACTCAACCGGATGAGCGGTCATCTGAAGCGCATGAAGGCGTTACTTCAGGAAGAAACGCCGGTAGGGCGCAAATTCGATTTCCTCGTACAGGAAATGAATCGGGAGATCAACACCATCGGTTCAAAGGCGCCTGACCTCGAAATCCAGGACAGCGTCGTGGATGTCAAGGCGGAAATTGAAAAAATCAGAGAACAAATTCAGAACATAGAGTAGAGGTGCAAATCAATTGAAACAACAGCGTGGACAGCTCATCATTTTATCGGGACCATCGGGCGCGGGAAAGGGCACGGTTTGTCAGGCTGCGACGGCGCACAATCCGAATCTTAAAATATCGATTTCGGCGACAACCCGCGCACCTCGTGGCGCGGAACGGGACGGCGTCGAATATTTCTTCCTCGACAAAGCAGATTTCGAGAAAAAAATTGAAGAAAATGCCTTTCTGGAATACGCGAAGGTGCACGACCATTATTACGGCACGCCGAAGGCCCACGTGCTTCAGATGCTGGATGAAGGGACGGATGTCATTTTAGAAATCGACGTGCAGGGCGCGGCGCAGATTAAAGAAAAATTGGGCTTTGGCGTTCTGATTTTTATCGCGCCGCCGTCGATCCAGGTACTCAAAGAAAGACTGGTGAACCGGAAGACAGACAGCGATGCCCAGATTCAGCTTCGTATGAAGAACGCTCTCACCGAGCTGAAGCAGGCCGAGCACTACGACTACGTGATCGTGAATGACACAGTGGACCAGGCCGCGGCGGACTTAGAGGCCATCATCCGGGCTGAACGGTGCCGGACCCAAAATAATTTAGAAATCATTGAAGAAATGTTGATGTAAAACTTCAATAAGGGTTATAATATTATGTATTCATTTTGAATCCACAGATAAAGGAGTTAACAGACATGAGCTGGAAAACATATTATGGAGAAAACGGCAGCGGTCTTCGCTACCCGCCGATTAATTTGATGATTTCCAAGGCAGACAATAAATACGAATTGTGCGTCGCGACGTCGCGACGCGCCCGTCAATTGATCGATGGCGCTGAGCCACTGGTCCGCGTGAACATCGACAACCCGATTTCAACGGCGACCGAAGAAATTGCCGAAGAAGAAGTGAAAATTATCGGCTTGGATGCGAAACAGGAACGTCAGGAAAAGGCCCAGAATGCCGACGATGAATTTGCGGCAGCTCAGGAAAACGAAGGCGTTTCCCTCGAAGATCTGGCTAACGGAGACGACATCATTCTCGAATAGTGAAGATTGCGAGAATCTTTTTAAAGCAGACCAACAAGCGCATTGACCACGCCTACGATTACCGCGTGCCCGAGACGATGGCTGATCAGGTTGTGCCTGGCGTCCGCGTTGCCGTGCCCTTTGCTCGGGGCGGGCGCGTGGTCGAGGGGTTTGTGATTGCCGTTGGCGATCACTCGAAATACGCAAATAAGCTTCGCGATGTGCTGCAGGTGATAGACCACGAGCCTGTGGTCGATGAGGTTCACCGAAAATTGTGCCTCTGGCTGGTGAAGATACACGACTGTCTTTTTTACGATGCGCTGGCGCTGTTTATTCAGCCTGTCCGCGTAATCCGAGAAACGGATGAACACGGCGAAGCGATTTTCCGCCCGTATCGAAAGACAGAAACGGTCTTTCGCCTTACGCGGGTAGGCCAAAGCGCCAAGACGCGCGGCAAAAAAATGGCGCGGATTTTAGAACTGCTTAAATCGGGGCCGATGAGTGCCCCAGAATTAAACGCCGCTGTTCCGAACGCATCGGCCAGCCGGCGAAAGCTTTTGGCCAACGAATGGATTGAAGCGGTCGACGCAGAAGCTCTGAGCGCGCCAAAGTCGGCGGTGCATTTACCGCCAATACAATGTGATAATCGTGTTTTTCAATCGATTGTGGAAAACTTATCAAGCGCCGGGGATCAACCGGTCTTTTTTTATCAAAAAGACGATGATATGCGGTTTAAAACCTTTCTTCAGGCCGCGGTAGAAAAGATCAACCTCGGCCAGGCGGTGCTCATCATCGAGCCGGAAATCAATCTGCTGAAAAAAAACGCCGGCCGCTTTAAAAGCGTTTTTGGCGAATTCGGTGCGGTGTATCACAGCGGCCTTAAAATAACAGAACGCTACCGCATTTTTCACCAAATTCAAAAGGGGCACATCAGGATTGTATTGGGGACACGGACCGCGATCTTTCTGCCCTTTCAAAATATCGGCCTGATTGGGGTCGACGAGATGGGCAGCGGCCAGTACATTTCAGATTCTGAACCCCACTATCAGCTGCCCGATGTCGCCGCACAGCTGGCGAAGATCAGCGGCGCCCAGATGCTCATTTCAGATCCCATTCCGTCTGTCACGCTCAGATGGCGGATGGCGGAGCGGCAAATTGTGAAGGCTGTCGAGCCTTCCAATTTTGATCCAGTGGGGATCATTGACATGAAAAGGGAGATGCAGCGGGGCAATTTGACCATTTTCAGCCATTTGCTCGAGGAGGAAATAGACCGCGCCCTTGACCGCGGTCAGCGGGCTGTGCTGTTGCACAACCGGCTCGGCTATCAGCGCGCTGTTTTTTGCAGAGACTGCGGTGAGACCGTCAAATGCCCGATTTGTGGGCGCCCGATGAAAACCGACCATAACCGCACTTTAATCTGCATGACCTGCGGGGAAAGGCGTCCTTTCCCTAAAACCTGTCCGTCGTGCGGCAGCACCCATATTAAAGGAATGGGAGTCGGCTTGGATCAGGTCGTCGAGTTTGTTCAAGAGAAATGGCCCGACTGCCGCGTTTTAAAAATCGATGGCGCAGCAGTCCGCCAACGGGAGTTTGATGAATGCTGCGGCGAAATCCGCAAGGCCGATATTGTCGTCGGGACCCGAAGTATCGTCAGAGGCTTTCCCCTTGGCAATGTGGGCTGCGCGGCCGTTGTGCTCATCGATCAGGATATCGACGGCAACGCCTACAACGCAGCGGAGCAGGCGTACCGCCTGTATCGGCTGTTTTTTGAAAGAACGCAGGCCGCGAGCCGGTACATCCAGACCTACAATACCAAACACCCTGTTGTCGAGGCGCTGCATCAAAGTCAGGACGATCGGTTTTACGAGGCTGAGCTGAAATACCGAAAAAGCATGGACTATCCGCCCTTTGGCCACCTTTTTTATTTCGAAATATTTGGAGAAGATCAGGCGCAGGTTAAGGCGGACAGCATCAGCCTGTATCGCGCTTTACAGGCCAGATTTCAGCAATGGGTCGTGTACAGGCCGGTTTTTGGCGGGGTCAGGCGCGAAAAGCATCAAACCGAGTACCGAATTGTTCTGAAGGCGCCTAAAATTCCGCCGGTATCCAACGGCATTAGACGCATGATCTGGGACGGTGAATTTGAACGGCTCGCATCAAAAATCACGGTGGTCATCGACCCGATATTAGATTAAATCAATAATGGAGGATGATAAAAATGGCGATTCGCAAATTGAGATACAATGACGATCCGATTCTGAGAAAAAAAGCGAGAGAAATCACAGAAATTAACGATCGGATCAAAACGCTGGCGGCAGACATGCTGGAAACCATGTACGACGATGAAGGCGTCGGCCTGGCGGCGCCGCAGGTTGGCATTCTGAGACGTTTGGTGGTGATCGACGTCGGCAAAGGGCCGATCACCATGATCAATCCGGTGATTGTCGACCAGAAGGGCAGCATTGTCGACGTTGAAGGCTGCTTGAGCTTTCCGGACGACGCGGGCTACGTCGAACGGCCTGAATACGTCACCGCACAGTTCACCAATCTGGAAGGACAGCGCTGTGAAGTGAAGGGGCATATGCTTTTGGCTCGGGCCATCTGCCACGAGCTGGATCATTTGGACGGCAAGGTCTTCATCGATAAAAAAATTCCGGTCGAAAAAGCGGAAAAAATGATCGAAGCTCAGAACGCGCGCTTGGTGAAGGCGCAAAACAAAACGAAGCCATCGAGTAATCCGGAGGAAGGCATCACCAGTGAAGCCTTTGAAAAACCGGCGGATATGCAGGCGGTCGAAGCGCTGAATGGAGAAGACAGTCATGAATAATATTCGGGTTGTGGTGATGGGGACGACCGATTTCGCAGTGCCGGCATTAAAAAAGCTGTACGACAGCGATTTTGATGTGGTCTGTGTCGTCTGTCAGCCTGACCGCCCCAACGGACGCGGCAAAAAAATGCGCCCGCTGCCAATGAAGAAAACGGCACAGGATCTTGGTATTCCGGTCTTTCAGCCGGAAAAGATCCGCGACCCAGAAGCGGTTGCACATTTAGAAAGCCTGCATCCAGATTTCTTTGTCGTCGCGGCTTATGGGCAGATCCTTTCGCAAGAGGTGCTGGATATTCCGACCTACGGCTGCATCAACATTCACGGCTCGCTGCTTCCGAAATACCGGGGTGCGGCGCCGATTCATCACGCGATCATTGACGGCGAAAAGGAAACGGGCGTGTCGATTATGAAAATGGACATCGGCATGGATACCGGCGCGGTTTACAAAAAGGTGGTCATGCCGATCACCGAGACGACAACAGTAGGAGAGATGCACGACCAGATGGCGGAACAAGGGGCAGAGGCCCTTATTCCGGTGCTTATAGACGTCTGTGCGGGGACAGCGGAAGCTGTGCCCCAGGATCCAGACAAAGCGACCTACGCGGACAAAATCAGCAAGGAAACGGGATTGATCGATTGGCATCAGCCCGCAGACAAGGTTTTGCGGCGCATCAACGGGACAGATCCGTGGCCCGGCGCCTGGTGTCAGTATCAGGCTAAGAAGATGAAATGCTTTGCGCCAAAAATTTTCGATCAGACGGCATCGAGCCGGCCAGGCACTGTCGTTTCAGCTGACAGCGAAACGGGATTGATCGTCGCCGCGGCGGATCAGCTCGTCGAAATCCAGGAAATTCAGATGCCCGGGAAACGGCGGATGAAGGCCAAGGACTATTTGCGGGGCAATGCCATTGAGGTCGGCACGGTTCTCCACTGATTATTTTAGAAAAATTTCAGTCTTGCCCACTATAATGCCATTAATTTTAATAGAAAAAGGAGAATGACAATGTTTTTTTGGGACTGGACGATGATCATCCTGATCCCTGGGCTGATCATTTCGGCGATCGCTCAGGCGAAGGTCACCTCATCTTTTAATCGATACAGCCGGATTCAATCTAGATCGGGGCTGACGGGCTTTGAAACGGCGAATCGCCTGCTGGCCGTCCAAAACGTGCCGGTCACGCTTCACAGTATTGCCGGCAATTTGACCGACCATTTTGATCCGCGGAATAAAACCATCGGCCTGTCGCAGCCGGTAGGCAACAGCGCCAGTCTGGCCGCGGTCGCCGTTGCGGCTCACGAAACAGGACATGCCTATCAGGATTACGAAGGCTACTTTGGACTGAAATTCAGAAATGCCATTGTGCCGGTCTGCAATTTTGCAACCAACGCGGCGTGGCCGCTGTTTTTTATCGGCCTGATTTTCGGCGGCGCGAGCCAATACGGCGTTATGCTGATGAATATCGGCATCCTGTTTTTCTCGTTTTCACTGATCTTTAATCTGGTGACCTTGCCGGTTGAATTCAACGCGAGCCACCGGGCATTGGTGATGCTTCAGGAAAATCAGATGTTGGGACCGGACGAAATCAAGGGCGCCAGACGGGTGCTCTCCGCGGCAGCCATGACTTACGTCGCGGCCACCCTCGTGTCCTTCCTGAACCTGCTGAGAATGATTTTGTTGAGAGATAGTCGTTCGTAATAATATGAAGCGAAAAAATACAAAAACCCCACACAATTTATCGCCGCGCGAACAGGCTTACGACAGCCTGCTCGCCATTGACCGGGAGGGTGCCTTCTCCAATTTGGAAATTCAGAGGGCGCTTTCCCGTTCGTTGTTTTCAAAGCCGGATGCGCATTTGTACACGGCGTTGGTTTACGGCGTCCTTCAGAATGAAATGCTGCTGGACGACCGAATCGCGAAAATGACCAAGCCCGGCACACGGCTTGATTTTGAAGTGCGCGAGATTCTGCGCATCGCGGCTTTTCAGCTGCTGATGATGAACCGCATTCCGCCCTATGCCGCGATTTCCGAGGCCGTCGCGCTGTGCGGCAAGGTCAAACCCAAGGCCAAGGGATTTGTCAACGGGGTGCTCAGAAACATGGCGCGCCAATCGGATCAGCTGAAGCGTTGGCAGGCGTCGGACTACAAGGACGCCATTCAGGCGCTCTCGGTCCGCACGTCTGTGCCGAAGCCGATCGTCGATATTTACGCCAGAGCCTTTGGCGCGAAAGGGGGCGTGCGCGAGCTGATGGCGGTGAATCGGCCGTCACCGCTGACCATTCGGGCCAATGGGCTGAAAATACCGCGGGATACGTTATTGGAAGAGCTGGCCAATGAGGGCATAGAAGGGGTGAAGACGGCCCTTTCGCCCTCGGGCATCAAAATCACGAACGCCTCTGTGTCGGAATTAACACAGACCCAGGCCTACATGGCCGGTCTCTTTACGATTCAGGATCAAGGCGCAATGCTGATCGCTGAGGCTTTGTCGCCCGAAGCGGGTGAGCGTATCCTCGACATGTGCGCGGCACCGGGAGGAAAAACGACGTATCTCGCCGAAATGATGGGAGATCAGGGTGTGATCACCGCTCGGGACATTTATCCCTCCAGACTAAAGCTGATCGACAACCAGGCCAAGCTGCTGGGCATCGGGTGTATTCAAACAGAGGCCTTCGACGGCACCGCACGCAAGGCGGCGGATCACGAGCAGTACGACCGCGTGCTTCTCGACGCGCCGTGCTCCGGTTTAGGAATCATTCGGAGGAAACCGGAAATCCGCTACCGATTTGAGTTTAAAAAGCAGCGCGCGCTCATTGACATTCAGCGAAAAATGCTGATAAACGCGGTCGACGCGTTAAAGCCGGGCGGCACACTCGTTTATTCCACCTGTACGGTGGACCCAAAGGAAAACGCCGAGCAGGTCCGCTGGCTCTGCCGGAACGCAGTGGGGCTCACTGTGTTAAACACGCGGCAAATCGGTACGGCCGACGATCAATGCGACGGGTTTTATTACGCCAAACTCGTTAAAAACAGTGCGCAGTGAAGATGACATCCCTGTTGAATCAGTCGTCATCATTAACAAAGAAAGAAGTGAGGGTGTGAAAAAGAGAGATCAAGCTACAACAGCCATCCGCGCTAAACGGCGGAAATTGACATTAAAACAGCGCTGCAGCCTGCTTTCCGGCCAGTCCAAATGGTCGTCTCAGGGCATTCCGGAACAGGGGATTTATCCCTTTGTGATGTCTGACGGCCCCCACGGGCTGAGGCAGGAAAAGGAAGACGGCAGCAGTTATCCGGCGACCTGTTTTCCGCCGGAGGTCACCTTGTCCTGTTCCTGGGATCCGGAGATGGTGTATCGGGTTGCGGCGGCAATTGCTGAGGAAGCGGCGGCGCAGGGGATAGATGTTATTTTGGGGCCGGGCCTCAATATCAAACGCAGCCCACTCTGCGGCCGAAACTTCGAGTATTTTTCGGAAGATCCCTTATTGTCAGGTACGCTTGGCAAGGCGTACATCGAGGGCGCCAAAAGCCGCTGTGTTGAAACCTGCGTCAAGCATTTCTTCGCCAACAATCAAGAGAGCAATCGCATGACGATTGATGTGCGGCTGTCAGAAAGGGCCGCGCGGGAAATTTACATCCGTCCCTTTGAAATCGCGATACGCGGCGCCGATCCCGGTATGGTGATGGCCGCCTACAATCAAATCAACGGCACCTACGCGACGGAACACCGCCATGCGCTGACGGCACTGCTGAGAGACCAATGGCATTACCACGGCGTGACGGTTTCAGATTGGTCTGCCGTTCAAGACCGGGCCGCCAGCGTCAGAGCAGGCTTGGATTTGGAAATGCCGGATTCGGATGGCGTCAACGACGAGAAGGTTTACCACGCGGTCAAGCGCTTGGCACTGCCAGAGGGCTGTGTCAACCGCAGTGTCGAACGGTTGATCGCCTTTGGCGAACGCTGCGAAGAAAACCGCCGAGCCCGCAGGGAGCTGACTCTTTCAAGCACCGATGCACACCATCAGCTGGCGCGGCGCGCGGCAGCGGAAAGCATTGTACTTTTGGAAAACAAGCACCAGCTGCTGCCTCTCGTACCCGATAAGCTGCCTCGCGACCATCATCTCTTAGTTGTCGGTGCTCTCGCAAAGACACCGAGGATTCAAGGCGGCGGTTCGTCTCAGGTCAACGCCAATTGGATCGAAACGCCATGGGACAGTCTTAAAGCGGTGTACGCGGACGTTCAGCTGGATTACGCGGACGGGTATGCGCTGTCCGCAATTTCAGAAAATGAACAGCAGGCGCTTTCGGCGCGCGCCCTTAAAAAGGCGGCGCAGGCGGACACGGTTCTGCTTTTCGTCGGCCTGCCCGAATCGGCAGAAAGCGAATCCTGGGATCGGTCCGACATGAATCTGCCGGTCGATCAGTTAAAATTAATAGATCAGCTGACAGCGGCGCATCATCGCGTCGTGGTGATCGTTCAAAACGGCGGGGCAGTCCTGCTGGGACACGCGGCCTGTGCGGATGCGGTGCTGGAGGCCTGGCTCGGCGGGGAGGCCTGCGGCCCGGCGCTGTGCGACGTCCTCTCCGGAAAGGTGATCCCTTCGGGCAAATTGACGGAAACCATCCCTAAACGGCTGGAGGATACGCCGGCGTATTTGAATTTTCCGGGCGATGGCCGTGAAGTGGATTATGGGGAAGGCATTTACGTGGGCTACCGCTTCTACGATGCCAAGCACTTGGCAGTGCAGTACCCCTTCGGATACGGCCTGAGCTACGCGGAGTTTGAATACACGGGCTTTTCGCTTAAGGAGGACGCCAGCGATGCGCTGATTTTTGAGGTTAAATTGAAAAATCACTCGGATTTTGCGGCGAAGGAGACGATTCAAATCTACGCGGGCATGCCGGACAGCGTCGTGAGCCGCCCGCCTAAGGTGTTAGCAGCTTATCAAAAGGTCGACGTGCCGGCAGGTGCGGCCAAACACGTCACGATCGCTGTGCCCAAGGATCGGCTGGCTTATTTTGACACCGACTCTCATCAATGGCGGATTGAAAGCGGCACCTATTGCTTTTACTGCGGCGCGTCGAGCCGGGATTTGAAATTCAAACGGAGCGCGGTCATCGATGTGGGACATGCTGAGCCTGTGATTACGGCAAATTCAACGGTTCAAGAGGTGCTGCGCACCAAACGGGGGCAGGCGCTGTTTCAACAGGCAGTCGATTTTTACCACAAGCTGACCGGCTTCGAGCTGGACATGAATGACGATTTCATCGTCCATTCGGTGATGGCGACGCCGCTGGCCAAGGTGCCGATGCTTTCCGGCGGCATGCTGACGGACCGGATGCTCAGGCGCGTGATCCGCTACATCAATCACGACGTCCGGCATCTGGGCATTGGCTTTTTGGCGGCCAGAGAGGTGAACGGTCCGAAGGTAGTCGGGGCTTTGATCCGCGCGCGGACCACCTATTCGAAAAATCAGGCAGCGCCCTATTCAATCGACACGCCGATCGATCTGCTGCTGGCCTCACCTGAGCACCGCGCGGTTCTGGCCTTGCTTCTTGGGCCGAAGGGCGAAACCATTTTATCCCACGCTGCCGTACGGGCCTTGGCTAAAACCCATTTGACCCTTCGTCAGCTTCAGGCCATTACGCCCCTGCATCTGTTTAAAAAATCTGCATTGGAACAAATCAACACGAAATTGAAGGCGATACATTTATGAAACTACTTATGATCGATACGTCGACCATTGTGGCCACAGCAGCCGTCCTCGACGAGGACAGACTGATTGCGGAAACAATTGTCAACTACAAGAAAAAACATTCGGAGAAAATGCTGCCGTCCATCGACCACATGCTTCAGGATTCGGGACTTAAGCTTGGGGATATCGATGTGTTCGGCGTCGTCAACGGGCCTGGCTCTTTTACAGGGCTGCGCATCGGCATGGCGACGGCGAAGGGCTTTGCCCAGGCGCTCGGCAAACCGATGGTGACGGTGTCGACGCTGGAGGCTCTCGCCGCTAACGTCTGCGTCACAGACGCAGCGATCTGCCCGACTGTCGACGCCCAGCGCGGACAGGTTTACGCTGCACTCTATCAATCCGACCGGGATGCGGCAGAGCTTAATCTTAAAAACACAATGGCCGAAGGCGTGTACGACGTCGACGCGCTGTGCGAAAAATTGAACGCGGTAAACGCACCGGTGATCATTTTAGGTGACGGGCTTAAAAAACACGGCAGCAAGCTTTTGGCGGCTGTGCCGAAGGCCCGGACCGCGCCGGCTTTTCTTTCGATGAACCGCGCGTCGTCGGCAGCAGCCGTCGGGCTTAAGAAAATACAGCAGGGCCAAACGGTGGATTGTTTTCAAGCAGGGCTGAACTACTTGAGAAAATCCTCGGCCGAAGAACAGCGGGAAAAGAAACTGGCCCAGGAAGCGCAGCACCATGAGTAACGTCTGGCGGCCCTACGATTTCAGGCTGATGGAAAAAAGCGATCTCACACAGGTCATGGCCGTGGATTGGCGGTCGGGCTTGATCCCTTGGCCGGAGCATTCGTTTATCGATGAGCTCGAGAATATTCTGGCCGAATATTTGGTTCTCGTTCAGAACGATTCAGAGAACCACGAGACCGCGGTAGTCGGGTTTGCTGGGCAGTGGTTTGTGGCCGGCGAGGCGCAGCTGATGAAAATCGCCATTGACCCGGATTTTCAAGGAAACGGCCTTGGACGCAGACTTCTTAAAGAAATCATTGCGCGTGCGCGGCTTCACGACTGCCAGAGCATGACCCTGGAGGTCCGGACGGACAACGAGCCCGCGCTGAAGCTTTACCAGAGCTTTGGATTTGAGATCCTGGGCAAACGCGATCATTATTATCCCAACGGGTCAGACGCGTATGTGATGGATTTGGTTTTCCCAGACGATCAAGGAGACAGAACAAAACATGAAGATATTATCGATTGAATCCTCTTGTGACGAAACGGCGGCGGCGATTATCGAGAACGGCCGCCGGATCCTGGCTAATCAGGTTTATACCCAGATTGCCATCCACAGAAAATACGGCGGCGTCGTGCCGGAAATCGCCTCGCGCAATCACGTGATGAAGATGCCCTTTGTGATTCAGGACGCGTTGGACGAAGCGCAGCTCACCTTTGACGATCTCGACGCGGTCGCAGTGACGAAGGGGCCGGGGCTTGTCGGGGCGCTGCTCGTCGGTGTGTCGACAGCGAAGGCGCTGGCTTACGCTCTCGACAAGCCGTTAATCGGCGTCAATCACATCGAGGGACACATCGCAGCTAATTATCTGGCTTTCCCAGAACTTGAACCGCCGTTTTTGGCATTGGTGGTCTCTGGCGGCCACACCAATCTGGTCATTGTCAAGGATTACGGCACCAATATCATTTTGGGCCGGACCCGCGATGACGCCGCGGGAGAAGCCTTTGACAAGGTGGCACGGGTGCTGGGCTATCCCTATCCCGGAGGGCCGGCGGTCGATCAGGCCGCGCAGGCCGGCGACCCGCAGGCGATCGATTTCCCGCGAGTGATGCTCGAAAAGGACAGCTACGATTTCAGCTTCTCCGGCCTTAAATCGGCGGTGCTCAACGAATTGAACCACCGAAAAATGAAGCACATTCCGTACAAAAGGGAAGACGTCGCGGCGTCCTTCCAGGCCGCGGTTTTAGATGTGTTGACCGAAAAAACGATTCGCTGTGCTGAAGCTTACGGCCTGAAGAAAATCGTGGTTGCCGGCGGGGTGTCGGCCAACAAGGGGCTGCGCGCCCGCATGGACGCCGCCGCGAAGCAGCACGGCTGGCAGCTGTATTATCCGCCGTTGTCGCTCTGTACCGACAACGCCGCGATGATCGGCGCCAGAGCCTATTACGATTTCAAGCTCGGCCGAACCAGCGGCTGGGATTTAAATGCGGTCCCGGGATTGGAGCTGCCAGGGATCGATCGTGATAGGGTATAAAACTTAAATAAATAATAAATTTTAAAAATCTTCCCAAAAAGTATTGCAAAAAGCAGGAGCATCGTTTAATATAATGTCAGCACTCAGAGATAACGAGTGCTAATAAAAACAGAAAAAAACTTTTGGGAGGCTTTAGCAATGAAATTAAAACCATTAGGTGACAAAATTGTTATAAAAGTAAAAGAAGAAGAAAAGAAAACAACGGGCGGCATCGTCCTTCCTGATTCCGCAAAAGAAAAACCGCAGCAGGGTGAAGTTGTTGCTGTGGGTTCCGGCGAAATGATTGACGGCAAGAAAGTACCGCTGGATGTCAAAGTCGGCGACGAAGTTATTTATTCTAAATATTCCGGCTCAGAAATCAAAATGGATGACGAAAAGTATCTGATTGTCAAACAGAACGATATTTTGGCAATTGTAGAAGAATAATTGAGACAGACAGAGACAAAAGGAGGTCTATCAAATGGCTAAAGATGTAAAATACGGAGAAGCCGCAAGAGAATCATTGCTCAGCGGTGTCGATCAGTTAGCAAACGCAGTTAAAGTGACATTAGGGCCGAAGGGCAGAAATGTCCTTCTGGCAAAATCATACGGTGCACCGAACATCACCAATGACGGTGTAACCATCGCAAAGGAAATCGAATTAAAAGACCCATTTGAAAATATGGGCGCACAGCTGGTTAAGGAAGTCGCAACCAAGACCAACGATGTCGCAGGGGACGGCACCACAACCGCTACACTGCTGGCACAGGCCATTACCCACGAAGGCAACCGCAACGTCGTTGCCGGCGCGAACCCGATGGTCCTGAGAAAAGGGATGGAAAAGGCTGTCGACGCTGTTGTCGAAGGCTTGAAGGAAATTTCTCAGCCAGTTAAATCTGACAAATCCAAGGAACAGGTTGCTTCCATTTCTGCAGCAGATCCGCAGATCGGCAAACTGATCGCAGAAGCTATGGCCAAGGTCGGTGACGACGGCGTCATCACCGTTGAAGAAGGCAAGGGCATGGGCACCGAACTCGACTTCACCGAAGGGATGCAGTTTGACAGAGGCTATGTTTCAGGCTATATGGCAACCGATACAGAAAAAATGGTTGCTGAACTCGACAACCCGTACATTTTGATCACCGATCAGAAAATTTCCAACATTCAGGAAATTCTCCCTGTGCTCGAACAGATCGCACAGCAGGGTGCAAAATTATTAATCATTGCTGAAGATGTCGAAGGCGAAGCCTTAACCACATTGGTTCTGAACAAACTTCGTGGCACCCTGAACACTGTTGCCGTTAAAGCACCAGGCTTTGGCGACAGAAGAAAGGCCATGCTCCAGGATATCGCTATTTTGACCGGCGGCCAGGTCATCTCCAAGGAAATTGGCTTGGAACTCAAGGACACGACTTTGGAACAGTTAGGCCGTGCACGTCAGGTCAAGGTTGACAAGGAAAACACGATCATCGTCGACGGTCAGGGCGCAAAGGAAGACGTGGACGAACGTGTTGCCCAGATCAAGGCTCAGATTCCAGAAACCGATTCCGATTACGACCGTGAAAAACTTCAGGAACGTTTGGCGAAGCTGTCTGGTGGTGTCGCTGTAATCCAGGTCGGCGCTGCAACAGAAGTCGAAATGAAGGAAATCAAATACCGTATCGAAGATGCGCTGAACGCGACACGTGCAGCTGTTGAAGAAGGGATCGTCCCAGGCGGCGGTACGGCACTGCTGAACACCACAGATAAAGTGGACGCTCTGATCGAAACACTGGACGGCGACGAAAAGGTCGGCGCGCAGATCATCAGAAGAGCCATTGAAGAACCGGCACGCCAGATCGCTGAAAACGCTGGTGTTGAAGGCTCTGTCATCGTCAACGAATTGTCCAAGAAAGACAAAGGCATTGGCTACGACGCACTCCACGGCAAATACGTCAACATGGTTGACGAAGGGATCATTGACCCGACGAAGGTCACCCGTACCGCGATCCAGAACGCAGCTTCCATCACCGCGATGCTGCTGACCACAGAAGTGGCTGTCGCAGATCATCCGGAAGAAAAGAGCGACGTACCGGCTATGCCAGCTGGCGGCGCACCGATGATGTAAGCCCTGCAAAAATGCAGAATTAAAAAAGAGAGAAGACAAAAATCTATCACCCCCGAATATCATATCCCCTTTGATATTCGGGGGTTTTTCTTTATAATAATAAGAAAAGCGATGTTTTTGGGAGAGACGAATGCAGCAAGATAAAATGATTGAAGCCATGCGGCGGCGCTGGGGCGAACGGACGCCCGGCTATCTGCCGCGGCTTAAAGGAAAAAGCAAGGCAGTGCTCATTCCGCTGATTCAGACTGAGAAAGGACTCGAGGTCGTCTACGAAATTCGAGCGACGACGCTGAGAACCCAACCGGGTGAGGTGAGCTTTCCCGGCGGCGGCATTGAAGCTGGCGAGACGCCGGAGCAGGCAGCGGTGCGCGAAACCTGCGAGGAATTGCTCATTGCGCCGGAAAATATCGAAATTCTGGCGCCGATGGACGGGGAAAACGCCCCGACCGGCGCGCCCCTCTGGCCCTTTATCGGCAAGCTCAGCCATTACAAGGGAACCTATTCCAAGGACGAGGTCGGCGAAATTTTCACCGTGCCGCTGAGCTGGCTGCTTGAACAGGAGCCAGAAATGCACATGACGACGCTGGTGACCCAACCGGATCCCGGGTTTCCCTACGAGCTGATTCCGCGGGGAAAGAAATACACCTTTCGGAAGAAAAAACACCCGATTTATTTTTATCAATATCAAATCGCTCAGGATCGGGACCCGATCGTCATCTGGGGCTTAACAGCGCAGGTGACCTGGTCCTGGATTCAAAAACTGAAAAAAGAGATTATCGCGTAAATGCGAGTAGAGGAGGAATATATGAAATTAACAATTTTAGGCAACAATGGTGCGTATCCGCGGGCGAACGGCGCCTGCTCCGGCTACCTGCTGGAAAACG
>DGWE01000050.1 GCA_002396065.1 Eubacteriaceae bacterium UBA4266
ATCATTTTGGCAGTGGTGGCTTATTGCGCGTGGAGCGCGCCGTATTTTAAGCAATTAAGCGTGCTTGGCGGCGTTGAGATCCAACAGCCCAAAATGCCGGCGATCAATTGCTGGGGCGACAGCCTGACGCAGGGGGTTTGCGGCGATGGCGAGACCTATCCCAAAGCCCTAAGGCGCATCATCGTGCGCCAGTTGACGGCAAACGGTTATCCACAAAGTGTGCCGGTTGTCCGCAATCTTGGGATCAGCGGCGAAACGAGTTTGGAAATCGCCTGTCGTGGTGGCCTCACGATGCGGACACAGTCGCCGATTCGCATTAATCAGGGTGAACGGCGGATCTTTAGAATCACAGCGGACGGCGGCAAGGCCGTCTCAATCCTGAGACTGGGCGATACGGGTGTCAATCCAGTTAAAATTGGCTCTGTCGTCGGGCGGCTCGATCGAATTGACGATCAGAATCATTACACCTTCACGCCGACGCATGTCCGCTATCAGGATACCCTTCCGAAAAATTCAAGGGTGGTCACCTACGCGGCCGCGCATTACCGCTCGGCGATCCCGGTGATTTTCATCGGACAGAACGGCGGCTACAGCAATACCGCGGATTTGATCCGCCAGCAGAAGGCGATCATTCACAACCAAATTGGCGCAGATAATCAGTATATTGTCGTGGGGCTGCACACGGGAACCGCGAAACAGCGGGCGGCTTTGGAAAAAAAGATGCAGCAGACCTACGGCGATCATTACATCAATTTAAGAAAGATTTTGTCGAAAAACGGCACAAAAATAGCGGGCATCAAGACGACAAAGGAAGACCGGCGCATGATGCGCGCGGGGATGGTGCCGGCCAGTTTACTGGCAGACGACCATCTGCATTTCAACGCCAAAGGGTACCGGACGGTTGCCAAAGTAATTTACGCGAGGATGACCGCACTTAAACTTATCCGCTATCCCCTTGGTGCGCAGTCAATTGTAAAGAATTATTACGAATAAAGGAGAGGCCTATGGCAAAGATAAAGACCCAGTACAAATGCAGCAACTGCGGCCACGTTGTGCCGAAATGGATGGGCCGATGCTCCCAGTGTGGCGCCTGGAATACCTTTGAGGAAGTGGTTGAGACGCCGAAAATTTCCGAGAAGGCTCGGCAGACCGGCCGGGAAAGAGGCGTTTACAATCAGCCCCGAAGGCTTTCTGAAATTTCATCGAAGCAGGAAAATCGTCTTTCAACGAAAAACGAAGAACTCGACCGCGTGCTCGGCGGCGGCATTGTCCGCGGCGGGGTTGCGCTGCTGGGCGGCGACCCCGGCATCGGGAAGTCGACACTGCTGCTTCAGATGACCGAAAACGTCGCGAGTCAAAATTACAAGGTGCTGTACATCTCCGGCGAAGAATCCGAACAGCAGATCAAAATGCGGGCGGATCGGATGCATATTCAGTCGGACTCCGCCTTTTTCCTGTCCGAAATTAACATGACCTACATCCGGCAGACTGTGGTGAAAGAAAAGCCAAATCTGGTCATCATCGATTCGATTCAAACCATGTACAATCCCGAAATTATCTCAGCGCCGGGTTCTGTGACACAGATCAGAGAAAATGCCAACGCCCTGATCCAAATCGCCAAGAAAGACGGCATCTCGATGTTTTTCGTCGGACACGTGACGAAGGAAGGCAACCTTGCCGGCCCAAGGGTGTTAGAGCACATGGTCGATACGGTTTTGTATTTTGAGGGCGAGAAATACCACGCGTACCGAATGCTTCGGGCTGTGAAAAACCGTTTCGGCTCGACCAATGAGCTCGGTATTTTTGAAATGACGGATCGGGGTCTGCTTCCGGTTCAGAATCCTTCCGGGACGATGCTTGTGTCCAGGCCTCAGAACACCTGCGGTTCGGTGGTTGTCCCGATCGTGGAAGGCACGCGGCCCCTCTTGGTCGAGCTTCAAGGGCTGGTCTCCGCGTCGGATTACGCGAACCCCAGGCGCATGGCAACGGGCTTTGACTACAACCGCATGATTCTGCTGGTTGCGATTATAGAAAAACGGATGGGGCTCAATATGAAGCAGATGGACGCGTACATCAACATTGTCGGCGGCATCCGAATCGATGAACCGGCCGCAGATCTGGCTGTGTGCTGTGCGCTGTATTCCAGCTACAATGATTTTGAAATCCCAAGGGATATGCTGGTGATCGGCGAGGTTGGCCTGACGGGAGAAGTGAGAAATATTCAGGATGTCGACAAACGGCTGACCGAAGGGAAGAAGCTGGGCTTTACGCGGTGTATCCTGCCGAAGAGCAACGAAAAGGCAATCGAGAAAGTTGGCAAGACGTTAACGCTTTATCCAGTCGACAATATCGCCCAGGCCTTTCACGCTTTAAAACGCAAATAATTGAAAACGCAACGAATCGGCAATATTTTATCCTTCACAAAAAAATAAAAGTAGATTATAATATAAGTATCCTGAAGTGTACGTTACCACACTATTTTTGAACCTACATCTTTTTACAGGGAGTCTGGATGTTCTTTGCTCGATGCCGAGCCACCTCGAGTGGATGGCAGAGAATGTGAAGACAAGACACCCACCTAGCATCCGCTAGGCGTCAAAAATATGGGACGGCACATTCGGGATTTTTTAATTTCAGAATCAATAATAGAATAAATTTGTGATAATCCTATGAAAGAACAGTTAGAAAGAGATCAAATCATCCATTTGTCCGGTACGGATAATACCCGAGATTTGGGCGGCCTGCAGACGGCAGATCACCGCGTGGTCCGGCGGGGAAGACTTATTAGAAGCGATCATTTAAACCGCCTCACAGAAAAAGATTGTACAATACTGTCAGAGCAGTACAAGGTAAAGGTCGTCGTCGATTTGCGAAGAGAAAGTGAATTTAAGCGCCAGCCCGATCAGGCGATTGCCGGGGCGGTTTTGGTGCACGACTCACTGGTTCCGGAGATTGCACGGGCCAAAACCTTCGCTCAGATTAGCGGTGTAGGCGAATTGATGCTAGAATCCGTGCATCATATGAATGACGATGTATTGGCTTACCAAACCAAACGTTATGCCGAGGCGGCTTTATCTGATTTTACAGCCGAGGCCATTCAGAAATGGGTGGCGCTTTTGCTCGATACGGAGGACGGCGCGGTGCTGTGGCACTGCACGGCAGGCAAGGACCGGACAGGTGTTTTGGCGGCCTTGATTCTTTTGATTTTAGGGGTGCCCATCGATACGGTAAAAGCGAATTATCTGCTCACTAATCAAATCATTCGTCAGAAAATTCAATGGATCGTCGATAAGACGCGGGACGTCACCACTGATCCCAACTTACTCAAACAGGTCGAGCTGCTCTGCTCCGTTCACGGCAATTATTTCGATGCGGTGATTTCAGCGATCGAGTCCCATTACGACAGCTTGTCTAAATACATCCATCAGCATCTGCACATTTCGGATGAAATGATTGCAGCGCTTCAAAATTCGTACTTAATTTCAAGGAGGTAAATGTAGATGTCACCCGTTTATTTGGCTGCCATTGCACTTGTTATTGCAGTGGTAATCGTCATTGCGGTCGTTGGATCCAAGAAGCACACAAAAACGCCGCCCAAAGCGCAGCAGCTTTTTGATGACGACAAAACAAAGCAAGATGACGATTTGTTCGAGGATGTGGAGATCATGGCCGATCAGGACAATGGCCCGTCCCTTGAAGAACGTTTCCTCGCTGAAACGGTCAAGGAGGTCTCAGGAGAGCCGGATCGTCTTTACAATAACACCTACGTGCCCACGCCGGACGGCGGCACACACGTGGTGCATTTGATGCTCAGAGAAGCAAGCGGCTTTTATATTTTTAGATATTTAAGCCTGCCTTCAGGCTGGATTGTCGGTCAGGAAGGGGCGAGATGGTGGATCCATTTTGACTCGCCTGAAGTAAAGAATTATTTTGACAACCCGATTACGACTATTGACGATGACGTGAAGACCATGTTGTCCTTTTTTCCGGGCACATCTCTGGAATATTATCACGGGTACGTCGTTGTCGACGACCGATGCGAAATTCGCGAGGTGGATACCGACACCCATGTGAGGGTTATTTTACTCAGCGATCTGCCAAAAATTCTCAAAGCGGATCTGGAAAACAACGCAGAGGTGTTTTCACCTAATATGGACCGCATGATGAGCCGGGTTTTAGCGACGATGAAAAATAACGTCGGTCTCGAACAGCGGCTGACCCATTTAAAAAAGGAAATGCAGGAAGAAAACGAACAAGTGCGGAAAATGCGCACAGCCTCCGACCAAGCAGTTCAACAGACCAGGGTGTACGATCCCAACGAGCTGAGTGACGAACAGAAGGCTGCTATTCGCAAAATACAGGAAAAGGCCATCGAGGACCGAAAGCAGCGGCCAGAGGATCATTTTACGCGCTCGGAGCTCGCCTTGCGTGAATCGCTGATTTTGTGGCGAAAACAGCAGGCTAATGCTGAGGCGAAAGCAGAGAATGAAATTTTGTCCGATGAAGGTATGATTCATATCATCACCGTTAAACCCAAAACCATCGACCAATTGCAGCAGGTTTCCGGAATGGATCAGGAAGCTGCAGCGCGATACGGAGAAGATCTGCTCGAGATGGTGAAACATATGCCCGTTTAAATCACAGGCCGCCGAAGAACCGGCGGCTTTTTTTATTGGAAGCCTTGATTTTAAAAGCGAATGTGATATAATGAGATGCAATTCCAAGCAATTAACTTGGAATTGATGCTTTTTGGAGGCAAAAATGAAATTATCAACAAAAGGACAATACGGCGTATTAGCCATGTGTGAGCTGGCTGCGCATTACGGGGATGGTCCAATGTCAGTCAAGGAGATTGCAGAGCGGCAGCATATTTCTGACGCTTATTTGGAACAGCTCTTTTCATTATTAAAAAAGGCTGGGCTGATCACCAGTATGAGAGGCGCGCACGGCGGTTATAAATTGAGCCGTCAACCTGATGAAATAGCGGTTGGCGAAGTGATTGATGCGGTTGAAGGACCGATTGAGCTCTGCGGGTGCAGCGGCGTGGAAAACAGCGTGCACTGCGAGCGGGAGATGGCGTGTCCGACAGCAGCGTTGTGGGGAGATGTGCTCCACAGCATCCGCAACGTCGTCGACCATCGTTCCCTTCAGGACTTAATCGTGCCACATCCTCAAACGGCAGATGAACATGAATAATCGAAAAATATATTTAGACCACGCGGCGACAACGCCGATGAGCGCTGAAGTGTTTGAAAAAATGAAGCCGTTTTTTTCTGACACTTTCGGCAATCCCTCTGCGGTCTACACAGAAGGCAGAATGGCAAAAGCAGCGGTTGAGACGGCGAGAGAACAGGCAGCCCGCAGCCTGAATGCCAAGCCTGAGGAGATCTATTTCACCTCAGGAGGATCTGAGTCAGACAATTGGGCCATCAAAGGCATCGCGTTTTCTTTGCAGGACAAAGGACGGCACATTATCACGACAGCGATTGAGCACCCAGCGGTATTGAACACCTGCCATTTTTTAGAAAAGTTGGGATACGAGATCACGTATCTGCCGGTTGACCCGTGCGGCCTTGTCTCAGTCCAGACGCTCCAAAATGCCATTCGGGAAGATACGATTTTGGTCTCGATTATGATGGCTAACAACGAGATCGGCACAATTGAACCGATTAAGGCATTGGCAGAGACGGCACATGAAAACGGGGTTCTGTTTCATACAGATGCAGTTCAAGCTTTTGGCAATGTGCCCATTGATGTGACTGATTTAGGCGTTGATATGCTCTCCTTGTCAGGGCACAAATTTTACGGTCCAAAGGGAACGGGGATTTTATTCTGCCGCCAGGGCGTCAAGCTGGAATCCCTGATTCACGGCGGAAAGCAAGAGAGTGGTGTCCGTGCGGGAACCGAAAATACAGCGGGCATCGTCGGTATTGGCGAAGCCTGTGAACGCGCCGTGAAGCAGTTATCTGAAAATTGCATACACGAGCGGGAATTGACACAATTTTTGATCGATCAATTGACGAAAATTCCTGGCATTTATTTGACCGGTCACCCGGATTTGCGCCTTCCCGGCAATGCGAGCTTTTACTTTGAAGATATTCACTCTGAGGCGCTGATGACGGCCTTGGATTTGGATGGCATCGAGGTTTCTGGCGGCTCGGCCTGCACCGCAGGGTCGATCAATCCATCTCACGTTTTAAAGGCCATCGGGCTGAACGACGAGCAGGCCCGCAACGCCCTTCGCTTAACCGTTGGCAGAGAAAATACGCTGGACGAAATGAAACAGACGGTATTGTCCATTCAAAACATCATCGAACGGATGCAGTGAACATTTTCGAGTAAAAAAATATAAATTAATGATGGCGTCAAGGCCTGTATCGATGATACTGCCTTGACTTTTTTTTTCGTTAAGTTAAAATTAAAAATGTTCTAAAAGATAAAATAATAATAAATCAAAGTCAATTTGAAAGGATAAATATATTCAGCATGGAAGCATTGGGATTAAATGAAATTAGAGAACGGTATCTGTCTTTTTTTGAAAGCAAAGGGCATTTGAGACTGAAAAGCTTCTCGCTTGTTCCGCACAACGACAAAAGTCTGCTGCTGATCAATTCAGGTATGGCACCGATGAAGTCTTATTTCACCGGAGATGAAATTCCGCCTAGAAAGCGCGTCACGACGTGCCAGAAATGTATCCGAACACCGGATATCGACAACGTCGGCAAAACGGCTCGTCACGGTACTTTCTTTGAAATGATGGGCAATTTCTCTTTTGGCGATTATTTTAAACCAGAAGTCATTCCATGGGCATGGGAATTCATCACCAAGAATTTAGAGATTGATCCGGAAAAAATCTACGTCACGATTTATCTGGATGACGAACAGGCGCACGATTTATGGCGCTCGGTCGGCGTGAAGGAAGATCACATCAAACGCCTTGGAAAGGAGGACAATTTCTGGGAACACGGTACAGGCCCATGCGGTCCGTGTTCGGAAATTTTCTACGACCGCGGTGAAAAATACGGCTGCGGCAAACCGACCTGCGGCCCGGGATGCGACTGCGACCGTTACGTCGAATTCTGGAATCTGGTCTTTACCCAGTTTGACCGCGATGAAAACGGCGACTACCAGCCATTGGATCATCCGAATATCGATACAGGGATGGGCCTTGAAAGAATGGCGACCATCATGCAGGGCGTCGACAATATTTTCGAAGTCGACACAATCCGCCACATTTTAGACTACATCTGCAATCTTTGCGGCGAACATTACGGAGATGACGAACAGAAGGATGTCTCGATCCGCGTCATCACTGACCATATCCGTTCGGTCACCTTCATGATTGGCGACGGGATCATGCCGAGCAACGAAGGCCGCGGATACGTGCTGAGAAGAATTTTAAGACGTGCTGCGCGTCACGGCCGTCTGTTAGGCATCGACGGCGCCTTCTTATACGATGTGGCGAAAGAAGTCATCGCGGTTTCTGGCGATGCTTATCCAGAATTAAGAGAAAAGCAGGAAACCATTCAAAAGGTCATCAAAATCGAAGAAGAACGCTTCGACGCGACCATCGATCAGGGCCTCAATCAGCTCAACGCCATGATGCGGGAAATGAAGGAAAAGGATCCGGACAATCATATTTTCTCCGGGGAAGAAGCCTTTAAATTGTACGATACATTTGGATTCCCGTTTGACCTTACAAAAGAAATCGTGGAAGAACAGGGTTACACGATCCCGAAAGAAGAATTTGACGACGCGATGAACGCGCAGAGAGAAAGAGCGAGAACAGCTAGAGCGCAGAATGATACCGCGGTCTGGGCAGACGACCCGTTCAATCCTTTGGGACCGGATGCAGTCGATACATTTGTCGGTTATCAGAAGCTAAAGAGCGATGCTGAAATCATCGGTTTAATCGTCAACGACGAATTGGTTCAGGAAGCGCATCAGGGCGATGACGTGCTGGTATTGTTGGATCAAACCCCGTTCTACGCACAGAGCGGTGGGCAGGTCGGCGATACTGGCCGCCTCGAAAGTGAAGACGGCAGCAGCCTGATTGAAGTCAACGACTGCCGATACGGAAGCCTGAAACGCCATATCCATTACGGAAAAGTCGTCGAAGGCGACTTCCACGTTGGCCAGACGATTTATGCACACGTCGACGAAATGAAGCGTTACGCAACGGCTAGAAACCATACCTCGACACATATGTTGCAAAAAGCATTAAAAATGGT
>DGWE01000009.1 GCA_002396065.1 Eubacteriaceae bacterium UBA4266
AAGCCCTAGGTGCAGTCATGACGGGGAACAAGGTGCTGTATATCGATCAAAGCGCCCGCGTCGTCAACCGGGCGGATTATCTGACTAACGTCAACCTGCCGATTATTACCGGGATCAAAGGAACGAGCGCGCTTCAAAGCGGTGGTCGCCTTTCCTCGAACAGCAGGGAAAAGCTGATTGACGCGCTGGATATCTTGGCGCGCATTCAGGACAAGGGGCTGCTCGACCGCGTTTCGGAAATTCACTGGACAAAATACAATACTTACCGCATTATTACGAAAAATAATTCTGTCTTCGAGGTGAACGGCATCGATAATTTTAAGAAAAACGAAAGCTACGTCGAAACGTTTTTGATTGAAAATCGTTCCAATGTCGAAGTGGACCTTCAAATCGACGGTCAGGCCTTTTTGAAGAATCGGTCTTGACTAATAATATGGGTTATAATCATCAAAGCTGAGAACTTAAAAAAATTGAAAACAAAGATTTTTTATTGCAATGTTGTGAAATAAAGGGTATCATATTATAAAGTTGTAAGAATGCTATGAGAAGATGAAACTATCTTCGCTTTATTATTTATGAATAAAAACATATACCCTATATAGAGTAGTCTATGTGAGAACCAGGAGGAAGAAAAGTGATAGAACTGGACAACTACAACGATAATTTTGCGCAGATTCGTGTAGTCGGTGTCGGTGGCGGTGGCAACAACGCTGTTAACAGAATGATTGAATCGGGCCTGAAGGGTGTCGATTTTGTCTCGATTAATACAGATAATCAGGCTCTGGCCCTGACTTTGGCAGAAAAAAGACTGCAGATCGGCGAAAAGACGACCGGTGGTCTCGGCGCAGGCGGCAACCCGGAAATGGGTCAGCGTTCCGCTGAAGAAAGCCGCGACGCGATTTCTGAAGTGATTCAGGGCACGGACCTTTTGTTTGTGACGGCCGGCATGGGCGGCGGAACAGGGTCTGGTGCAGCGCCGATTATCGCAAAAATCGCGCAGGAAATGGGCATTCTGACCATTGGTGTCGTCACGAAGCCGTTCTCTTTTGAAGGACGTGTTCGTATGCGCAATGCGCAGATCGCCTGCGATTTCCTCCAGGAAAATGTCGACGCTTTGGTGACGATTCCGAACGACCGTCTGCTCCGCATGGCCGACAAATCTACGTCGCTGCGGGAAGCTTTCAAACTTGCTGATGACGTCCTGCTTCAAGGGGTCAAGAGTATTTCCGACTTGATTTCTATGCCTGGTCTGGTCAGCTTGGACTTTGCCGATGTCAAGACGATCATGCAGGATGCGGGCCTCGCACACATGGGTGTTGGCCGTGCAACCGGGGAAAACCGTGCAGAAGAAGCGGCGAAGGAAGCCATCCTGAGCCCGCTGCTTGAAACGGAAATTACCGGCGCAACGGGTGTTCTGCTGAACATCACAGCTGGTGACGATTTGTCACTGTTTGAAGTTGACAAGGCGGCGACGATTGCACGTGAAGCTTGCGACGAAGACGCCAACGTCATCTTTGGGGCGACCATCGATGAAAACATGGGCGATGAAATCCAAATCACGGTTATCGCGACTGGGTTCCTTCCCGCTGAAGAAAGCGAAGACGTCAGAGATATGAAAGAAAAGATGTCCGCGCGTCCAGCGAGAAGCAGAGCGCCAAAGGACGCACCAGTTCAGTCCGCAGGCACGGCTAAACCTAAAACAGATTCAAACGATTTGTTTACCATTCCGACATTTTTAAACAAAGAAGACTAATTCTGCGATGAAATGTCCGTTTTGTAATCATAATGGCAGCAAGGTAGTTGATTCCAGACCGGTTAACGATCAGACCATGATCCGCAGACGCCGCGAATGCGAAAAGTGCAAAAAGCGCTTCACGACCTACGAACGAATTGAAAAGATTCCACTGATGGTGGTCAAGCGAAACGGTCAGCGGGAATCCTACGACCGAAATAAAATTTACAGCGGCATCTTAAAGGCTTGTGAAAAGCGGCCGATTTCAGTTGAACAGATTGAGGCCATGGTCGATCAAATTGAGAAACAGCTTTATCAATTAGAATATAAAGAAATTTCTTCTGTATATATCGGCGAAAGGGTCATGGAAGCCCTGAAGCCGGTCGACGAAGTGGCCTACGTGCGCTTTGCGTCTGTCTACCGACGTTTTAAAGATGCAGGCGCGTTTATTGAAGAACTCAACAAATTGATTAAGGAGTAAGGATTGGCCAATAAGGTTCTAGATTCGAATCGCATTTACGAGGGTAAAATTTTAAATTTGCGGGTTGATTCGGTTGAACTTCCCGACGGCGGGCACACCAAGCGTGAAATCGTCGAGCACAAAAATGGCGTCGGCATTCTGCCGGTCGACCACGCGATGATGATTTTCGTGCAGCAGTATCGTGACGCGGTAGGGTCAGACCTGTTAGAAATTCCGGCAGGTCTCGTAGAAGTGGGCGAGGACCCGAGGACGACCGCATCCCGTGAACTGCAGGAGGAAATCGGTCTCAAGCCGCTGAATTTAATGCCTTGCGGATTCGTTTATCCGACACCTGGCTGCTGCGATGAAAGAACGTATCTTTTTATTGCCAATCAATTTGAAGCCCACCGCCTCGAGGCGGATGACGATGAGTTTATTCATGTGGTCAGACTTCCGATCGAGACCGTTAGAAAAATGTACGATCATCACGAATTTATCGACGCCAAGACGGTCAGCGCATTGGGCTACTATTTCTCACATCAGCATACAAACGAATAAAGTCAAGGGTGATTTTTTGCAGGCTTTGCAGGGAATCACTCTTTTGTATTTTTAAACCATTACAACAAGTTTAGGAAGGATTAACAGGAAAATCAAAATGGAAAATGTTCAATTTTCAGGACACGACACAGTCGCATTAGCAGAACAGTACGGCACACCGCTGTACGTCATGAGTGAAGACATCATTCGTGACCGTATCGAGTCTGTTAAAAAAGCTTTTGAAGAAGCTGGCGCGGATTACGAAGTCAATTTCGCAGGAAAGGCATTTACCAATGTGGCGATGTGCAAAATCGTTGCCTCAGAAGGGATCGCGCTGGACGCGGTTTCAAAAGGGGAAATCATGACTGCTCAGGCAGCTGATTTTCCAATGGACCGCATCTGCTACCACGGCAATAACAAAAAAGTCAGCGAACTGAAATACGCGCTGGAAAACGGCGTCGGCCTCATCGTCGTCGACAGCGAAGATGAGTTGAAAAAACTGCTTCAGGTGACCGACGAACTGGATCAGGACGTCAATATCATGTTCCGCGTTTCGCCGGGCGTCGAAGCCCATACGCATGAGCTGATTCAAACCGGCACCCAGGACACGAAATTCGGCCTGCCCTACAGTCTGGCGAAGGATATTATTGTAAACGCCAATGCCCAGCCACACATTACAGTTGTCGGCATTCACTGCCATATCGGCTCTCAGATTGTCGATGAAGTGCCGTTCATCGCGGCGGCTGACAAGATGATCGCGTTGTATCAGGATATTCGAAATGAAGG
>DGWE01000068.1 GCA_002396065.1 Eubacteriaceae bacterium UBA4266
AAATCGCGCCGGCGACGATAAAGGCCGTCGGGTCGGCGTCGCGGACGACGGCGCCCTTCGCGTAGTACATGATTTCCGGCACGGCAATCGCGGTGACCAGTGCGGTGTCTTTAATGAGGACGATGGTTTCGTTGGAAACCGCCGGCAGGGTCACGCGGATCATCTGGGGCAGCACGACGTGCCACATCGTCTGGGCGTGGGTCAGTCCCAGCACCTTCGACGCTTCGTACTGGCCGTCGTCGATGGCGAGCAGGCCGCCGCGGAAGATTTCCGCAAAATAGGCCGCGTAGTTCAGCGCAAAGGCGATGCAGGACGCTGAAAACCGCTGGAAGGTCAAAAATTTCCCGACGCCCGGAATGTAGGGCAGCCCGAAATACACAAAGAACAGCTGCAGCAGCAGCGGTGTCCCTCTCAGGATGTAGACGTAAACCTCCGCAATCCACTTTACCACTTTCAGCTTGCTCCGCAGCATCAGCGTAATTAAAAATCCAAGGGGGATCGACACCACCAGCGAGATGGCGAACAATTCAAGTGTCGTGCCGAGCCCAGCCATGATTGAGGTGAACAGGCTGATCACATTTTCACTCATTCAAATCTCCTTTATTTTCTTATCGTTATTTTGTATCTATCCTATAGATGTCTGAAAAAAACAATAACAGACCTCCCGGATTGCGGGAGGCCTGTCTGCACTTACGCGAGATCTTCAATTATTTGTTGTAAATGATATCTTCGCCGAACCATTTTGTCGAAATCTTACCAGCTGTACCGTCAGCCTTCATGTCATCCAATGCCTTCTGGATCTTGTTGAGCATCTTAGTGTTGCCCTTCTTGACGGCGACACCGTACTGTTCAGGCTGGAGGCTTTCTCCGACGATCTTGAAGTCGGAATTGTGTTTCTTGATGTAGTATTTCGCAACGACAGAGTCGACAACCATCGCATCGATACGGCCGGCGTCGAGATCCTGGAAGCAGGAGACGTTTTCGTCAAATTCGGTAGGTGAACCGCCTGCAATTTTGTCGTAAATCGGGTTGGCCTTTAATGCATCTTCAGCGGACGAACCTTTCTGGCAGCCGACTGTTTTGCCAGCTAAGTCACTGACCGAATTGATCGACGAATCCTTTTTGACGACAATGACCTGATCGTTTTCCAGATACGGCGTGGTGAAGTCCATTTTCTTTTTCCGTTCATCGGTGATCGACAGACCGTTCCAAATCGCATCGATGTTGTTTTTGTTCAATTCCATTTCCTTGGTATCCCAGTTGATGGCCTGAACCTTAAATTTCATATCCATGCGCTTTGCCGCTTCGCGGGCCAGATCGATGTCAAAGCCGACGATTTTGTTTTTCTTGTTTCTGAAGCCCATCGGCGGGAAGGTGTCGTCTACCCCGATGACGAAAGTCTTGCTGTCATTTTTCGTATCTGACGACGACGATGAACTCTTCGACGAGCTGCTCCCGCACCCCGCAACGACCACCATGGCCAGGCATGCTGTCAGCAGCACTGCCACAAGTTTCTTTTTCATGTTTCCGCTCCTTTACGAACGGTGTTCATTTCGTAAACACCGCATATTCTTTAAGATACTTTTTATTATACACTTCATCACGGTAAAATACTAATACTATTTTAAATTTCTATTAAGTCGGAGCGTTGCGTTCATCTATCCGCCGCGGAGGATGCCTGTGCCACTGTCCATTTCTCTGCCTCAGCCGCGGTTTTCGCGAGATAGCGGATCACCTCAGCCGGATAATGCCCAACCGCTGTTTCATTCGTCACCATAACGGCGGCGGCGCCGTCCGCCACCGCATTAAAGATGTCGGAAACCTCCGCGCGGGTCGGCACAGGGGCGTCCGCCATCGAGGCGAGCATCTGCGTGACTACCATGAACGGCACCTGCGCGAGGCGGCACGCCTGCGCGATGTCCTTCTGTACGGCGGGCAGCGCCCACAACAGCATATCGTTGCCGAGATCACCGCGGGCGATGACGATCATGTCCGCCTCCGGCAAAAGCGCCGGCAGCGCCCGCACACCCTGCTTATTCTCGATCTTAGCGAAAATCCGCACGTCGGCCAGACCCGCGTCGGCCAGCGCCGCCCGAAGTTCACGCAGCGTCTCTGGAGAGGTGACAAAGGGCTCCATCACAGCCGTGACGCCGTACTTTCTGGCGTCTGCGAGATTGGCCTTGTCATGTGCCGTCAGGGCCGGGCCGGCCACATCCTTGCCCGAAATTTTCAGCGATTTCCGACTTCGGATGACACCGCCGCGCAGGACGTGAAGGGCCGCGCGCTGATCCCCGACGCTGACGACAGACGCTTCGATCCTGCCGTCGTCGATGAGCACCCGATCGTCCGGTTCCAGGGCCTCCAAAATACGCGCCGCCAATGGCAGCTCCAGGTTTTGGCCTGACTCAGCCGCAACCGGCGCCATCTTGCCAAGGCGAAGCTCCGGCCCCTGCAGATCGATCAGAAGCTCCGGCGAAACGCCCTGAGCGGCGGCCGCCTTTTGATAGCTTTCAATCATATCGCGGCTGTCCGCGAGAGACGTGTGGGAGAGGTTGAGCCGCATCCCCGTCATGCCCTCTCGAAACATTGCCGCCAGCGTCTCTTCCGACTGGCAGGCTGGGCCCAATGTGCCGTAAATTTCAGTCAAGGTTATCCCTCCTCAAGCGCTTTGTGTGTTGAACAGATGACGCTCACTGCGCATCCCACATCTGCCGAATCATCGTTTCAATCGTTTCTCTGTCGGCCTTAAAGCTGCCCTGGATCATGTTGTCCTTGCCACCGCCCCGGCCGTTCAGCTTTTCGTTCAACTCTTTGACGCAGCCGCGCAGCGCGACACTGCCTGACAGCAGCATGTAGCTGTAGGATCCGTTGTCTTCTAAGTTGAACATGCCAACCGTGCCGCAGTGCTTTTCGTCGAGCAGCTGTGTCGCGAAATGACGCATGGTGTTGCGGTCCATCCCTTTTTCAAACAGCAGGACCAGCTTCTCGCCGTCGGCAATGCGATCCGCTTGATTTTCCAGCGAAACTGCCATCCAGTGATGCACCTGCATCTCCATCTCATCGGCATGGTTCAGCAATTTTTTAACTGCGGCCGCGGTCGACGTCATCGGCGCGCTGAGCAGATGCGAAACGGCTTCATTTTCGCGGTAAATCCCTTCCGTGTAGGCCAGGGCACGGGCGCCGGCGAGCATGTCGATGCGAACGCCCCCGCGGTGGCTTGCCAGCGACAGCAGCTTGATCATGCCGATTTCGCCGGTACGCTTGACCTGCGTTCCGCAGCACGCGCACTGATCCACGCCGTCGATGGTCACCAATCTGACCCGCCCATTCAGCTCCTTCTTCGAGCGGTAAGGCAGATCCTGAAGTTCGGCCGCATCCGGGAACCAGCACCTCACGTCCACATTGCGGTAAACGGCCGCGTTGGCTTCGCGTTCGATCTGCATCACGTCCGGCCAGGTCATTTCTCCGTCGAAATCAATCTGAATAACGTCTCCCATGTGAAAGCCGACGTTTTCGTAGCCAAATTTCTTGTGGACCAGCCCCGAAACGATGTGTTCACCCGTATGGGACTGCATGTTCTCGAACCGCCACTGCCAGTCCAGCTTACCGTGAACCGACGTTCCCGGTGCGATCGCTTTTTCACAAAGGTGCACCACCTGACCGTCAATTCTCTGGGTGTCCGTCACAGCAATGTCATTCAGCCTGCCCCGATCGCCCGGCTGTCCGCCGCCTTCCGGGTAAAACGCCGTGTCATCGAGAACGACGTGCCAGCCGCCCTTTCCCTTTTCACACGTGACGACTTCCGCGTCAAACGTCTTTCTGTACGGTTCGCGGTAAAACAATTCTTCAAATTCTTCCATGTCAAAGCCCTCCGTTCGTCTTGATATGAGATTAGTATAACCTAAACCG
>DGWE01000014.1 GCA_002396065.1 Eubacteriaceae bacterium UBA4266
GAATCCTTCGCTAAAGCTAAACAAAACAACAGCGTGCCTCAAAATCAAATCGACTTTGAGACACGCTGTTTTTTAATCGCAAAAATATTAAACAGGATAATAGGTCTTGAGAATTTTTTCCCGTTCGATCCAATCGGGCATCACGCTTTTCATCGCCGCGAAAAACGCGTTATTGTGGCTCGGGAATTTCAAATGCAGCACCTCGTGCTGCGCGACAAAGGCCGTGCATTCGTCCGGCACCTTGATCAGCTCGAGGTTTAAAATCAAAAGGCCCGTTCTGGGGTTGCACGCGCCCCATTGGTCCAGCATGCGTTTAATTCTCAGCCGCGGCATTTTGCCCTTGACGTAGGGCGCCGCGTTAAGCATCGCCTTGGCGACCATGCCCGCAAAAAGCGCCTTCGCCTGATTGTAGTACCATTCATCGAGCACCGCCGCATTGGTCACAGGACTCTTCGGGTTAGATGAATGCAGCACGAGATGCCCCTGACAGATTTCCGCCATGTCCTCTGACGAATCGGCGGTCGGCTTTACGACCAGCGGGTAATAGCGGCCGCGGTATTTGTGGAGTTCACCTGTGGTGAACCGATATTTTTTTTCGTGTTCCGGAATAATTTTATATGGAAATTTAGTTTGTTCAAGTTTCATGTTATAATTATAAACCAAAACGGACTCAAATAATTGGCTGATGCCGATAAATTATTGTACGAAAAAAGAGGAACCTATATGGAATCAAAATTAAATGTAATCCTGCTGTCACACACCCCAGACCCTGAAAAAGTAGTCGCTTCCGCCGCAAAGCTCTGCTATTCCGCGTCGGATATTCAGGACCTAACTGAAAAACAAACCCCTGAAAAGGTGAAAGCCTTTTTGGAACGGCTCTCCAACTACGGGCACATGTCCCCTGTTGAGCACATCAGCTTCACCTTCGGCATCGAAGGGGTCAGCCGCTCCCTGACCCACCAGCTGGTGCGGCACCGCCTGGCCAGCTACAGCCAGAAATCTCAGCGCTACGTCACCGAAGGCCAGTTCGACTACATCGTCCCGCCGGCAATCGCCGACATTCCCGAAGCGAAGGCCCTCTACCTGAAGACGATGGAAGCGGATCAAAAAGCCTATGACGAATTGGTCGACCGCTTGACCGCACACCACAAGGCCGCATTGATGGATCAGGGAAAATCCGAAAAGGACGCCCAGACCACCGCTCAGAAAAAAGCTTTCGAAGACGCGCGCTACGTCCTGCCCAACGCTTGTGAAACCAAAATTATCGTGACCATGAACGCCCGGGAGCTGCTGCACTTTTTCAATCTGCGCTGCTGCCGGCGCGCTCAGTGGGAAATCAGAGCCTGCGCCACGCAGATGCTGAAGCTCGTCAAGCCCGTCGCGCCGACCCTTTTCGCGTCAGCCGGCCCGTCCTGCCTCGAAGGGCCCTGCCCTGAAGGCGCGATGTACTGCGGCGACATCAAGGGCGTGCGCGAAGCCTTTAAAAATCTATAAAACCACCAATCGAAAAGGGCTCCTGTGAAAGGAGCCCTTTTGTATGCTTGAATCAAATCAAACTTTACATTTCAAATTTCTTGTGAATGTGAACCATCGCTTCCTTGGCTCTTTCCTTGTCGATCAAGCAGCTGATTTTGATTTCAGAGGTTGAAATCGTCAGGATGTTGATCCCCAATTCGTAGAGCGCTTCAAAGAACTGGCTCGCAATTTCCGCGTTGGCGACGACACCTGTGCCGACGATGGAAAGCTTGGCCACGCCCTGATCGAATTCGACCTTCTGAGCGCCGACATCAAAGGCAAATTTCTGTGACACTTCGACAGCCTTCTGAAGCTCATCGACATTGACGGTAAACGAAATGTCGTTGACCGCAGTCCGGTTGACATTCTGAACGATCATATCGACGTGAATGTTCTGAGCGGCCAAAAACGAGAACAGTCGAAAAGCGATCCCTGGTTTATCCGGCACTTCCAGAATTGAAATTTTTGCAATATCTTCGTCGAGCGCAATGCCTCGAATTAACACCTTTTCCATGCGATTGACTTCCTCCTTGATCAATGTGCCCGGGTTGTCGTTAAAGGATGACCGAACAACCAGCGGCAGTTTATACTTTTCAGCCAGCTCGACAGAACGGGTATGCAGCACGCCGGCCCCGAGACTCGCCATTTCCAATACTTCCTGATATGAAATTTCGTCGATTTTCTTTGCGTCCGGCACGATGCGCGGGTCCGCGTCGTAAACCCCGTCCACGTCGGTGTAAATTTCGCAGCTTTCCGCCTTGAGCGCCGCGGCCAACGCCACAGCAGACGTGTCTGAGCCGCCTCGGCCGAGGGTCGTGACTTCATCCCGATCATCAATGCCCTGGAAGCCCGCGACGATGACCACCTGATGGGTTTCGATTTCCCGCTGCAATCGGCTCGTATCGATGCCTTCGATGCGCGCTTTTTTGTGCACTTCTGAAGTTTTAATGCCGCACTGGGCCCCGGTCAGAGAAATGACAGAGTGGCCGAGGGCCTGAATGGCCATGGCCAGAAGCGCGATACTTTCCTGTTCGCCCGTCGCCATCAAGACGTCCAATTCCCGACTTGGGGGATTGGGGTTGATCGACTTGGCCATTTCTACCAGATGGTCGGTCTGCTTGCCCATGGCCGAAACGACGACGACCATTTTCTTGCCTTCGTCCGCCCGGTCGACAATGCGCTTCGCGACGCGTTTAATGCGGTCTACTGATCCGACTGAGGTGCCGCCGTATTTTTGTACGATTAAATTTTCCATCGGCAGCCTTCTTATTCGTAAATGCGCGCGTAGAACAGCTTTGGTGTCCGTTCCTTAAGGCGTTCGACCAGCGAATCGAAAACGTCCGCCTGGATTTCGGATGTCGTGAAGAACACGTCGTCACCGCTCACCACAATCTGTCCTCTGCCCTTATCCGCGTTCATCACGGACATGACGTAAGCCAGTTCGTCGTTGTTCGTCACGTGGACGCGCAGGTAGTAGCGGCCGGAGAAGCCGGAATTGCCCATCTTGTGTAGATCCTTGTCGAGCTTTTTGTAATGGGGATTGCGTTCTTCCTTCAGGCTGTTGATGATGTAGAGCACGTCGCCGACAACCGCGTTGGCTGTCGCGTCCTTGCCAGCACCTTTGCCGTAAAACTGCAGTTCGCCGATGACATCCCCTTTAATGGAGATGATATTAAATTCCGAGTCGACGTGACCCATCATCGATTCGTTCGGGAAAAGCACCGGTTCAACTGTCGTGTACACTTGATTTTTGTTGAGCAGCTTGGAGTGGCCGAGGTATTTGATGACGTAGCCGATGGATTTGACCATTTCCACGTCGACGGCTTCAACGTCAGACAGGCCGCGTTTCTTGATGTCTTCGTCGCGGATGATGCCACCGTAGGCCAAGGTTGACAGGATGGCGAGCTTTCTTGAGACGTCGTAGCCTTCGATATCGGCCGTCGGGTCCGCTTCGGCAAAGCCGATTTTCTGAGCCAGCTTCAGGGTTTCGTCGAAGTCGGCGTTATTTTCCGTCATATTCGACAGGATGAAATTGGTCGTCCCATTGAGGATCCCCATGATTTCATCGATGTGGTTGATTTTCAATTCTTCGTTCAGCGAGCCGATAATCGGAATCCCGCCGCCGACTGCCGCTTCGTATCTTAAGAAAACGTGGTGTTCGTCGGCAATGGCGTTGAGCTCCGCGAAATATTCAGACAGCACGGCCTTGCTCGCCGTCACGACGTTTTTATCGTGTTCCAGCGCAGTTTTGATCATCTTGTGTTCAAAATCCATCCCACCCAGAAGGGAAACCACGATCTTGATTTCGGGATCGTTCATGATCAAATCGGGATCCGTCACGATTTCGCAGTGATGATCCGACGGATCGACCTTTTTATTCGGGTCTCTATCCAAAATCTTGGTGATATATACAGGTTCATCTAAATTGTCAGCAAAACGACCCTTGTGCAGGTTGATTAATTCGTAAACCCCTGTACCGATCGTTCCGAATCCGAGTAGTGCAATATTCACGATATGACCTCATTTCTTGATTTCAAATACAATTTTTTCTTGTAATTCAATTTAAATCATTCTATCATAGAAATAGATTGCGTCGCAATTTTTTATTGCGCATTCTACGATTTTTTAAAACTTGGAGGAGCTTTATGCCAATCGACTACCGAGACCACTATGTCAGTACCCGCGGAAGCGAACAGAATATCACTGCCTCTCAGGCCATCATCGCCGGCCTGGCAAAAGACGGCGGGCTGTACGTGCCTTCCTTTATACGGAACTGTCATTTTGATATTAACAGCATGCTGAACCAATCCTACAGCAAGGTCGCCCAGACGGTCTTTAACGCCTTTCTCGACGATTTCACGCCTGAACAGATTGAACAGTGCGTCCACGACGCCTACCAGACAGGGCTGTTCGAAGACAACGCCTGCCCGGTTCACGTTCAAAAGGCGGCCGACCGCTACTTCTTAGAACTCTACCACGGCCCGACCTGTGCCTTTAAGGATATGGCGCTGACCATTCTGCCCCATTTCATGACCAACTCCGTCAAGATTCAGAACATCGGACGGGAAATCGTCATCCTGACCGCCACCTCCGGCGACACCGGCAAGGCCGCGCTGTCCGGTTTCTGCGATGTGCCAGGCATCGACATCATCGTCTACTATCCGAAGGACGGCGTTTCGCCGGTTCAGGAAAAACAGATGTTAACCCAGACCGGAAAGAACACCTGCGTCGTCGGCGTCCGCGGCAATTTCGACGACACCCAGAACGGCGTCAAGGCCATCTTTTCAGATCAGGCGCTCAACGCCGACATCAACGCCAAGGGCTACCAGCTCTCCTCGGCCAATTCCATCAACATCGGCCGCCTGCTGCCTCAAGTCGTTTACTATTTCTACAGCTACTGCGACTTAGTACGCCAGGGCGCCATCACCTGCGGCGATCCGGTTAACTTCGTCGTGCCGACGGGCAACTTCGGCGATATTCTAGCTGGCTACTACGCGGCGCTGACCGGTCTTCCGGTCAATCGTTTTGTCTGCGCTTCCAACGCCAACCGCGTCCTGACAGATTTCTTTGAAACCGGCAAGTACAACCGCAAGCGCCCGTTCTACAAGACGATGTCGCCGTCGATGGACATTCTGATCTCCAGCAATTTGGAACGCCTGCTCTACGACGTCTCCAAGGATCCGGAAGAAGTTGCCCAGTGGATGCACGCCCTCCAGAGCGACGGCAGCTACGCTGTCCCCGACGCCATCAAGGCGCAGACGAAAAAAGCCTTCTGGGGTGGCTTCGCCGATGAAGCGCAAACCTCTGCGGCCATCGCTGACATGTTCAAAAACCACGGCTACCTGATCGACCCGCACACCGCCGTCGCGAGCTGTGTGTACGACCAGTACAGGGACGAAACCGGCGACACGACCCCGACCATCGTGTTGTCCACGGCCAGCCCCTACAAATTCGCCACCAATGTGTACAAGAGCATTTACGGCGATATCCCTGAAAATCTCGACGATTTCGACGTACTGACCGCTTTGTCCGACGCTACGTCGACCGCCATTCCAAAGCCGTTAGCAGGCCTCGCGGATCGTCCAAACCTTCACGATCACGTCTGCGGTGTCGACGACATGGCCGACAGCCTTCAGGACTTTTTAAACCGACTGAAATAATTTTTATATAATATAGAGAAGAAATAAAAGGAATCGAAAATGACTGATCATCCAATGCTTCACAACCGTGGGATTCAGGTCAAGGTTCCCGGCACTTCCGCCAACATCGGTCCGGGCTTTGACGCTTTCGGTCTCGCGTTTAACCTCTACAATTCTTTTACTTTTATGGAAAAAAACGACGGCAAACTGACCATTCGCGGCGTATCCCGCAAATATCAGGGCGCCAACAATTTAGTTTACCGCGCGATGCAGCGCGTCTTCAAGCGCGTGCACTATTACCCAAAGGGCCTCTACATCTACACCGAAACCGGCGTGCCGGTCAGCCGCGGACTCGGCTCCTCCGCCACCTGCATCGTCGGCGGTCTGGTCGGGGCCAACGCCCTATGCGGCAGTCCCCTTACCCAGGACGAGCTTTTCGACATCGCGGTCGATATGGAAGGCCATCCCGACAATATCGCACCGGCCATGTTCGGCGGCTTGGTCTGTTCCATCGGCAGCCATCATCATTATCAATACATCAGAAAGGAAGTAGCGGATACCTTCGCTTTTCATCTGATTGTGCCGGATTTTGAGCTCTCGACCAAGGCTGCCCGCGCCGCACTGCCCGACAAGATTCCGAGAACGGACGGCGTCTTCAACGTCGCCCACGCGACGATGACTTATCTCGCTCTTGCAGAAGGCCGGCCTGACGTTCTGAAGAACAGCATGAACGACAAGCTGCACGAACCCTACCGCAAGCATTTGATCCGTTCCTTCGACGCGGTGAAACGCACCGCGCTCCATTACGGCGCATTGGGTGTCTGCATCTCCGGTGCCGGTCCGACCATTCTGGCCATTACCCAGAAAAACAATCTCTCCGCATTTTCTGAACACATGCGGGACTATTTAAGCAGCAAAGAACCCAATTGGCAGTACTACGATTTGTCGCCCGATAACGAAGGCACGACCATCGATTTCAACGTTGAAGTCGATTTATGATCTGAATTTTGTACAAAAGTTGGGGAGAATTTGTGAATTCGAGTATAGTTCTTCCCCATTCTTTTTGATATAATCAACGTAATCTTGAAAATTTACAGGAGGCTTTTCATGAAAACTTATCAACCGGTCAAAGAAGGCAAGGTTCGGGAAATTTACGATATCGGCGATGCCCTGGTCATGGTGGCCACCGACCGTATTTCCGCGTTCGACGTCATCTTGAAAAATAAAATTGTCAAAAAGGGCACGGTGTTGACCCAGATGTCCAAATTCTGGTTCGACTACACTGAAGACATCATCCCCAATCACATGATTTCCGTCGATGTGGCCGATATGCCCGAATTCTTCCAGAATGAAAAATACGACGGCAACAGCATGCTCTGCAAAAAGCTGACCATGTTCCCGATCGAATGCATTGTCCGCGGCTACATCACTGGCAGCGGCTGGAAAAGCTACCAGGAAAACGGCACAGTCTGCGGCATTAAGCTGCCTGACGGCCTGATCGAATGCGACAAGCTTCCAGAACCCATTTACACACCGAGCACCAAGGCGGATCTCGGCGATCACGACGAAAACATCAGCTATGAACAGAGCATCGACGTCCTAGAAAAACACTTCCCAGGCCACGGCGAAGCCTACGCCAAGGCACTCCGCGACAACACGATCGCGCTGTACAAAAAATGCGCTGATTACGCCCTCTCTAAAGGTATCATCATCGCCGACACCAAGTTTGAATTTGGCCTCGACGAAAACGGCAACCTCGTTATCGGCGACGAAATGCTCACACCGGACAGCAGCCGCTTCTGGCCGCTGGAAGGCTACAAGCCAGGTCAGGGACAGCCGTCCTTCGACAAACAGTACGTCCGCGACTGGCTCAAGGCTAACCCGGATTCCGATTACAATCTGCCCCAGGACGTCATCGACAAGACCATCGATAAATACAAAGAAGCCTATCATCTGCTCACCGATAAAACCATCGACTAAACGCATAAAAAAACAGAGCGGTTTGAAAATTTCAAATCGCTCTGTTTTTTATTGCGCCGGATTATTTTTCGATGTTCTTGATCAAGTTGACCATTTCGATCGCGGAGCAGGCCACATCGTAGCCCTTGTTGCCCGCCTTGGTCCCCGCACGTTCGACAGCCTGTTCGATGTTTTCGGTCGTCAGGACGCCAAAGAGCACCGGAATCCCCGTGTTCAGGCTGACTTGTGCGATGCCTTTGCTGGCTTCGTTGCAGACGTAATCGTAATGGCTGGTTGCGCCGCGAATGACCGCCCCGAGGCAGATAACCGCGTCGTATTTGCCGGACTGGGCGAATTTCTGCGCGATCAGCGGAATTTCAAAGGCACCGGGCACCCAAGCGATGTCGATGTCGTCGTCGTTGACGCCGTGGCGGATCAGCGCGTCCTGTGCGCCGGAAACCAGCTTTGACACGATGAATTCGTTGAAACGCGCCGCCACAATGGCCACCTTAATCTGTTGTGCAACAACCTTACCTTCTAATTTGTTCATGATTTTACCTTCTTTCTCAATTCTTTTATTCTATATATTTTTAAATTACGCTTCTTCGTTCTTTTTCACTTCTTCCGCCTTGCTGTAGCTGATCGGATAAGCGTGAACGTGGTGATCGTGTTCGTAATGGGTCATGTGGTTCATCCGGTTCTGCTTCGTCATCAAGTAGTTGTAATCGTAGGGCTGAGCTTCGATTTCAATCGGCACCCGTTCTTCGATCGTAATGCCATAGCCGGAGAGTCCTGTGATTTTCTGCGGATTGTTCGTCAACAGGCGCAGCCGCTTCGCACCGATGTCCCGAAGAATCTGCGCGCCGACGCCGTAATCCCTCAGATCCGGTGGGAAGCCCAGCTTGATATTGGCTTCAACCGTGTCGTAGCCCTGTTCTTGGAGAGCGTAGGCCTTGATTTTGTTGATGAGCCCGATGCCTCGGCCTTCCTGTCTCAGATAAACCAGCACGCCCCGGCCTTCTCTGGCAATCTGACGCATGGCCTGGTGCAGCTGGTCGCCGCAGTCGCAGCGTGAGGAACCGAAAACGTCCCCAGTCAAACATTCGGAGTGCACGCGGCAGAGCACCGGTTCGCCGTTGGCTACGTCGCCCATTGTCAGCGCGACGTGGTGTTCCCCGTTGATTTTATTGCGGTAGCCGTAGATTTTGAAATTGCCGTAAGCTGTCGGCAGATTGGCTTCGGCTTCCCGGACCATGATCGTGTCGTTCTTGACGCGGTATTTAATCAAATCGTCGATGGTCACTACGGTGAAATCGTGCTTTTCAGCTAATTCCAACAATTCGGAGGTGCGCATCATCGTGCCGTCGTCGCGCATCACTTCGCAGCACAGCCCTACCGGTTTCAGTCCGGCAATGTTCATCAGGTCGACCGTCGCTTCGGTGTGGCCGCCGCGGGTCAAAACCCCGCCGCGTCTGGCCTGAAGCGGAAACATATGGCCTGGCCGTCTGAATTCTTCTGGCTTTACGTCATCGGCGACGGTTTTCATCGCCGTGTACGACCGTTCGTAGGCCGAAATGCCGGTTGTCGTGTCGACATGGTCGATGGAAACGGTAAAGGCTGTGCTGTGGTTGTCCGAATTTTCGTCGACCATCTGCGGCAGATCCAGCTTCTGACACCACGCTTCGCTCATCGGCATGCAGATCAGCCCCTTGGCCTCACTGGCCATCATATTCACGTTTTCCGGTGTTGCAAATTCTGCCGCGCAAATCATATCCCCTTCGTTTTCACGGTCCGGGTCGTCAATGCACAGGATGATCTTGCCATCTCTTAAATCCTGCGCTGCCTGTTCAATTGTACCTATTGATTTTGCCATTTGTTGTCTCTTTTCTATCTTTCTCTAATGTATTAAAAGCCGTATTTCTTTAAAAATTCAAGGCTTAAGCCGCTGTCCTTTGGTTTGTTTTCATCGCCTTTCAGCATTCGGTCGCACCATTTTTCGATGTACTTCCCGACCATGTCGCATTCGAGGTTGACCGCGTCGCCAACGTCCTTCTGTCCCAGCGCCGTCACTTCCAGCGTGTGCGGGATGATCGACACTTTAAAAGTTGTGTCGTCTACGTCCGCCACCGTCAGGCTGATGCCGGACATCGCGATGGACCCCTTTTCGACGATGTAGTTTAAAATCTCCTTCGGCGTCTTGACGGTGAACCACACCGCGTTGTCGTCCCGCCGCTTGTCGGTGATGATGCCGACGCCGTCGATGTGGCCGGCGACCATGTGGCCGTTGAAGCGGCCGTCCGCCGGCATCGCCCGCTCGAGATTGACGCCGTCCCCAACCTTGAGCTCAGCCAGCGCGCTGCGGTTAAGGGTTTCGGCCATGACGTCCGCTGTAAAGTACCGGCTGCCGACCGTCGTCGCCGTCAGACAGACGCCGTCGGTCATGATGCTGTCGCCGATCTGCGTGCCGTCGAGTACTGTGCTGCAGCCGACGGTCAAAATGCAGGAGCGCGCGCCTTTTTTTATGCCTTGAATCGTGCCGATTTCTTCCACAATGCCTGTAAACATAAATGCTCCTCTCTCTTATTCCGTGTAAACCGGATAACCGGTGATGCAGAGATCACGGCCGTAGGATGCGACTGTGACATTATCCAGCTGCACCGCCTGGCTCATTTTGTCGACGCCGACGCCGCCGACCGGCGAGGGCGCGCCGCTGCCGCCGACGATTTTCGGCGCGACAAAGGCGTGAACCTTGTTGATCAGCTGCGCTTTTAACATCGATCCCATCAGCGTCCCGCCGCCTTCGAGAAGAATGCCATCGATTTCGCGTTCAGCCAAAACCGCCAGCGCCTTTTTAAGATCGATCTCTCCCGATGTGTCTAACTCAGAGGGGATGACCTGAACGCCCTGCGCTTCCAGCGCCGCCCGCTTGTCCGCATCCGCGTCCGCTCCGGCGAGCACCCACGTCGGGATGGCCTTTGCCGTCTTCACGAGGGCCGCGTCTATCGGCATGCGCAGATGGGTGTCGCAGACGATGCGGACGGGATCGACGCCGTCTGCGATGCGGCAGTTGAGCATCGGATCGTCACTGAGCACAGTGCCGATGCCACACATGATCCCCTTGTAATGCCGGCGCAGCTGGTGGACCGCTCTGCGCGACGCCTCGCCGCTGACCCATTTGGAGTCGCCCGACGCTGTCGCGATCTTGCCGTCCAAGGTCATCGCGTATTTCGCGTCGACAAAGGGCAGATGCGCTGTCATGTAATATTCAAAGACCTCATTGAGTTTTCGGCATTCGTCCTCAAGGATACCGGTCGTGACTTCGATGCCGGCGTCTCTTAGAATTTGAACCCCTTTGCCGGCGACGATCGGATTGACATCCATCGCCCCGACAAAAACCCGGGCGATTTTCTTTTCGATGATGATGTCGGTGCACGGCGGCGTGCGGCCGGTGTGGCAGCACGGTTCAAGGGTGACGTACAACTCTGCGCCTGCTGGATCCTCATGGCAGTGGAGCAGGGCGTTGCGCTCTGCGTGATAACCGCCGATGTGCTCGTGAAAGCCTTCGGAGATGATTCGTCCATCTTTGACGACCACGCAGCCCACCATCGGGTTGGGCGACGTGCGGCCGTCTGCCTGCCGCGCCAGAGCCAAGGCTCTTCGCATGTAGGCTTCTCTGTCTGCTGTTTCTTTTTCTGTCATGCAGCTTCCTTTCTACCAGGACGCCAATAAAAAAACGCCCTGAAAAATCAGGGCGTCGAGCTCAACAAAACGGTTCGATCTTCTTTCATCCGGACTATAACCGTCGGTCCCGGAATTTCACCGGATCATGCCAAATGGCTCGCGGACTTTACCGCCGATAGGGAATTTCACCCAACCCTGAAGATTGAAATATTTATTTTTTACATTCAACAGTATAGAGAAAACGCCATCATCTGTCAAGACGAATGCGAAAAAATTTTCAAATACGCCGGCGGCACCGCCTTCGTCATCCAAATGCCGTTGGCCGAAAGGTAGAAAATCAGGCCGTCCCTGGCCATCCGTCCGGCGTCGATCTGGAAGACGACCGGCCTGCCGTGGCGGCTGCCGACTTTTTTCGCCGTCTCGGGATCCTTTGACAGGTGCACGTAAAGCCGGCCCATCGGCCGAAGCCCCTCTCTTAAAATGGCCGCCACCGATTTTTTGCCGGTGCCGTGCCACAAAATATCGGGCGGCGTCAGCTGTTCGGGCTCCACGTCCACAGAAATCGAATGCCCTTGATTCGCCCGGATTTTGGTGTGATCGGCGTTGAACGCGTAGCGCTGCTTCGCGTCACTGCGGACGATTTTTTCAAGATAGGGCCGGTCAAAGGTCCGGGTTCTGGCCATGCCAGCGATCAGCGCGTCCACCTCCGCCCAGCCGTGGCGGTCCACGGTGATGCCGATTTTTTCTGGATGATGCCGGAGGACAAGGCTTAAAAATTTGCTGTCGCGGGTCATCCGTTTGGCCGGCGTGTCCGGCTTCCGGCGCCAGGTCCGGCCGCGGTCGTCGACGCTGAAAATGTCGGTATAGCGCGGGCCGTTCGCCCCCAACTCAGACTGAATCAGGGCAATGCGCGTCACCACGCCGTCGGCCCGATCCAGATGGACGTTGAAGGCTGCCGCACTTTTCGCTCTGCGCAGCATCGTGATGTGCGGCTTGAAGGGCTTTCGATCGTAGGCAATGCCCGCTCGGTCGAGGGCCTGTCTGAGGTGATCGGCCAATTCGGCAAGCTTTGGCTGACTGTCCGGGGCCGCCCAGATCGTGTCGCCAAAACGCCCGCTCTGAGAAAGCTTGAGATGAAAAGGCGCAAAACGCATCTTTCTCAGCACACGCACTGCGGTGTCGCGCTGATTTGGATCACACTCACCCAAAAACGCCAGCGTCAAATGCAGGTTTTCCTCCGGTGTAAAACGGCCAGTCACCCCCTGACGTTTTAAATCCGCCTGTGCCCGGGCAATGGCCCGGCGCTGTGATTTTGACAAATGGATACCGATAAAAAGCCGCATGTCCGCCTCCGCTGATTCAAAAAATTAAAAGGGATAGGTCCCGTCCAAATAGCCGATTAAAAAATCCTTGGCCAGGCTGTTGGGGCGGATGGCCTCCCTGGCCTCGTCAACAGTGAACCATTTCCACTTGTCGACTTCCCAATTCGGCTCAGGCTTGCCCTTCACAATCGCCGTAAAATTGAGCATCAAGGTATTCGAGGGCTTAAAGTAATGGGACCGGTTGAACTTCAGCTTTTGAACCTCTAAATGCATCTCTTCGTTCACTTCTCGGCGCACCGCGTGCTCGGCGTCCTCGCCTCGGTTGACGTAGCCCGCCACCAAAATGTAGCTCGGCCGGCCGTACTGCTGGATCAACAGAATATGGTCCTGATCCTCGTTCATCACAATGGTGCTGATGGCCGTGTTAAACACTGGGAAGCGGTGTTCCTCGCAGACGGGGCAGTAGGGCACGATGCCCTCGTCTTTTAGATAGCGGTGCAGCAGTTCCGAACCGCAAAACATACAGTGGGTCATTTCGGGTGTAGACATTTTAAATTCCTTTTCTATTTTTTATTTCTGCGCTGCGATGTGATCGCCCCGGTCGACCGCGACGTGATAGCCGGTCCGTTCGATCCGCAGCGCCATGCACCGCCTGCATTCGGCCGCCTCATCGCCGGTGCAGATCTTCCCATCGTAGAGCAGGTATTTGCCGCGGACGCTGGTCGGCGAAAGATTGGGCATGACGACGTTGGCGCCGGCCAATATGCCCTTTTCCCGTCCAGTCGGGTCGATGGTCCCGAGGGCTGTCGTCGCCGGCAGCAGCACGTCCGGCTGCATCAGCCGGATGATCGCCAGCAGGTGCAGCGTCATTTCGAGGCTCCCCTGCGCTTGGGTGCCAAAGGGCGTGTCCTTCTGGGGAATGAACGGCCCAATGCCGATCATTTCCGGCTGAAGCTCGCGCATAAACAGGAGGTCGTCGACCAGATAATCGAGCGTCTGGCCGGGTGAACCCACCATCATGCCGGCGCCGACCTGATAGCCAATGGCCTTCAGCGTCTTGAGACAGCGCTTTCGATTTTCGCCGGACAGTTCCGGCGGATGCAGCATCCTGTAATGCTCGGGATTGGCCGTCTCGTGGCGCAGCAGATACCGGTCGGCGCCGGCTTCGAAATAGGCGCGGTAGCTGGCCTCGGATTTCTCCCCGATCGACAGCGTCACCGCACAGTCCGGGTGGCGCGCCTTGATCTCGCGGACTAAATTGCAGATCCGCGTGTCGGAATAGGCCGGATCCTCTCCGCCCTGAAGCACGAAAGTTCTGAAATCGAGATCGTAGCCCCGATCGCAGCAGTCTAAAATTGTCTCGTCGTCTAAACGGTAACGGGAAATACGCGCATTGTCCCGCCGGATGCCGCAGTAATAGCAGTTGTTTTTGCAGACGTTGGTAAATTCGATGAGGCCGCGGAGGTAGACGGCCTTGCCGTACACCGCTTCCCGGACACGGCGGGCCGCGGCGTAAAGCGCTTCAGCCTCTGCGTCGGTGAGTGTGCTCAGCAGCTGCTTAAAATCCTCCCGCGGAAGATTGTGGGTCTCGGTCAGCCGTTTGATGCGTTCCTCATTTTTCGTGGCCATCCAGCACCTCGAGGCTGCGGTCTAAAATGCCGTTGATTTCGGCGATGACCGTGCCGTAATTCGTAAAGGGCACGTGCTGGCGCACAGCCCTCGCCATTCTCGACTTGATTTCCGTCCCGCTCTGCATGCACCCGCCGCAGTGCACCACCATCGCGTATGGACTTAAATCCGCCGGGAAGCTCTTGCCCGACGACGTTTCAAAGACGAGCTGCTTCCCTGTCTGCTTCTGAATCCAATGGGGCAGCTTGACCGTCCCGATATCGTAGCACTGTCTGTGATGGGTACAGCCTTCAGCCATCAAAATCCTGTCGCCGTCCTGCAGATGATCCAGCGCGTGCACGCCGTCGACGGCTGTCTTTAAAAAGCCCTTGTGCCGCGCCATTAAAATCGAGAAGGACGTCAGCAGCACCGACCGCGGCACGACCGAAGCCACCTTCTTAAAGGCCTGGGAGTCCGTCACGACCAGTGCCGGCGGGTTTTGCAGAGAGGCCAGCGTTTCAGGCAGCTCCGTTTCCCGGCAGCAGATGCCCATCGCCCCGATGTCGAGCAGTTCGCGGAGGACCTGCTGCTGCGGCAGAATCAGCCGCCCCTTCGGCGCCGATTCGTCGATCGGAATCACGAGTACCACCACGTCGCCCATGGCGACCAAATCGCTGATAATCGGCTTGTCCTCAGATTTCGGCTGCATCGCCGCGATTTTTTCCTTGAGTTCGTCGATATGCCAGCCGGTTTTCGCCGACACGTCGATTTCGTTGTCACCGCGATCCGGCAGATTTTCTCTGAGGTCAGCCTTATTGTACACCACCAGATAGGGCAGCTCTTTTTCTTTAAAGCGGCTGATCAGCGCCTTGTCTTCTTCGGACAGGCCCTTTCCGCCGTCGACGACCAGAACCGCGATATCCGTGCGTTCCATTTCCCGGTAGCTTCTCGCGACGCGTTTAGCGCCGAGCTCGCCGACGTCATCGGTTCCTGGAGTATCCACAATCAACACCGGACCCAGCGGCAGAATTTCCATCGTTTTTTCCACCGGGTCGGTCGTCGTTCCCGCTTTTTCCGACACTACCGCCAGATCCTGTCCTGTCACCGCGTTGACGACGCTGGATTTTCCAGCGTTGCGCTTTCCGAAAAAGGTAATGTGGAGCCGTTCGCCTGCCGGTGTTTCATTGAGTGTTGCCATTTTTGATCTCCTTCGCTAAATTGCTGAATTCACCGTTGTCAAAAAAATTCACCGCGCGGTCATAGCCGATCCTCCCAGAAAAAGCAAAATGATGCAGGGGGATCAGCTTCGCCTGATCCGGCACCAGCGGAGCGTAAAGCCGATCTGCCATCACGGCTTCCGCGCCGCCAACCGCTGTCTTAACTGCCGCCTCCCCATTCACGGAAATAACCTGGCCCGCGCACAGCGCCTTCGAGCATTCTGTCGGTACTACTGCGCGGACCGGTCCGCGCTGTTCAGCCGCGCACGCCGCGGCAATGGAACCGGCCTGAACGGCTTCGCCGATGACGGCGGTCTGCACTTCGTCAGATGGTTGACCTTGAATCCCGTCCAAATAAGGAAGCCGCGTCCGGCCGTCTCTGGCGCTGCGTTCAAGGGCGTCAAAGAGCGTTTCTGAAAAACTGCCGACTGGACAGCCCGCCACTGCCGGCGTTCCAAACCGTGCCTTAAGCACCTTGGCTGCGCGCCATCCAGTCGAGGACACCACGAGGTTAACCGCTGCGCGGCCTGCTCCGCAAATTGCCTCGGGATCGCTGTCCAGCGCCCAGTTGGATTGAATCTGCCATCCGGCATCGACGAGCTTCTGCTCAAGAGAGACGGCACTGCCAGGCGCGTCGAAATCGAGGGGCGTCAGGCCGAGAATATTCACGCTGTGGGGCCGCTTCGCCTCGCCCAAATCGTCGACCAGCATCTCGGCCACAGCTTCAAAGGCCCGGCCCGCGCCGTCGACGTAGTCGTGCAATCCATTGGTCGGAATGTAGAATACCGGCACGCCGGTTTGATCCGCGATCATCTCGGAAAGGCCTTCAAAATCCGTCCCAATAATGTACGGGATCGGCGAATTGCACAGCGCAATGAACCGTGGATGCAGGTTTTGAGCCGCCTCGACCACGTCGTCGACCAATTTTTCGTCGTTGCCGACAATCGCGTCCATGTCGTTGAGCCCCGAGATGAAAATCAGGCTTTCTTTATCGTACCAGCGGGTTTCGTCGTGGGTATTGTAAGTCGAATTGCATCCAGAAGGATCGTGAATCACGACCATGCCGCCAAGCTCGTAGAGCGCAGAGGCCGCGCCGGACACGTCTCCGGCGTAACAAGGCACTTGGGTATATACTTGTCTCATAGTACGCAGGTACACCCCCATCCCTTCTGTCCGATCACAGGCTTCGGATCCTTCGGACAATCCAGTGCGCTGCACATTTCCTGCATTAAGGCCGCTTGGCCGCCGTAGCCCCAGAGACCGCCGTTGGCGACCATCTGAACAAAATAGCGGCTCTTTTCAAACCATGCCGCTCTCGGGCCGATGGCCAAAACCTTTTCGTCAGGCGCCGGCCACCGCCGCATTTCAGGACGCAGCGTCGAACAGACGATGACACTCGGCGCGTGGGAGCGCAGCCAGTCAAAATCTGTTTTTTCTTCGTCTAAAAAACCGTCCGCGTAGAGGCGCACCACGTTGAATCCCGCTTCGATTAAGAACCGCGCCAAGCTCAAGGGTCTGAAGACGCCGACGGTATCAATGGCGATCGGCATCCGGCCGACACGTGTTTTCGCTGCCGCCACTGCCTTTTCTGCAGCCGTCTTTCGCGTTTTAAGGAAGTCGGACACGTCCCAGCCGTAATGGGCCGCGACGGGCGCCAGCGCTGCCTCGATCTCTGCGTCCCGCCAGCCCGCGCTCAAATAAAAACTCGGGCGGTTCAACCGCGCGGCCACCCCTTCTGCCGCCAGCCTCGCCATGGGCGACACATAAACTTCCACAGCGGCCGCACCGGTCTTTCGGTACGCTTCAAAATCCGGGCAGGCGCCTGTGGTGTTGACCTGAACGCCGTGCCGCGCGAACAATGCGGCAAAATCGTTGGTCTGTTCTGAACCCAGCGGCGTATCCGCGCCGATTAAATTCACTTGAGCGGGATCCGCCGGCAGATCGTACAGCGGCCGCGTCATTTCCAGGCGCTCCCGCTCGTCCGGCGTCGTACCGCGTTTCTGCATGATCGGGTCCATCCAGCACCTCAGCCAGAAAATATCCGGGTATTTGGCCTCGAGCACCTCGTAAACCCGATCCATGTCGGTCCCCATAAAATGGTGCAGACAAACGGGAAAAACCAACACCGCCTTCGGGCGCCTCTGCCATTTTTCGATGCAGCCGATGATACCCTGCAGCGTCACCTCAGTCAGGTCGCTGTCCATCAAGTCCTTGTCCTCGAGCAGCACCATGCCGAAGCGGTCGCCCGCGTCCATTTCGTCCGCGGTCATCACGACGCCGCGCATGCAGTTGTCGCCGCAGATGTAAATCTGCCGGCTCTCGGGCAGCTGCATCCCAATGTGCACAATATTCCAGTGGCTGTGCTCCGGCGTGTTAAATTCCAAACCGGCCGCAAAGGGCGCGGGAAAATGCGCCTGAGAAATTGGAAGGCTGGCCTCTGAAAAATCAGCTCTCACGCGCTTTAACATGGCGCACCTCCCGTCTCGCGGGCGTAAATCGTCTCAGCCAGCCGCCGGTAGGCTGCCGCCATTTCCGAATCGGCCGCCGTCTCGAGCACAATGCGGTGAGCATTATCCGCGGCCCTGACCATCTCGGAATCAGCCAAAGTGCCGACGATGGTGCTGTGAAAATCTTGAGCCAGCTGCTCAACGCGCTGGGTTTCATCCGCGTTCTGTCTGCGGTTTAAGATAAAGCCGCCGAGCCTTGCGTAATGCCGCGCCTTAAAATGATCGACCGCCATCGCGATGTTGGCTGCCGCATAAATCGGCATGGCCTCGCCGGAGGTCAGAATGTAAACCGACTGAGCGTATTTTTTCCGCATCGGCATCGCAAATCCGCCGCAGACCACATCCCCCAGCACGTCGTAAAGCACGACGTCCGGCGCGAGCTTTTCGTAAAGACCCTTTTCGGTCAGCTTTTCGAGGGCGGTGATCACGCCCCGCCCGGCGCAGCCGACACCGGGCAGCGGCCCGCCGGTTTCGGCACAGTACACGCCGCTTTCGCTTTGTACGACCACATCCTCTAAATCGAAGGCGTCGTTGACTTTCCGGCACATGTCCATCACCGTCGGAATTTTCTGACCGTGGCACAGGTTCATCGTCGAATCCGCCTTCGGGTCGCAGCCGATCTGGACGACGCGCAGGCCACGCTCAGCCAGCGCCGCCGCGATATTGGACACCGTCGTCGATTTGCCGATGCCGCCCTTTCCGTAAAACGCCAGCTGGATCATGGGGTTTCCGTGATGACGTCTGAATAAGCGGTCTTCACCGTGACGCCGGGGAGTTGGCCGATGCTGCCGGACAGCGCCGAAATGACGCCTTCCGGCGCGTCCACCGCGACGCTGATCAAATTGATGTTTTTCTGACGATAGGGAATGCCCATGCGCCCGATGATATAGTCTGACGCTTCGTGAAGCATTTCGTTAATTTTTTCTACTTCATTTTTATCTCGAATGATGATCGAAATCACCGCAACTCTCGTTTTCATAAATTGACTCCTTAACAAATCCTCGGCAGCAGCTCGGTCCCCGGTTCAGGCAGGAAGGTCTGAGCGCCGATCGCCGTTTCCATCACGACCCGTTCCGGATTGTCCTCGGTGACCACGCCGATTTGGCAGATGCCCTGAGTGTCCGGATAAGCCGACAGCGCGTCGATCACCGCATCAGCGCGTTCCTGAGGCATGATCATCACCATGCGCCCTTCACAGGCCAGATACAGCGGTTCCAGACCGAGCATTCCGCAGACGCCGGCGACGGCCGGGTCCACAGGGATGTCTTCGGCGTTTAACTGAATGCCCACGTGGCTCTGGTGGGCAATTTCGTACAATACGGTGCCGACGCCGCCTCGGGTCGCGTCTCGAATCACGTGGACATCCGGCGCCGCCTCGAGGGCCGCCGAAACCGGATGCCACAACGGCGCACAGTCGCTGGTCACGTGAGCGTCGATGCCGTATTCGTCCCGGGCGAGCAGCACCGCACAGCCGTGCCGGCCCACATCGCCGGTGACCAAAACGGCGTCCCCTGGCTTGGCGTCCGCGCCGGCCAAATGAACCCCAGGCATCAGCTCACCGACCCCCGTCGTCGTGATAAAGACCTGGTCCGCCTGGCCCTTGCCAACGACCTTCGTATCCCCAGCCACGAGGACCACACCGACTTTTTCAGCGGTCTGCGCCATCGACTGGGCGATCTGGTCGAGCTTAGCCGTTTCGAGGCCTTCCTCGATGATAAACGAGCAGGTCAAATACAGCGGCTTCGCGCCCATGCAGGACAAATCGTTGACCGTCCCACAGACCGACAGCTCGCCGATGTTGCCGCCTGGGAAAAAGGCCGGCGATACGACGAAACCGTCGGTCGACATCGCGATCTTCCGGTCGGGCCGCGGCAGCACCGCCGCGTCATCCGCCGTCAGAAGGGGATTGTCAAAATATTTCTTGAAAATATCGTGAATCAGCGCAGAGGTCTGCTTGCCGCCGGCCCCGTGGGCCAGCGTGATCTGATCCGGCAGTGTTTCTCTCATTTTATACCTCCATACAAATAATAAGCTGAGCACGTGCCCTCACTGGACACCATGCAAGCGCCCGTCGGGTGTTCCGGCGTGCACACCTTGCCAAACAGCGGGCAATCCACCGGACGGCAGTTTCCCTGAAGGACGTCGCCGCAGCGGCAGCCGGGATGATCTTTCCCGACGGTTTCGGGCAGATCGAAGCGTACCGCCGCGTCGTAATGGGCGTAGGCTTCCCGCAGCTTCATGCCTGAGTTCGGAATTTTGCCAATGCCCCGCCACCAGGCGTCACAGGGTTCCATATACTTTTTGACGAGCTGCTGCGCCTCTGGGCTCCCCGATTCCGTCACAACCCGGGGATAAGCGTTGACACAGAAGGTCTCGCCCGCTTCAAACTTTTTGACGGCGATGGTCAGCGCGCTGATTAATTCGCCGGCCGTAAACCCAGCTACAACGCCGCTGACGCCTTCTGCTTCCATTTTGCGACAGTCCGCCATTCCGGTGATCGCGTGCACGTGACCGGGATACAAAAACAAATCTGTGCTGTCTTTCATCGCCTCGTAGGCGGCGGGCATCGTTTTGTTGGCCGTCAGAATCGAAAAATTGTCCGCGCCGTCCGCGATCGCGTGATCGACCGCGAGACAAGCTGACGGAGTCGTCGTTTCAAAGCCCACGGCGAGAAAGACCACCTGTCGATCCGGATTGTCCGCCGCGATTTTTTCCGCGTCGTCCGGTGCGTACACAATCCGAACGTCGGCGCCGCCAGCTCGGGCCTGGCTTAAACTTTTATCCGTCCCCGGCACCCGCATCAAATCGCCGAAAGTGCAGACGGTCGCGCCGCGGTCCTCCGCCAGTGCGACGGCCCGATCGATGTACCCGCCTGGCGTGACACAAACCGGACAGCCCGGCCCAGAAATCAGCGTAATGTTTGGCGACAGAATCTGGCGGATGCCCTGTCTGAAAATTTCATGGGTGTGGGTGCCGCAGACCTCCATGATGCGCACCGGCGGTCCATCGTAGGTTTTGAGATATTGGATCGCCTTTTTAAGCGGCTCCGAAAGCGTGTGTCTTCCCTTTGTCATAGCAGATGATCCAGCAGATTTTCCGTTTCGTGGCCGTCGTCATCGGTAATTTTGGCGATCGCCGTCCCGGCGTGAACCATGACGTAATCGCCTGGTTCCAAGCCGTCGAGCAGCTTCGCCGAGATTTCCCGCTTGGCGCCCGACGCGTCGACGACCGCCGTTCCCTTATCAGTTAATTTGACAACTCTTGCTGATAATCCTACACACATATTGTTTCCTTTCTCTTCTTTCTATTGATGTTTTTGTTGAATATTTGTTTCTTGCAGCCGACTCATCGCCGCCACCGCCTGTCCCAGCGCGATGCCGCCGTCGTTTGGCGGCACCAGCCTGTGAAGCAGCACCTCAAAACCGCAGGCCTTTAAGCCTTCAGCGGTCAGCCGTGTCAACAGCTTGTTTTGAAACACGCCGCCGCTCAGCGCCGCCGTGTTAATTTGAACCTTATCTCTAATCTGACAGCAGGCGGCAATCATCATCTCCGACAGTTCTTGGTGGAAGATATAGGCCAGCTGCTCCGGTGCTTCTCCCGCGAGTTTCTTGGCAATTAAGCCGTTAAACCAAGCGGTCGTCGGCAGAATCATCTGCCCGTCCGCGCTTTCCGTCACGGCCGGCGCCGTGGCGCATACGGTATCAGAATGGGCGGCCTCGTAGCTTTCTGCGGCCGTCTCCAGCGCCATCGCGGCTTCACCCTCGAAGGTCGATTCCCTGCAGATGCCAAGGCCCGCCGCCGCGCCGTCAAACAGGCGTCCAGCACTGGTCGAGCGCACCGCGTTGATTTTTCTATCGGCCATCATCCTGAGCACCCGAGCTTGCTTGGCACTGCACAGCCCGATGGACAACACCAGTGTCTCCCACTTTTTGGGATCTGGAACCTGCGTCATCAGCAGGGCCGCTGCGATCCGCCAGCCCTCTTTCGACGCGGCGTCGCCGCCCAGCTGCCAGAACGGCTCGATATGGCCGACTCTTTTGTAATGCCGCCAGTCCGCGATTAAAATCTCGCCGCCCCAAATCGTACCGTCGTCTCCGTAACCCGTCCCGTCAAAGGACAGGCCGATGACTGGGCGGTCCACATCGTTCTCTGCAGTGCAGGACACGATGTGCGCGTAATGGTGCTGAATGGGAATGAGCGGCAGTCCCAGCGTCTCGGCGAACTGCGTCGATTGATACCGCGGGTGCAGATCACAGGCCACAGCCTGGGGCTTCACCTTTAAGAGGGTCAGCATCCGAGACGTGCTCTCCTTGAGGGCTTGAAGCGTCCGCACGTCCGCCAAATCGCCGACGTAGGCCGAGGGATAGAAAAGCTGATCGTGCCCGATGCAGAACGTGTTCTTCAGTTCGCCGCCGACGGCCAAGACCTGCCCGCGCATCGGCGCAGAAACGATATAAGGCATCGGCGCGTACCCGCGGGAGCGCCGAATCATGTAGGGCGCCCGCTGACCGTCGACGGTGATAAAATCCATCACCGAGTCGTCGGCGCGGGTGACAATCGGCCGGTCGTTGGAGAGGATCACGTCGGCGAAATGGGACAGTTCCTGCCGCGCTTCCGCATCGTTGTGGCAGATGGCCGCCCCCGCCGCGTTGCCGCTGGTCATCACCAAGCTGTCTGGCATGTCGATGCCGTCGTCGTAGTCGAACAACAGACACTGCACCGGCGCGTAAGGCAGCATGACGCCGACGGTGGCCTGACCTGGCGCGATACCCTCGCACAGGCGGCCGCCCGGTTTTTTCTCGAGCAGCAGAATCGGCTTTTGATGTCCCGTCAAAATGCGCGTCTGTTCTTCGTCGATGACACATTCCCGACGCACGGCCGCTTCGTCCCGCATCATCACAGCCAAGGGCTTGTGGGGCCGATTTTTCAGCCGCCGCAATCGGGTGACTGCTGCCGCGTTCTCCGCGTCACAGCACAGGTGAAAGCCGCCGATCCCCTTGACCGCCGCGATGCCGCCTTCGGCGATAATCCGACGGGTCTCAGACATTGCAGCATGGCCCCGTTCCGGACGGTCGAGCAGGTAGAGCTCGGGCCCACAGTCCGGGCAGCAGACCGGCTGGGCGTCGTAGCGCCGGGACGCCGGATTCGTGTACTCTCCAGCGCATGCCGGACACATCGGAAAATCCTTCATGCTCGTCCGCTCTCTGTCGTAGGGCAGCTCGTCGAGAATCGTCAGCCTCGGGCCGCAGTCCGTACAGTTGATAAACGGGTGCAGATAACGCCGATTGTCCGGATCGAAAAGCTCCGCCTTGCATTGATCGCAAATGGCGATGTCCGGCGAGACGAAAATCGCGCCCTTCACCTTTTCGCTATCCACAATTTGAAAATCGTCGAACTGAGCGGGCGCGTCCACCGATTTGATTTCGGTCTTCAGCACGACGGCCCGCTCCGGCGGGGCGTTCTCGATCTGATTTTCAAAGGCCGCGACCTGTTCCGAAGTGCCCTGAGCGAGAATTTCCACCCAGGCACCGCGGTTGCTCACCTGTCCGCAGATCCCGAAGGCTTCAGCATATCGGCTGACCGTCGGCCTGAACCCGACGCCCTGAACGATGCCGTACAGCCGGATGCGGTGTGTGATTTGCACGTCATTCATGGGGATTCAACCGCTTTCCTGAAATCGCAAAGTGGGGCCAGTCGATCCACTGCCCCGCAAAACGCTTGGCCAAGGGCTTGAGCGTCGGGTCTGCCGCGATGATGTCGTAGCCGCCCTCAGCAGCCGCCCGTTCAAAATCGTCTTCTTCTTTTAATTTGAGATCACCGGGCTGCGCCAGTTCTTTAAGGCTCATGAACCAGGTCGCGCCTGTCACAGAAGCCGCACCGCGATCGAGCCAGACCTGTCTGGCTGAATCCACCGCCACCTGCTGGTGCACGGCTAAGATGCGCCTGCCCGAAACATCGGGAACCGACTCAGCAAACTGCGCCGCCATCGGATCGTAAAGTTTGTACGGCACATCGAAATGCTGATTCAGCCATTTTGCCGCCTTGAGCCCGTCCGGCGCCACAACGACGTTGCGTTCGGCCGACGCCCCATCGGCAAAGGTGTCCAGCCCCTCATTCTGCGGCCAGCCGTAGGCCGTGCACGTCGGATGCGCCTCTAGGAAAGCGTCCAGCGCGTCCAAATCGCAGTCAAAGGGCGTCGCGCCCAACAACCCGATGCCCTTTCGAGAGGTCTGGGATCGATCGGTGCAAAATTTCTTAAGCAGCGTCCAAAAGGCCTGCTCGCAGCCGGCGTCGTAGAGCTTGAAGCCGTTCGTTGCCACGGCGAAGGCCGGCACGCCGCTTTTTTTCTCAATTAAACGGCACAGCGATTTCAAATCGGTGCCGATTACAGCCGGCACCGGCGTGCCGACGAGGGCCACGAATTTCGGATGAAGGGACTCGGCGATTTCGACCGCCTTGTCGACCAAAAGCTGGTCGCGCCCGAGAATCGCGTCCATATCCCGAAGGCCCGCGCTGAAAACCGCCGCAGCCTGGGTCTCAAACCGAGGCTCGTCAAATCCGCAGATATTGCCCGTACAGCCGCCGGCGTCGACGATAATTACTGCGCCGCCCAGGGCGTAGAGTACTGAAACCGCGCCCGACTGATCCGGCGCGAAGGGTGTCAGCACCTTTCTAAGTCCTTTCATCGCGTGCTTCCTTTCTGTTCGGCCCGGTCGACCGCCCCGCAGACCGCCTGCGACAGCTTGACCACGCCGTCAAATCCAAAGGGCTGGGTCTTCCCGCGCCACGGCACCACTGCGGCCTTCTGAGTTCCGCTGTAATAATACGCGGCGTCCTCACCGATGGCGATCACCGGCCCGCTCTCATCCGGGTGATAATGCACCATCTGCGGGTCGGCATTGTCGTAAATCTCGAGCTCCGGCTTCAGAGCCGCGAGCTTTTCAAGCCACGGCCAATATTCCGCGGCGGTCGTGCCGTAAACCGCCTGAACCTCACAGCCTGCGCTGAGCAGGGCCAGCGCCAGCTCGAAAGGATTGGCGTCGGCGACTTCCCCAACCGCAAAGGACCAGCCTGCCGTCCGCTGTACGAGTCTGTCTACAGCTGCCTCGGCGTTTTGCCGAAGCGCGTCGGTTTCAAAGGTGACGCCGAGCACCTGTCCGAAAGCCCGGTACTGCGCCGCGATCTTGTCGATTTGATACAGCCGCTGCATTTGAATGAGCGGAATGCCCAAGCGCTTGTGCAAGTCCTCAGCCGCCGGCAGCGCCTCTGGGTTCAGCACCAGGTTGAAATTCGCCGCCGCCATCTCCTGAAAATCTGCCATATTCTGACACTCGGCAATCTGCCTAATCTGATGGACGCCCACCGCTTTCAGCAAATCGAAAATTTCGCTGCTGCGGTCCACACCGCCGAAATAGCCGAGCAGATTGACGCGGTCGACCTGGCGCTGCCGTTTTTCAAGCAGCGAATACAGCGACTGCCGGACGTGCACCATCGGCGGCCGCCTGCCTTCTCGGGTCAGCGCGTACATGTAGCACGGCCGGACGGGAATGCCAACGGCTTCCTCCGCTTTCCGGCAGACCCGTTCCATGTCCGTTCCCAGCAGCGCGTCGACGCAGGTGATGCAGATCATCACCACCGACGGTTGTGTCGGAAGAAAATCCACGACCTCCTTCACTGCCTCCGGAATCTTCGTCAAATGGCGGCCCGTGATCAAATCGGTCTCGTCCATCGTCAGATAAAAGAAGCGGTTTCGATATGCCGGCCGTTCCGAAAGCGCCGAGGTATTGCGTCCGCAGCACCCGGGCGACACGATGAGCATGATCGAGTCTGGGATGGCCAGCCCCGCCCGCTTGACGCCGTAGCCCTCCGCCCCCGGCGAATTGTAGGCCAATGTCGCCGGCGAAGAATAAATCAACTGTCTCGTGTCGGCGATCTGTGACTGAAGGGCGTCCTTTCCCGCGTCAACGATCGATTGAACCGTGCGTCCCGCGCTCATGCTTCCGCCTCCAGCCGTTCAGAGAGGGCGATGAATTTCTGAGAGATGTCGAGGGCCGGATCGCCTTCGACGACGGTCATTCCCTGATCCTCGTAGCGGTTGATCGCGTCGCTTCGCGGCAGGTCTGCCACAATTGGCAGGCCGCAGCTTTCGGCAAAGGCCTCAACCTTCTGCCGCTCGTCCGGTACGTTGCGCCGGTTGAGAATCAGTCCCTCCACCGACGCGTAGCCGCGGTCTTCAAAATTGTCGACCGCCGTGTTGATGTTGTTCGCCGCGTACAGCGCCATTTTCTCGCCGGAGGTTACGATCAACACCTTTTCGGCGTAGCCCTCACGGATCGGGGCGGCAAATCCGCCACAGACCACGTCGCCGAGCACGTCGTACAAAATGACGTCGGGTTTCACAGTTTCGATGAGTTCGAGATCTTCGAGGAGCTGAAAGGTCGCAATAATCCCCCGTCCGGCGCAGCCCAGCCCCGGCGTCGGCCCCCCTGTTTCGATACAGACGACGCCGCCGTAGCCGATCGCCGACAAGTCTTCGAGGCGCTCCGGCTCTTTACCTTCCCGCAGCAGCGTCATCACCGGCGTCACCGGATGATTGTGCAGCAGGTTGATCGTCGAGTCCGCCTTCGGATCGCAGCCGATTTGTATGACCTTTTTTCCTCTCGTGGCAAAGGCGGCGGCCAAATTGCTGGTCACCGTCGATTTGCCAATGCCTCCCTTTCCATATACGGCTATCTTTAACATAAACGCTCCTTCTAAATAAAAAAGACTTTTATTTTAATTTCTCAACTAAAATAAAAGTCAGTGCAATGCCATTTGTGCTGACTTCCCTGTCAAGAAAACGGATTCTTTTCACGTTAGTCACTTTAATTATAAATGGCCTGGGCGATTCCGTCAATCCAGCGCCGTTTATTTTTCGCCTTGGCTTGACAATCCTTAAAGGATTGAGATATTATAATGAATATTTATATTTGGTTGATCTAGACTTTACAAATTAGATAAAAACATCATATTTTAAAGGATGCGCGTATGAATCATTCGTTCAAGTCTTTTATACAAAGACATTGGAAAAATCTTGTCGTGATCGCAGCCTTCGCCGTTTTTATCTGGATGATTTATATCGCGTTCGGCAATGCCGCAAAATCCTTCCCGATGCTTATCAAATTGCTGCAGAAGGGAGACGAAAAGGAAATCGCCGCCTATCTCTCAAAGCAGGGACAATGGCGCGGATATCTCACGATTATCCTCTTCTCGATTATCCAGGTCATCAGCATCGTTTTCCCAGGTATGGCCATTCAGGTCGCCGCGGGGCTGATTTATAAATGGTGGGTTGCTTTTATTTTGTGCTACGTCGGTTTCGTCGCCGGCAACTGCATGGTCTTCGTCTTCGCCAGACGAGTCGGCAGCCGTCTCTCGGAAAAAACGGCCGCGAGCCGCAAATTTTCAAAATGGTTTCAAAAAAAAGCCGAAAGCAGTTGGATTATGAGCAAAATCAATTCAGCCAATCCCGAATTTGTTTTCGGTATGGCCTGTCTCATTCCTGGTATTCCCAACGGCATCATCCCGTACATCGCCTCGTCGACGACCATTTCCGCTATAGGATTTGGCGCAGCCGTCGCCGCAACCAGCTGGATTCAAAT
>DGWE01000085.1 GCA_002396065.1 Eubacteriaceae bacterium UBA4266
CTTCGTCGATGATCGCGTAGTGCAGACCACGCTGCACCTGTTCTTCCTTGGACGTGACCATGTTGTCGCGCAGGTAGTCAAACCCAAATTCGTTGTTTGTCCCGTAAATGATATCCGAACGATAGGCGGCCTGTTTTTCTTCGTAGGATAAATCCGGGATCACCAAACCGACGCTCATGCCAAGGAATTTATAGATCTTGCCCATCCATTCGCTGTCTCGACGTGCCAGGTAATCGTTGACCGTTACAATATAAACCCCTTCACCGCTCAACGCGTTCAAATAAGCCGGCAGTGTCGCCACCAGGGTTTTCCCTTCACCGGTGCGCATTTCTGCGATGTCACCGTTGTGGAGCACCATGCCCCCGATGAGCTGTACCGGGAAATGCCGCATATTGACTGTGCGGGCTGCCGCCTCCCGAACTGTTGCAAAGGCTTCAACCAGCAAATCGTCCAAAGTTTCACCGTTGGCGTAACGTTCTTTAAATTCGACGGTTTTGTGTTTTAAGTCGTCGTCAGACAACGCCTTGTATTCATCCTCCAGCGCGACGATCTGATCCGCGACCTTGCTCAATTTTTTTACTTCTTTTTTGCTCGGATCAAAAAGATTTTGCAAAAATCCCATATATTTCAATCTCCTTATTTCGAATAATGTGAATGTGTTGGCTTATTTTATATCATGTTCGTCTGAAAGGCAAATAAAGCTTTCAAACAAAAAAGGCTGAATACACAGCCCTTTCCATTTCAAACATGTATTGTTCCCGATGCTCAGGATTTCTTTTTTCTCCAGAAGGAAACCTTCCGATTGTCCACATTGATTTCAACTTTTTCAAAGCCGATCCGTTCCCGATCTTCGTCGTTGGTGACATTAGCCGCGGCGGCCTGCTTTTTCGTGCCGCCCGCCTTTGGCTTTTGCGCGGAAGCGATTTCGTTTTCGCTTTTCTGTGCTGCGGCGCGGTTGTGCTGCTGCTTCAGCCGTTTGCGTTCCGCTTCCGATCTGCTGAACGGACTGTCGGACTGCACCTCTTCGCTGGCGCTCCGGCGGCCGCGCTGACGCAGCGCGCGCGTATCTTCTGAAACCTGATGCCAGATGTTTAGCATCTGCTTTTCGTTATCGCGGGACGCATCGGCTCGTCTAGCCGCTTCTTCGTCGCTGTATTTACGATACGGATTGATTTTTTTAGCGGTCGGTTCAGCTTTTGTTTTCTTTGTCTTTTCAGGCATTTCCCATCGTGACGCGCTTGAAGACTGCGTCGTTGTCTGCTGCGTATTTCTTTTCAGTGCTGCCGGTTTCGGCTGTTCTGCCGCTGCTGTTGATTTGACTGTGTCGCCTTCTGTTGGTTTGTAATCCGCCATTTGATTCTTATCCTCCTGATTATTTATTGCCCGACGATACGTCTCTGTTGGTTTTGCTGCTTTTTCTCTGCTGTCGCCGCTCGGTTGAGAGCCAAAAGCCAATTTTCCTTTTTCCCGCTCTGTGTAGAACGACTGTGTGAAAAATCCAGATTCCGCAAAATCCTCTGCTTCTTTTCTTTCTCTCTGGGCTGACGCTGAAAATCCTGTATCAATGGGCTTCGTATCGTATTTTCCCAAATCCTTCAATGTGGTAAACACCCGTGTGTCGTCTGAAACAGTCGATGCCGGACGTTTTTTCGCCGCGCCTGAATTGTGGGATTTGATTCGATCCAGCAGTTCCGGCGACAAATCGGGCAGCACTGTCGTCTTTTCTGGCTGCTTCTTTTGAGCTTCCTCAGGTTTCTGGCCTTTCGTGGCGTCTGCCTCAGGCCGCGCTGGTTCCTGCGGAGCTCGACGTTTTCTTGGCTTTCTCGCCGCTTTTTTTTCTGGCTTTACCGGTGGCATTTCGCCTGTCTGCTGCTTGATTTCCTGACCAAACAAAGTTTCAGAATCCTGATTCAGCCAGTCAAGGGGACCGGTTTCGTAACCCGTTTCTTTTTTCTGAGCCATTTCTTCGATCATGCTGTTTTCGTCAGGCGAGATAATGTAATCCGCATCCCCTTCGTTGAGCTCTTCAGAGAAGGGATCCTGCTGTTTGTTCCCCTGCATCGCGTGCTGTACCCAGCCCAAAAGGCCGACAAAGACGAGCACGCTTCCAATTGAAAATCCGCCCACACCGCCGTAATAGGAGGTGATTCGCGAAACGTATGGGATCTGCGTATTGATTCCGAGCATCCAAAGGGCCGTCGTCGCTCTGGAGAGCGGCGTATACACTGCGTTAATGCCACGGGTAATGCCGGCAGACAAATTGGCATTGGTAAGAGCACTCACAATCGTTGGCGTAACGGGCATCTTGCCGCCGTTGATAAAAGCGACGATAAAATTGGCCGTTGTCCCAACGGTGAGCAGAATGGCCCACAAATCGTCAAAATTGAAAATGAGCATCAGCAAAATGCAGACGTAGCTGGCGAAATTCAAAAAGGTCGTAATGCCGCTCGCTTGCCCAAAATAAAAATAAAGGTGGAGTACAATCTGCAGTATTATGCCGACCAGACCGATCGGCCATAGATTGATTTTTCGTTTTCTCATCAGTCCGATAGAGCCACCTCTCGCAGCCCCCACGATCAATCCGATAACAATCGCTAATATAACAAACATTGATTCCACCCTAAATTTTGATATTGTTCTCCATCGTATTGTCCACATTTCGTGTGATGGATGACGCCCATTTTAATTTTATATTTTTGCCTTTTCTTCTATATTAATGCAAAGGTAAACTAAAGTAATTTTAAAACAAAACCCTACCCCTGTCAATAAAACACCCGCTAAAAGTACTTAGCGGGTGGCGGTTCTAAAATTATGGTTTATTTGTTTTTCGATGCGTTATGCAAAGGTCGGTTCAATCAACCCGTAGTCGCCGTTTTTACGGCGGTACACAACGTTCACATCATCGGTTTCCGCGTTCAGGAAAACGAAGAAATCGTGTTCCAGCAGGTCCATCTGCATTGCGGCTTCTTCCGGCGACATCGGCTTAATCGCAAATCTTTTCGTTCTGACGATTTTGGGTTCGTCGACGGCTGGTGCCTGTTCGTCGCCATCGTCAAAGGCTTCAAAATTTAATTTGCTGTCCTGTGCTTCGTAGCGTTTTCTCAGTTTTGTCTTGTATTTTCTCAGTTGTCCTTCCAATTTGTCGATGACGGCTTCGATTGACCCCATCGTGCTGTCGGTCTTTTCTTCAGCTCGAAGGATCGTCTTGCCGAGCGGAATGGTCACTTCAATCACTTGGTAGCTCTTTTCTTTTTTGAAGGTCACGTAAACTTCTGTTTCCTTGTCAAAATAACGATCAAATTTCTGGAATTTCTTTTCAAGTGTTTCTTTCAATCCATCCGAAATGTGCATGTTCTTTCCATAGATCGTAAATTTCATTTTTATGTCCTCCAGTCCTTCGTGTTGTTTTTCAAAAACGATGCCGTCTTTGAAAATCTCAATCAATTGGCTGTATCGACTTGTCACTTCAGTCATTGATTGATTACGCTTTCATTATAGCATATTTACGATAGCATTGCACGCATTATCCTGCTCTTTTTAAAGCTTTAAATTTTTATTAATGAAAAACTAAATTTTTGTTAAAAATGCGGCGAATTCACAGAACTTTTCAAAATTCAGAAAAATTATGATATAATAAGACAATATTTTATTTCGAGAACAATGAACGATTTTTAAAACTTTATTAATCTGGGAAGGAGTTTTATGTCTGTTGGCAAGAAAATTCTAGCTGTTGTCCTTTCAGCAATTTTACTCGTCGTCGGAAGCGGCGCCGTTTACTTATTCAATATCCGAAGCAGTATTTCAGGGGCGTCCATCGACGACAGCGCCGTCAGCGTCAATAAGTATTTAAATCACGATGTCATCAATCTCGCGCTTTTCGGCGTGGACGGCCGGCCCGATGTCGAGGGAAACCGTTCCGACACCATTATGATCATCTCCATTAATTTCAAAACCGGCAAAGCTGTCTTAACCTCGATTCAGCGCGACACCATCGCCCGCATTCCAAAGAACAGCACCATCAAAAAAGAATCCTACACGAAAATCAACGCGGCGTACAGCTACGGCGGGCCGGAGCTGGCGGTCAAGACCATTAACGAAAACTACGACTTGAACATCACCGATTACATCACCATCAGCTTTCAATGCATGATCGATTCCGTGAACGCCGTTGGCGGCGTCACCATCAACATCAAAGATGACAGTATATTAAAATACACCAATAAATACATCAACGACTACAACCAGCTGAATAACACCCACGCCAAGACGCTGACTCACACTGGGAAGAATCACTTAAACGGGATTCAGGCGTTGGCTTACAGCCGCAACCGTTACAGCGACAACGACTTTGGCCGGACTGAAAGACAACGGGAAGTATTCAACAAAATCTTTAAGAAGCTGACAAAGCTCAGCAGCTTGAAGCTGGCCAATCTGGTCACAAAGATTTACCCCAATATCAGAACATCCATGTCCACAACCGAGCTTTCGACCATGCTCAGGGGGTACATGCAGTTAGATAGCAAAAAGCTGACCAACCAGCACGTCCCATTTGACAATTATTACGCTTTTGTCACCTACGAAGGCTCGTCTATTGCGCCGAAAACCCTGGTTGACAACGTCATCCAGCTGCATCAGGCCATTTACGGAACTGAAAAATCCTACACGCCGTCCGACACCGTCAATGAAATCAGCGACGGCATTGTCCGAAGAACTGGCGTCGGTACGCTGACCGGCACCACAAGTGCTGATTCCTCTACGGGTTCTTCATCGACCTCAACTTATTCGTCTGGCTCGTCATCATCATCGACAAGCCGTCGATCAACCCGCTCGTATTCGAGCAATTACAGCACAAGACGCACTACGACGACATCGCCATCGACCAGCAGCGGTGGTGGCACCAATTCAGCAACAGAAGGAGGAGCATCTTCTAATGGTGCAGGAGCAGGAAGTTCAGGTTCTAGCAGCAATACATCTTCAACTTCCGGATCATCTAGCAGCTCAAGTTCAACTGAACCTACTACTAAATAAAAAGCATTTACACGCAAAAGGGACAGCCCAATGGACTGTCCCTTCAGACTGTAGACAAACGAGGCTCTGAGAAAATACTCAGAGCCTCGTTTGATTTAATATCAAGCTGCAATTTGTAGATTTATAAATTGAAATCGTAATACAGGACGATTCGGTCCTGAGTGGTTCTTTCTGAAAAGCATTTTTGCCAGTTTTTTTAGATTCATGCATGCGAAAGTAAGCCCGACTTTCATTCTCATGCGGGCTTTTCCATACATTTGTGTGTAGCGAAATCCATGAGCTTCTTTCGCAGTTCCGAAAATTC
>DGWE01000052.1 GCA_002396065.1 Eubacteriaceae bacterium UBA4266
GACTTTTACTTAGCAGGCTGTTTTTTCTTTTTAGTCATGGTTTTTCTGAATTTTAAAGATGTTTCTATTTTACCATATCTTTTTAAATTTTCCGCAATTTCTGTTATAGCTGTTTATTAAGGATTCTTTTTTATAATGAGATCAAAAAACAGGAGGGTTTTACGATGAAACTTTATCCAGCTGCGATTTCGCAAATTGTGAAGGAAACCTCAGACACCTACAGTTTTATCCTCGAGATTCCGGACGGCTACACCTGGACGGCGGGCCAGCACGCGCTGTGGCGCTTTCAGGATTACACCGTTAGTCCCGACGAAAAGCCCGGACGGGTGTTCACGATCGCGTCCGCGCCGGCCGACGGCTTTCTGATGTTCACGACGCGCATCGCTGAACCCCATTCCGACTTCAAGGATATTCTGCTCAACCGCGTCAAGCCCGGGGACGTGATGCTCGTCGCGAATGCCCTCGGCAGCTACACCTTCCACGACACGACAGACCGCGCCCTGGTCATCGCCGGGGGCATCGGCATTACGCCGATCCGCTCGCTGCTCAAGGATATGGCCGCCCGCCACGACACGTCCAAAAAAGTGACGGTGCTCTACTCCGACGACCGCGGCGAATTCGCCTACGGCCCGTTCTGGGACGAAGTCCGGAGCACGCTGCCCAACGTCGACCTGCAGCTGATCTCCAACCGCGACGCCTTTACCGATGGGGTCAACACTTACGCAAAAGCCAACGGCAGCGATGCCGAATACCTGATTGCTGGCTCGCCAGGCATGAACAAAGCCTTCGCTGAAACATTAACCGGTCTCGGCGTTGCGGCGGACCGCATCGTTACTGACGATTTCAGGGGATATTGATCTCGCGCCAACCTTTCGGCACGCGATCGGAATAAGGGGGCAGTTTGCCCCCTTGTTTGCGTTTATCCTGCGTTTGATTTAAAATCCAAAGGGTCCTGCGTTCATCAGGGCCAGCACCAAAATTAAAGGAGAATGGTATGAAAAAAAATCCTGCAAAAGTAATCGGCGGCATTGCCCTCGGCGCCGGCGCGGCGATTGGCGCGGGCGTTGGGTTTATTAAAGGGATGCACAAGGCAATCCAAAGTGACGACAAGACGATGCCGCTGTTCGGGCTGATCTGCCCGATGGAAGAGGAGACCGCGCCTTTTCGAGAAGCCATGGATATTCGGCAGACGACGATCATCTCAGGGCTGACGTTCACCGAAGGCACGCTCTGCGGCCAATCGGTGGTGCTCGTTCAATGCGGCGTCGGGAAGGTAAATGCTGCGGTCTGTGCTCAGGCGCTGTGTTCCCATTTCCCGATTGACGCGCTGATCAACGTCGGCGTTGCCGGTACGACAGCTGACGATATCCATCAAGGGGATATCGTCGTCTCTTCAGACGCTGTCCAGCACGACTTCGACGTGACGGTCCGCGGATTTGCCCCGGGTGAAATTCCGGATTTACCGGTTTGGGATTTCCAAGCGGCGACGTCGCTGATTGATCTGGCTGCACGGGCTTACGAAGCCTGTCAGGACGAAATGGACGACGCCAAATTCAGTGTCGGGCGCATCGCCAGCGGCGACCAATTTATCGCCGGCGGTCCCCGAGCGGATGCGATCCAGAACACCTTTAATCCGGCTGCTGTCGAAATGGAAGGCGCGGCCATCGCTCAGGCTGCCGCGCTAAACGATGTGCCCTTTGTCATCATCCGCGCGATTTCGGACAACGCCGACAAAGACGCGCCGACACTGACTTACGATGAATTCCTGCCTTTGGCTATCCGCCACAGCTTCACCCTCGTGTGCAAAATGCTGACCTTAATCAAAGAGAACGACAAGCTGTCTTTAGGCTGATCGTCAGATCTTTAAATCAGCGCTGAAAAACGCTGTTTTAACGCAAAAAAGACTGAAGGCTATTCTTCTTCCTTCAGTCTTTTTTGTTTGCGCCTTATTCGGCGTCTTTTCTGCGTTTTGAGACGACTGTAACGATGAGGATCAGCGCCGCACCGCCGAGGATGGCGGCCCATCCCGCGATGCGGGTGGCGTCTCCGGTTTTGACTTTGCCGGTTGTGGCGGTCTTGCCGCCGCCGCTCGTCTTCTGAACCAGGATGTTGGTGTAAGCCATGCTGTTGGTCTTTTCGCCCACCAGCTGGCTGCCGGAATCCCGGCCGTTGATGACGGCTTTGGGATTGGTTTGCGCTTCACCCTTGTCGTCGACCACCTGGCCGTTGGCTTTCACAGCGATGGACGTGCGTTCGACGTTTGGATCTTCGGTTTCGACGGTGCGGTACCGCAGGCCCACGGGGACATTTTTGAACACGATGTGTTCGCCGTCTTTGAGATCGTAAGTCAGGGTTTTGCCGTTCTTTTTGACATTTTCCCCGCCAACAATTTCGATGCTGTCCAGATCCACGGTGTTCGTCGAAGAATCGGCGAAAGTCGTTGTGAAATGGTACAGGGTATTCGCATTCCCGTTCACCACGTGTTTCGTGACGGTCGGGTCGCTGTCGGTGATTGCCGAATAGGTGTTTTCAAAGGTCAGCCCGTCGAGCTTGTCTTTGGCGTCGGTGCTGACTTTGCCCTTGGTGACCAAATAGGTCCGGGTGCCGTTGTTTTTGACAAGGACGCGGATGTAGTACGTGCTTGTATCCACATCCCATCCGGTGCTGCCGGTTTTCTGCGCCGGCGCGGTCTGCACCACCTTAAAGGTGTATTCGCCGGCCGCCTGGGTCTTCGATGCGAGGTCCAGGGTCGTGGAATAGGTGTAGACCCCTGCCTTTTTGTTCAGTTTGGAAACCGGAATGTCCAGGGTCCAGGGGTCGCTGACCGCCGGCGGGACCACCCCGTCGTCATTCTGGGCCTCCTGGCTGATCTGAAGGGTCAGGGTTCCGCTGAGGGTCACCCCTTCTGCAGCTTTCACTTTTTCAGTCACTGTGGGGGCACCTGCCGCCGCAGCCTGAACGGTGGTGAAGGCGTGGCCAGCTCCCGCGAAGCCCATGAGGCCGAACACCAGGATGGCGAGAACGGCCAGCTTCAGCGGACGTTTGAGAATTGCCATGTTTAAACCACCTCCATTTCTGTTATTTGTGTTGTTTTCATGGGTGATGCGCCTGCTTTCTTTTTTTCATGACCCGCCAGAAAATCAGCGCCGCAATGGCGATGAGGAGGAGGACGTACCACCACCAGGGCAGGGTCTTCCAGAAGGCGCTTCCCGCGCCGGTTTTCTGAGACTTCTTCGAAAACGGGTTTTTGTAGGTTTGGTCGGTGAGCTTCGCCGCGACGACGTAGCGCTTGTTCGTCAGCCCGCTGGCGCAGGTGGACAGGAGCACAATGTGGCTGCCCGGGTCGATGGTGACCGCCCGCGTGTAGGACGCGGCGCCGAGAAGGTGACTGTAGTAGCTTGTAATCTCGCTGGGGCTCACTTCGGTGTTGTACAAGGTTGAGTCGTAGGCGTCCCCTTCGATGAACGCAAAGATTTTGAGCCCGTGGTGTTTGCCGCCGAAGTACAGATCGCCGTACTTGTGGGTTTTAAACACCTTGTGCTTTTTGAAGCGTTCGAGGTCGCCGAACATCAGATGTTTTTCCATATGGTGTCCATAGATGATGCTGTTCGCGTCAGAGAAATCGCTGGCGTTGGCGGCATCGAGGAACGGACATCCCGAGAGGGAAAAGTCGCCCTTGGCGTCGGTGTTCAGGTATTTATCGTTATCAGTGCTCTGCGCGATCGGATAATCGATCTTGGTGCCGTAAACCTGAACCCAGCCGATGACTTCGGGGTTGAGTTTCTGAAGGGTTTTAAAGGAAACGTATGGCTTGGTGTCGGGTTTGTAGGTTTCGAGGACGGTCGGCGAGGCTGCGACGTAAACTTGGTGCGTGTCCCAGAGACAGTAGATGCCGAAAGTGATGAGCACCATGAAAAAGATCAGCAGGAACCAATCGGCGGCTTGGTCCAAGAAATGGATACAACGCCTTGCCAGACGAGCTGGCAAGGCTTCTTGTTGTTCGTGAGTCAGACGTTCCTTCGAGGATGTGTGACGCATCATGGGTGAGCGCGTTTACTTACGCGTCTCTTCTTCTGCGAGAAACGATGTAAAGTGCAACAGCACCGCCTGCAATCGCGACCATCGCGATGAAGGGGGCGATTTTTGTGGCAACCCCTGTCAGGGTCACGTCTTGATACGTGTTGGTGTAAGCAATCGTGTTGGCATTTTCGCCAAGGAGCACTTCGCCAGAATCCAAACCGTTTATATTCGTTGTTGCTCCGCCGTTGCTGCTAATCGCAATCGTGGTGGATTTAACGTTCGTCGCCTGAGCTTCGACGACATCGACTTTAACGCCAGCCGGGACGTTCGTGAACGTCGCAGTTTCACCTTTCTTTAATTTGAAAGTGATCGCATTGCCGCTGACGGCTTTATCGGTTGCATCTGCTACTTGAATCTGATTGATGAAAGTCGAAACTTCGCCAGAAGTTGAGGATTCTTTGAAAGTAGCAGTGAAGCTATACAGCGTATCGGCATCGGCGTACTGGTCGTTTTCAACGGTTTTCTTGACTGTGAAAGCGCCGGCTTCTTTTGTAAAGGTGTTGGTGAAGTCGATGCTGTCCACCTTGTTTTCAAACTTGTTGTCCGTAATGGTGTTGGTGCCTTCGGTCACGATGTAGCTGTGGCTGTTGTCCTGTGCGACATAGACGTGGACGTAGTAGGTTGTCTTATCTACAGTCCAGCCGTAAGTGCCGGTCTTGTCTGCCGGTGCGGTTTCTTTCACTTCGAAAGTATATTCACCGACGGCTGTGGTTTTTGCAGCCAGGCCTAAAGATTCGCTGACCTTTGTGTTGGCCTTTAAGCTTGCGGCTGGAATGCTGACCGTGTCGTCTGCAACCGTTGCTGGAGCGGCGACGCCGTCGGCATTGGGCACTTGTTTAACGGAGAAGACTGCATCGTCTGAAATCGTGATGCCATCGGCCACGTTGACGGTTTTGTTAACCTTTGGTTCTGTCGCGGTCGGCTGATCGGATGTTGCCGCATGAGCGGTGAGACCGGTAAATGCTGCGCCTAAGGCTAAAAGAAGGGTCATCGCCGCGGCGATGATTGCTGTACGAATTGATTTTGCCATGAGATTTCCTTTCGTATATGAATTTTGAATCTGTGTTCTCTGCGCCCTACAAATTCCGTCTGCGGATCACCGCGAGCACTTTGCCGCGGGTGTCGCCGACGGAGACGGTGCCGTAGGTCCGGCTGTCTT
>DGWE01000097.1 GCA_002396065.1 Eubacteriaceae bacterium UBA4266
CTCGTCGTGTACTGCCTGCGCCACGTCAGCGTGTTCACCGGATCCCACGGGATCCCCGAGCTGATTTCGATCGGCGTGGTCATCGCGCTCTACGCCTGGAAGCGCGGTATGGTCCTGCCGATGCTCGGCGGAACGGTCTGCTACATGCTGCTGGTGCAGCTCGTGCTTTAAAAATTTATAAAAAACAGTGGCGCGGTACTTAAAACTAATATATACTTATCATATAGTAATTATAAGAGATAAGGAGCTGCCATGTTTTTAAATGTGTTGACACAGATCTCGGACTTCCTTTGGGGGACGCCGATGATCGTCGTACTGCTCGGCACTGGGATTTACCTGTCGATCCGCTTCGGCTTTCGGTACAATTTCCGGAAAATCGGTTTTAATTTGAAGAATACCTTCGGCCGGATGTTTCAAAAGGGAGACGGCGCCGGATCGGTTTCGGGGTTCGCCGCGGCCTGCACGGCGATGGCCAACACCATCGGCGTCGGCAACATCGGAGGCGTCGCGACGGCGATCGTCTCCGGCGGGCCCGGGGCCGTGTTCTGGATGTGGGTCTCCGGCCTGTTCGGCATGTCGACCAAGGCCTGCGAAATCATTCTCGGCCAGCGCTACCGCGTGAAATACAGCGAATCGATGGACGAATACATGTGCGACCGGTCTTTCGTGATGAAGAACGCCCTGGGCTGGAAGAAGGGCGCGATGCTCCTCGCCGTGTGCTGCTTCGTGCTCGGGCCGTGGACGTGCAGCGTCCAGACCGAATCGGTGGTCGGCGCGCTGAAGCAGGGCTTCGGCACCCCGGCGCTCATCTCCGTCATCGTCCTCGGGGTTACCTCCTTCGTGACGATTTTCGGCGGCCTGAAGCGCATTTCGAGCATCATGGAAAAGGTCGTGCCCCTTATGGCGCTGATCTACATCCTCGGCGGCCTCGGCATTTTGATCACCCACATCACTGCGCTGCCGGCGGCCTTCGCGCTGATCGTGAAATCCGCCTTTACGCCGATGGCCGGGGTCGGCGGTTTCGCCGGCGCGACCGTCCGCGATGCGCTCCGTTACGGCATCGCCCGGGGGCTGTACTCCAACGACGCCGGGACGGGCTACGGGATCATCGCCCACGCCTCGGCCAAGACCGATCACCCGGTGCGCCAGGCCAGCTGGGGCTTCGGGGAAGTCTTCCTCGACACCATCGTCGTCTGTAGCGTGACGGCGCTGTCGATCATCCTGACCGACGCTTACATCGACTTCCCAAGGGTCAGCAGCGCGAGCCTGACCACCGTCGCCTTCAAGGCCGCCTACGGCAGGGCCGGGGGCTGGTTCATGGCGATCGCGATCACGGTCTTCGCGTGGACGACGATCATCGGCATGTACTACAGCTGTGAAAAGTCGGTCAACTACGCTTTCGGCGACACGAAGGCCAACCGCCGCGCGGTGCGGATCTACATGGTCTACTACATGATCCCCTGCGTCGTGCTGTACAACATCAAGGCCGATTCCCTCTGGGCCATGACCGACATTCTCTCGGCGGTGTACGTCATCATCACGATGATCTTCATTTATTCCAAGCACAAGGAAATCATCCGGCTGTTCAAGGATTTCTGGTTCCGGTTCATCCCGGCGAAGGAACGGGGCGAAAATCCCGAACCGGTCGTTTACGGGACGATCGACGCCAAGGCCGAAGCCGAACAGCTGTCGTAATGTGATAAAGGAGAACCCATGAACGCAAAACTTGAAAACATTTTGAAACAGGAAAAACGGATGGTCATCGACGGGTCGATGGGCACGGCCCTTGAAGACCTCGGCGCCGACCTGACCAACGCCCTCTGGACCGCGAGCGTCTTGACGAAGCAGCCGGAGCTGATCGCGAAGGTACACGAAAATTATTTTAAAGCCGGCGCGGACTGCGGCATCACCGCGAGCTACCAGGCGACGATTCCGGGGCTGACGGCCGCCGGCTACACCGAAGCGGAGGCCGAAGGGCTGATCGCCAAGGCGGTGCGCATCTTCAATGACGCCCGGGACGCCTGGTGGCAGGCGGAAGGCGAGGCGGCTGGCCGGGCCTACCCGCTGTGCCTCGCGTCGGTCGGCCCTTACGGCGCCTACCTCGCCGACGGCAGCGAGTACAAGGGGCATTACGGCCTTACGAAAGACGCGCTGCGGGATTTCCACCGCCGCCGCGTCGAACTGCTCGCCGCGGAAGACCCTGATTTGATCCTGTTTGAAACGGTGCCGTCGCTGACCGAGGCGCTGGTCGAGGCGGAAATCGCCGAAGACATGGGCTTGGATTATTGGGTCAGCTTTTCGTGTAAGGACGACGCGCACATCTGCGAGGGCGACCCGATCCGCGACGCGGCGGCTGCCTTTGCAGAAGGTCATCCTCACCTGCAGATGATCGGCGTCAACTGCACCAAGCCCCAGTACATCACCGGGCTGATCGGCGAAATTAAGACGGCCTGCGATCTGCCAATCGCCGTTTACCCGAACAGCGGTGAAGAATACGACGCGGTCACGAAAACCTGGCACGGCGTCGAATCCGACCTGACCTTCTACGATCACGCGTTGTCGTACTACCAGGCCGGTGCGGCCGCGGTCGGCGGCTGCTGCACCACCGTCGCCGATCACATCCGGCAGGTTGTGCAGGCTCGGGCGGATTATTTGAAAGGACTGAAAGAATAAGATGATCAGCTACGCAGAAGCGAAGAAAAGGGCGCTGGACGCGAGAGCGGAGTACGATTACTGCACGGTTCGGAAAGACGCCTATGTTTTCTCGTGCTCAAAAGACGAAATGTGTTATGGCGGGCCCGATGCGCCGATTGTGATTTTAAAAGAGGACGGGCGCGCGCTGAATTTCACTGGCTACATTTACGATCATTTGTCAGAAGAAGATTTGGACAGCTTTAAATTGGGGTCAGAAAAAGAAAAGAAATACTTAGAGGGTGAATCATCTCTTTAAATCAAAAAAGCAAGGCGAAAACCTTGCTTTTTTTGTTGCAGTTTGCGGCTGTAGGGGCGATTGGCGAATCTTACCACGAGCCACCGCCGCCGCCACCGCCGCCACCGCCGGAGAAGCCGCCGCCACCGCCGAATCCGCCGCCAAAGCCGCCGGATCCGGAATCGGACGGGACGTGAATCATGCTGCTGTTCATCGCGTTGAAGCTGCGATCGAGCATCGATGAGAAGTAAATCACGTTGAACGTGGTGTACGGGTCGTAGCCGGTGTACCAAGTCGGCGGTTCAACCGCCAGGCCTTCGAAGTTTTTCGCCCATTTATCGGTCAGGCCGAAGACGTAGGCGTAGGGCAGGACGTCGTAGAAATAAGACGGGTTGTCCTCGACGAGGGCCTTCAGCCGGTTGAGCTCAGCCGTTTTAATAAACTGGCGGAAGCCGAGAATTTCGCCGGTCCATCTCCGTCCGGTTTCGCTGATATTTTCGATTTGGCTGCGCAGGACGGCGATGACGATAAAGATGATCTGCGAGACGATAACGGGGATCCTCTGGTCGCCATTCCATGCGACGAAGGTTATAAAGCCGAAGAGGATGAGCACAATCAGAATGTCGAGAATGCTGAGGCCAATTTTGCGGCCGGCTGGATTGCGGTGCCCCTCAGCGATGTGACCGGCGAGAGACTGGCACAGCAAGTAGTCAATCCCGTAAATAACAGCGATCACTAGCGCATTAAAGACGATGACAGAGGACTCTACGATATAAGAGGTGATAAACCCAGCAGCCAAGGCCTGCGCAAGGCCGAAGATCATCAGCGCCAAGCGGGATTTGTGGGCGGATTGCGAGATCAGCTCGTTTTCCGGTTTGTCGAAAAACATCTGAACCTCCGTCCGCGCTGTCTGGACGTCCTCGTAGAACGAGTCCTTGAGGAAATCAGACGTCGTCGATTCACCGTTTTTTGTTACGGCATTGAAGACTGTCTTGAGCGGCGTCGGCTCGTCGTCGCCGATGTCTTTCACTTTGTGGAAGGTGAATTGTCTTTTGCCGGTCTCCTCGATGGTGATGCAGCCCTTTTCGGCGAGAGTCATGATGCAGGCTGTGATGTATTTATCTTTGATCGTGCAGCCGCTCGCGACATAGCCGACTGTCGCCGGGGAGAACCCCTTCGGCGGGTGGAAGGAAATGACCTCCGGAATAGGCGTGATGTGGTCGGCGCGCAGGTAAAACCAGAACGCGGCAGCGATCAGAGCAGCCGAAATGAGGAAAAAGGCGATCAAAATCGGGCGGTTGGTACGCGCCCCGACAAAATAGCCCTCGGGCAGCCGCACGTTTAAGGTCGCGCCGGAATTGGCGGGCACCGCTTTGGTACTCTGCGCCGTGATGGTTTTGCCGCTGACGCTGACGTTAAAATAGGCATTGTCGGTTGCGCCGTAGGTACCAGCATACAGATGGACTTTGCTTTTGTCGAAGGCCTTTGGCATGGTTACCGTGATGGTGCTCGAGCCGATGGCAGTCGGCCACTGTTTGGGCAGGACGTTGAAATACACGTCGTCGAAATCGGAAATGCCGTCGTCGCCCGGGTCCCAGGTGTAGTGAATCACGTACTGGTGATTACCGGTGACGGTGGTGCTGGCGTCGCCGATCCGCAGGGTGACGGTGTCGTTATCCTCGGAAACATCTTCATAATTGCCGCCCTGAACGGAAATCACATTCACTTTCGCGGTATAGCTCTTTTCGCTGGCTTTGCCGTCAATTTGCCGATAAAAGCTCCCCTTGCAGGGGATGTAGCGGTAAATGCCGTGGCGCGGTTCGGTGAAATTGACGTCGATCGTTTCGGTCACCTCGTAGGAATGGTCGGTGTTGACCTTCACGTCGACGTTGTAGGCGCTGGTGGTGTAGCCCCCGGCATTGGCCGAAACCTTCCCAGGGATCAGCGTGAGCATCAAGGCCGCTGCGACGGAGACGAGTAAAAGCAGGGATTTGCGTTTCATGGTTCCCCCTCTTTAAAAGAATGCGTTAGAACTGCACGTGGACGTTTTCCCGTTCGACGGCGTCAGCTACTTCGTAGAAAGGCTTGGTGGTGTAGTGGAACATCCCGGCGATCAGGTTCGACGGGAACATCTGGACCCGGTTGTTGAAGTTGCGGACGGTGCCGTTGTAGTACTTCCGGGCGTTGGCGATGTCGTCTTCGACGAGCTTGAGCTGGTTCTGCAGGTCGATGAAATTGGTGTTGGCCTTGAGATCCGGATAAGCTTCAGAGATCGCGAACAAATGGGTCAGCGCCTGATCGATTTGATTTTCGCTTTTGATCTTTGCGCTGAGATCAGTAGACGGCGTCGCGGCGGCGTTGTTGCGCGCGGCGACGACCCGCTGCAGGGTTTCCTTTTCGTGGCTGGCGTAGCCTTTGACGGTTTCGACGAGATTGGGAATCAGGTCGTAGCGTTTTTTTAAGTAGACGTCCATCGTGGAGAAGGCTTCGTCCACCTGGTTGCTGAGGCCGACCAGGCTGTTGCGGGTGGCGACCAGCCAAATCAGGATGACGACGACAACCGCGACGATAATAATAGGGATGAGCATAACATGACCTCCTAATAGTTTTGTTATATTTTAGCATGAAAACGACCGAATCACAAACAGAACAGGCGGGAGTGTAAAAATAAAGGGTAGCAAAAAAGCCTGCGGAAAATCCGCAGGCTTGGCGCCGAGCTTAAGCGTCCGGCATATCCTTGTAGAAAATTTCGAGCATTTCGGCGGTCGAGGCAGCGCCGGGATCCAAATGGCCGACAGCCCGTTCGCCGAGGCGCATGGCCCGGCCCTTGGTCGCGACCATGTTGCGGGTCGATTCGAGACCGGCCTTGCCGGCTTCGACCGCCTTGCCCATCGCGGTCTTGATGTCGTCGCCCGCGGCGTGGGCTGCCTTCAGCGCGTCGAGGGCCGGCATCAGCGTGTCGTTCATCGTCTTTTCGCCGGTGGTCGATTTGCCGCGCTTCTGAATGATCGCGATAGCCTTGTCCATCATCGCGACGAATTCGTCAGCGGTGACCCCTTCGTCCGGTCCCTTTTTCTTGACCGGGACGCCGAACTTCATGAAGAAGCTGCCGTAGAGCGGGCCGGCGGAGCCGCCGACCTTGTCGAGCAGCGCCTTGCCGACGTTTTTGTAAAGCGTCGCGACATTTTCACCTTTCCATTCGTCCAGGTGGCTGGCCACTTCGCGGAAGCCGATGGACAGGTTGATGCCGTGGTCGCCGTCGCCGATGGCGGAGTCGAGATCGGTGAAGTATTCCTTCCGGTCTTCGATCCACGGGATCAAATCTTCAATGACTTTGACAAAATATTCCTTGCTCAGTTCTTCTGACATAAATGCATGGCCTCGATTCTATTAGAATTGGGTGAAGTACGGCGTATCGCACGGATAGTCGAGCATTTCCTTCAGTTCATCGTCGAGCTTCGCCAAGGTGATGGACATGCCGGCCATATCCATTGAGGTGGCAAACGGGCCGACCAGGGTCTTGTAGACAGTGATGCCCTTTTCGTCGAGGATCTGCTGGACGCGTCTGAAGCAGACGTGCAGGTCCATCAGCGGGGTAGCGCCCAAGCTGTTGACGAGGACGTAAACTTCGTCGCCCTTTTCGAAAGGCAGGTCCGCTAAGATCGGTTCCATGATTTCGTCGACGACGTTGTCAGCGGTGTCGATCTTGCCGCGGCGTACGCCCGGTTCGCCGTGGATGCCCATGCCGATTTCCATATCGCCGTCTTCCATTTCGAAGATGGTGCCGCCCTTTGCCGGGATGGTGGAGGAGGACATCGCGACGCCCATCGAACGGGTCACCGAGTTGGCCTTTTCCGCGATGCGGACGACTTCGTCGATATCTTTGCCCATTGCAGCGGCAGCGCCGGCAGCCTTGAAGACGATGAAGTCCCCGGCGACGCCGCGGCGGTCTTCAATTTTATCCTTCGGTGCGGAGACGACGTCATCCTTGACGGTGACGGATTTGACGACGATATCGTCTTCGTCTTCCGCTTCTTCAGCGCCCATGTCGAAGTTCATGACATCGCCGGCGTAGTTGCCGTAGAGATAGACGACGCCCTTGCCGGTGTCGACAGCTCTCGCTGCGGCGTAGCACGGGTCCGGTGACGGCGAGGTGTTGATGTTGCCCATGACGACAGCGTCGGCGAAATCCTTGCCGACGTAGCCGAGGAACATCGGTTCGTGACCGGTGCCGCCGCCGACGACGATGCCGACCTTATCCTTCTTGCCGACTTCGTTGGAAACGAGGACGCGGCCCTGGGCTTCTTCGCTTTCATCCATGTGGACGTACTGTTTGTGCGCCTTGGCGTAGCCTTCGATCATTTCGTCTACGATGTCGTAGGGATCATTGAATAAACGTTTAAGTTTTGCCATAATTACTACCCTCCTGGCGTGAAATTAAATTTATGATGAAGATGACAGCCACGTCATCTGATCAACTGAAAATCATTAATTTTTGTGAAGATTTCTCGCGTTGTCCGATTCGGTAATGATTTTCTGAACGTCGTCCGATGCCGCCGCTTCGACTGCGCCGAAAAAGGCCCCTTCCACTAACGGTGCGTCGACAATGTGGCATTTCGCTCTCAATAAGGTGTTGTCGATCATGTCGATCGCGGTTTCAGAGCTCAAGACCGAGCTGCCGAGATCGCAGTAGATCAAGATGCTCTTGCAATCGGATAAGGATTCGATCGCGTTTAAAACGGTCATCGCGGAAGTGCCCAGACGACCGTCGCCGGTACCGCCGGCTGCTTTGAATTCAACATTGTCGTTAGCCATTTCTGCGGCCAGCTTCACGACGCCATTGGCGATTTCTTCACTGTGTGAAACAATAACCATACCTGTCTTTGCCATGTTAAACTCCTTATGTGTATGATTTTGCCAAATTAGAGATAATTTGACATCATTATAGAATGAAATCCTATAATTTGATTAAACTTATCATACCAGAATTGAATCGGGGATACCAGAT
>DGWE01000071.1 GCA_002396065.1 Eubacteriaceae bacterium UBA4266
CAAAAACAAAGCAATCAAATAAAAGCTCGTGTCGTACGGCACGAGCTTTTTTTGCGGCTGAATTGAAAATAAACTTAATAAAAACTTTAATTTTCAACCACTTTCAAAAAAATTGAGAATTACAAAAAAAAATCTTGCCAACATTCGGGGAATGCATTATACTAGTCAAAGTTGGCTGTCTGCGATGAACCAAGATATTGCTGTTACTAATTCAGGTCATTCTTGGGGAGTATGTCACGATCTATGAATCGGGCGACGATCATCACCGTCAAAAAGATGAGCAAATTCGCTCGCTTTTTTTAAGACAGTGACTTTAAACACCCGGACGGGTGGGTGATGATACAGCAACACCTAAACACTTTATTATTTAAGGAGGATTGTTTCAGGTATGAGCAACCAAAAAATTAGAATTCGTTTAAAGGCTTTTGATCACGTTTTGCTTGATCAGTCAGCGAAACGCATCGTCGAAACGGCGAACCGCACAGGCGCAGCTGTTTCCGGTCCGGTGCCGCTGCCGACAGAAAAGCAGATTGTGACCATCTTGAGAGCTGTACACAAGTACAAGGATTCAAGAGAACAGTTTGAAATCAGAACTCATAAGCGTCTGATCGATATCGTTAACCCAACACCGAAAACTGTTGACGCGCTGATGCGCCTTAACCTTCCTTCCGGCGTTGATATCGAAATCAAACTATAAAGAAGCTTTTACAGCGAACCAAGAATTATGATCGCGAAAGCGATCCAATGATCAGGAGGAAATATGAAAAAAGCGATTATCGGTAAAAAAATCGGCATGACGCAGATTTTTAAAGAAGACGGAACCGTTGTTCCGGTGACAGTTGTCGAAGCTGGTCCCTGCACAGTCGTACAGAAGAAGACCGTAGAAACCGACGGCTACGATGCAGTTCAGCTCGCATTTGGCGACATCAAAGAAAAGAATGTCACCAAGCCAGTCAAAGGTCACTTCGACAAGTACGGCGTAAAATACGCACGCGTCCTTCGCGAATTCAGACTGGACGACTGCAGCGCACTTGAACCGGGTCAGGAACTCAAGGCTGACGTTTTTGAAGTCGGCGATCATGTTGATGTTTCAGGCCGTTCAAAAGGTAAAGGATACGCTGGCGCGATCAAGCGCTGGGGACAGCAGAGAGGGCCAATGGCTCACGGTTCTAAATACCACCGTTCAGCGGGTTCTATGGGTGCTTCTGCCTACCCGTCACGCGTTCCGAAGGATAAACACATGGCCGGCCAGATGGGGAATAAAAATGTCACAACATTGAACCTTGAAGTGGTGTCTGTCGACGCAGAAAACAATCTGTTATTGATTAAGGGCGCTATTCCTGGCTCGAAGGGTTCTGTGGTTTCCGTAAAGAGCAGCGTCAAGGTTGCTGAATAACGACAGGAGGAAATCAAATGCCAAAAATCGATATTTTAGATACAAAAGGAAATGTTGTCGGCAATACCGAACTGAGCGAACGGGTCTTCGGCATCGAACCGAATGAACCGGTTGTTCACCAGGTTGTTGTGGCACAGTTAGCCAATAAACGCCAGGGCACAAAGGGCAGCAAAACCCGTTCAGAAGTCCGCGGAGGCGGCAGAAAACCATGGCGTCAGAAGGGTACAGGCCGCGCACGTGCGGGCTCCAGCCGTTCACCATTGTGGATCGGCGGGGGCGTGATCTTCGCACCGAAGAGCCGCGACTACAGCAAAAAGGTCAACAAGAAGGTCAAGAATTTGGCTATGCGTTCCGTCTTCTCTGCAAAGACAGCAGATCAGGAACTCAGAGTTGTTGACGCTTTCGATTTTGCAGCACCGAAGACAAAGGATATGGTCGCCGCACTGGATGCCCTCAATGCGAAAAACGCACTGATCGTCACTCCGGAAAAGGACGTGACTGTTTATCTGTCAGCCCGCAACATCACAAAGGTTCAGGCCACAACTGTTTCTGAACTCAATGTTTACGACATGCTCAAATACGATGTGCTTGTCCTCACAAAAGATGCGCTCGCTAAGATTGAGGAGGTATATGCATAATGAAAGATCCTCGCGATATTATCATCAGTCCGATCATCTCTGAAAAGAGCATGGATCAAACCGAAGAAAAGAAATATTCATTCAAGGTTGCGAAGGACGCCAACAAGATCGAAATCCGCAACGCAGTCGAAGAAATTTTTGATGTCAAGGTCCAGAAGGTGTTCACGATGAACATGAAGGGCAAAAGAGTCCGCCGCGGTTACACCGTCGGCAAGAAACCGGACTGGAAAAAAGCCATCGTCAAATTGACAGATGACAGCAAGACCATCGAATTCTTCGAAGGGGTCTAATCCCTTTACCCGATAAGCAAAAGATATTAAAGGAGATTTGCGAATAATGGGAATTAAAAAATACAAACCGACGTCACCAGGCCGACGCAACATGAGCGTCAACACCTATGACGAAGTTACAAAGAAAGAACCAGAAAAATCCTTACTGACGAAGGTTAAGAAAAACGGCGGCCGCAACGTCTACGGCAGAATCACTGTCCGTCACAAGGGCGGCGGCGCAAAGCGCAAATACCGTATTATCGACTTCAAACGCGATAAATACAATGTACCGGGCAAGGTTGTCGGCATCGAATACGATCCGAACCGCACCGCGAACATCGCACTGATCCAGTACGCAGACGGCGAAAAACGCTACATCCTCGCTCCGCTGCGCTTACAGCCGGGTATGACCGTCCTCTCATCTGACGATGCAGACATCAAGGTCGGCAACTGCCTGCCGCTGGCTAACATTCCAGTTGGTACATACGTACACAACATCGAATTCAAGCCGGGCAAGGGCGGCCAGATGGCCCGCTCCGCAGGCTCCAGCGCACAGCTGATGGCGAAGGAAAACGACTATGCGACCCTGAGACTTCCGTCAGGCGAAATGAGAATGGTCCGTTTGGAATGCCACGCCACAATCGGTATTGTCGGCAACCTCGATCATCAGAATGTCCGAATCGGTAAAGCAGGCCGTAAACGTCACATGGGTATCCGCCCAACGGTCCGCGGTTCTGTTATGAACCCGAACGACCACCCGCATGGTGGTGGGGAAGGCCGCGCACCAGTTGGTCGTCCAGGACCTGTTACCCCTTGGGGTAAACCGGCATTGGGTTACAAGACCCGCAAGAAGAGAAAGCAATCTGATAAGCTGATTGTCAGACGCCGCAATGCCAAGTAACGAGGAGGAATAGAATGAGTCGATCATTAAAGAAAGGGCCTTTCGTTGAAGAAAGACTTTTAAAAAGAATTGAAGAAATGAACGAAAAGGGTGAAAAGAAAGTCGTCAAGACTTGGTCCCGTTCATCCACTATTTTCCCTCAGTTTGTTGGACACACCATCGCAGTTCACGACGGCCGTAAACACGTGCCGGTTTACTGCACAGAAGATATGGTTGGCCACAAATTGGGTGAATTTGCACCGACCCGTACATTCAGAGGTCACGCTGGCGCAAAGAAGACCGCTGCGCAATAAGCCTTAAAGGAGGAAATCAATGGAAGCTAGAGCAACCGCAAAAAACGTCCGTGTTTCATCCAGAAAGGCCAAGCTCGTCGCTGATGCAATCAGAGGCAAGAGCGTCGGAGAAGCACTTTCGATCTTACAGTTAGCACCGAACAAGGCCGCTAGAATCATCGAAAAGGTCGTACTTTCTGCTTACGCAAACGCGGAAAACAATCACAACATGAATACAGACACCCTGTATATCGCTCAGATTTCGGCAAATCAGGGCCCAACTTTGAAACGCTGGAAGGCAGGTCCACAGGGCCGCGCATTCCCGATCAAAAAGAGAACGTCCATCATCACTGCCGTTTTAAAAGAAGCAGATTCTAATGAATAATTAGGGGGTAAATCAATTTGGGTCAAAAAGTAAACGCATTTGGTTTTCGCGTAGGCGTCATCAAAGACTGGAATGCCAAATGGTATGCGAATGATAGAGATTTCGCTGACAACCTGATCGAAGACAACAAGCTTCGCAAATACATTAAGAAAAGCCAGTTCCAGGCTGGTGTTTCCAACATTGTCATCGAAAGATTCGGAAACAAAGTCAGAATTCACATTTACACCGCTAAACCGGGGATGATCATCGGCCGCGGCGGCGCAGGCATCGAAGCCCTCCGCCTCGAACTTGAAAAGATGATCAAAAAGACGGTTTACATCAATATTGTTGAAGTCAAGAACATCGACATGGATGCGCAGCTCGTCGCTGAAAACATTGCCGGCCAGCTCGAAAGAAGAATTTCTTTCAGACGTGCGATGAAACAATGTATCCAGAGAACCATGCGCGCCGGCGCAAAGGGAATCAAGACACTGGTTTCCGGCCGTTTGAACGGTGCAGAAATGGCGAGAAAAGAAGGCTACGCACAGGGCAATGTGCCGCTGCAGACCCTTCGTGCTGACATTTCCTACGGTTTTGCAGAAGCAGACACCACTTACGGAAAAATCGGCGTCAAAGTCTGGATCAACAAGGGCGAAATTTTAACCGGCCGTGAAGATATTCTGGCCGAAGCTCAGAAAGCTGACGACAAACGCGGGGGAAGAAAGAACAATAACCGCCGCAAGGCAGCACCCCGCACTGATGCGTAAAGGAGGATGTTGAGATGTTAATGCCTAAGCGCGTAAAACGCAGAAAACAACATAGAGGCCGCATGAAGGGCAAGGCCATGCGCGGCAACACCGTTTCATACGGCGATTTTGGCATCCAGGCTCTGGAACCGGCATGGATCACTTCAAACCAGATTGAAGCAGCCCGTGTCGCCATGACCAGATACACCCGCCGCGGTGGTAAAGTTTGGATCAAGATTTTCCCGGACAAGCCTGTTACAGCTCAGCCGGCTGAAACACGTATGGGTAAAGGGAAAGGTTCACCGGAATACTGGGTAGCTGTTGTCAAACCCGGCCGCGTGATGTTCGAAATTGGCGGCATTCCGGAAGCACAGGCAAAGGAAGCTCTGCGCTTGGCGCAGCACAAACTGCCAATTAAAACAAAGGTCATCAAAAAGGTTGACCAGGAAGCAGCAGGTGAAAACGCATGAGCAAGCAGATTAAAGAATTAAGAAGTCTTAACGATACAGAATTGAATGCGAAATTAGCAGATCTGAAAGAAGAACTGTTCAATTTGCGTTTTCAAAGTGTAACGGGTCAGCTCGAAAATCCGATGCGGATTCGGGAAGTCAAGAAGACTTACGCCCGTATTCAAACCATTTTGACAGAACGCAAAATGGGGATTAACCAGGCATAAGAAGGAAGGATAGCTGATGGAACGTAATGAAAGAAAAACGCGAATCGGTAAAGTTGTCAGCGACAAGATGGACAAAACAGTCGTTGTCGCCATCGAAACTTTTAAAAAGCATCCGCTCTACAAGAAACGCGTAAAAGATACAGTTAAATTTAAAGCTCACGACGAAAACAACGAATGCCATGTCGGTGATACCGTTAAATGCATGGAAACCAGAAAGCTCAGCAAGGACAAAAACTGGCGAGTTGTTGAAATTGTCGAAAAGGCATTATAATTACTACGGAGGTATCAGAGATGATTCAACAAGAAACAAGATTGAAGGTCGCTGATAACACAGGTGCAAAGGAACTGCTCTGCATCCGTGTACTCGGTGGTTCTGGCAGACGCTATGCCAATATCGGAGATGTCATTGTCGCTTCAGTTAAAAGCGCAACCCCAGGCGGCGACGTCAAAAAAGGCGACGTGGTCAAGGCTGTGGTTGTTCGTTCAAAACGCGGTGTCCGCCGCAACGACGGTTCTTACATCAAATTCGACCAGAACGCAGCCGTTCTGATCAACGACGACAAGAACCCGCGCGGAACCCGTATTTTCGGGCCTGTTGCCAGAGAATTACGCGATAAGAAATACATGAGAATCGTGTCTTTGGCTCCTGAAGTAATTTAAGGAGGTTTCCAGATGACAAGAAAATTACATGTAAAGACAGGGGATAACGTTCAGGTTATTTCCGGTAAAGACCTTGGCAAAACAGGCAAAGTCATTGCAGTTGATTTCGAAAACGCCCGCGTAAAGGTCGAAGGTGTCAACATTCAGACCAAGCACAAGAAAGCCAATCAGGCGATGCAGCAGGGCAGCATTGTAAAACAGGAAGGCTTCATCGACGCTTCCAACGTTTTACTTTTCTGCGACAAATGCGGTAAAGGCGTGCGCACTGGGATCAAAGTCAACGAAGATGGCTCCAAAGTCCGTGTATGTAAGAAATGCGGCACGGAACTTGATTAATAGAGGAGTACACAATGACAAGACTGAAAGATAAATATGTGAATGAAGCCGTTCCTGCACTGAAGGAAAAATTCGGCTACAAAAACCCGATGCAGGTTCCAAAACTGGTTAAAGTCGTGATCAACATGGGTCTCGGCGATTGCAAAGACAACTCCAAGCTGCTCGAAGCAGCGGTCAATGATCTGAGCATCATCAGCGGCCAGCATCCAATCGTAACCAAGGCTAAAAAATCCGTTGCTAACTTCAAGGTTCGTGAAGGACAGAGCGTCGGCGCAAAGGTGACTCTGCGTGCAGACAGAATGTACGAATTCTGCGATAAGCTCTTCAACGTCGCCCTCCCGCGTGTCCGCGACTTCCACGGCTTGAACAACCACTCATTCGATGGCCGCGGCAACTACGCTTTCGGGATCCGCGAACAGCTGATCTTCCCGGAAATCGAATACGACAAGGTTGAAGCCGTCCGCGGGATGGACATCATGTTCGTCACAACGGCTCAGACTGACGAAGAAGCACACGAATTGTTGGCACAGCTTGGCTTGCCTTTTGAAAGATAGGAGAATCATTCATGGCAAAAACATCAATGAAGGTGAAACAGCAGCGCAAGCAGAAGTATTCCACAAGAGAATACAATCGCTGCCGTATTTGCGGAAGACCGCACGGTTATTTGAGAAAATACGGGATTTGCAGAATCTGCTTCAGAGAATTAGCCTACAAGGGAGAAATTCCAGGCGTTCGCAAAGCCAGCTGGTAATACGGATTTAGGAACAAGGAGGAACAAGCATGTCAATGACTGATCCAATCGCAGATATGCTCACGAGAATCAGAAATGCCAATACCGCAGGCCACGCGTCTGTCGAAATCCCGGCATCTAAAGAAAAAAAAGCTATTCTTAAAATTCTCCTCGATGAAGGCTATATCGAAAAGTACGAAACAATTGATAATGGCAATCAGGGGAATATCAAAGTCACACTGAAATACGGCGAAGACAAGAGCCGTGTTATCGCAGGACTGAAGCGCATTTCCAAGCCGGGGCTGCGCGTCTATGTCGGTAAAGAAGATGTGCCGAAGGTATTAAATGGCTTGGGTGTTGCCATCATGTCGACATCCAAAGGCGTGATCACGGATAAGGAAGCCAGAAAAGCAGGCGTCGGCGGCGAAGTTGTCTGCTACGTCTGGTAAGCGTATCTGAGGAGGAAATTATGTCAAGAATCGGGAATGCACCGGTTGTAATTCCAGACGGTGTCGACATCAAAATCGACGGTCACGTCATTACCGTTAAAGGACCGAAGGGCACTTTAACCCGCGAATTACACCCAGACATTACAGCTAAACAGGAAGATAAAGAAATCATTGTCACCAGACCATCTGACGACAAATTCCATAAAGCAATCCACGGCACCACCAGAGCGCTGATCCACAACATGGTCGTCGGCGTCAGCCAAGGATTTGAAAAGAAAATGGAAATCAGCGGGGTTGGTTGGAGAGCACAGAAGAAGGGCAATAAACTTGTCATGAACTTAGGCTACTCCCATCCTGTTGAAATGGAAGATCCGGAAGGAATCGAAACCAAAACCGACGGTCCAAACACCGTCATCGTATCCGGAATCGACAAGGAAGCGGTTGGCGCTTACGCTGCGCTGCTGCGCTCCAAGAGACCGCCTGAACCTTACAAGGGGCATGGTATCAAGTACGCTGATGAACACATCAGACGTAAGGTCGGGAAGACCGGCTAATTGATCGGCTGATCGATTGAGACTATCTCCACAGGGTAAGAGAAAGGATCACAAATGATTAAGAAAAAAGATAAGAATAAGGTACGCCAGAACAGACACCTGCGCGTACGCCGAAAAATCTCCGGAACTGCAGAACGTCCGCGCCTCTGCGTATTCAGAAGCAATAAAAACATCTACGCTCAGGTCATTGACGATGTTGAAGGCAAAACACTGGTTGCCGCTTCCACTGTCGAAGCTGACATCAAGAACGCCGTCGAACACGGCGGAGACAAAAATGCTGCAAAAGCAGTCGGAGAAGCTGTCGCGAAAAAAGCACTCGATGCTGGTATCACAAACGTCGTCTTTGACAGAGGAGGCTACATCTACACTGGCCGTGTCAAGGAATTGGCTGAAGCTGCCCGCGAAGCTGGCTTGAAATTCTAAAGAAGAGGGTCTGTTAATGAAAAGAAAACTTATTGACGCATCTGGTATCGAACTTCAGGACAGAGTCGTTGAAATCAACCGTGTCAGCAAAACCGTCAAGGGCGGTCGCAATATGCGTTTCAGCTGCTTAGTTGTTGTCGGCGACGGCAATGGCCTGGTCGGTGTCGGCACCGGTAAAGCTGTTGAAATTCCAGACGCCATCCGCAAGGGTGTGGACGCAGCGAAGAAGAATTTGATCAAGGTTCCATTGGTCGGCACCACGATCCCGCATCAGGTGCTCGGTCAGAAGGGCGCCGGCAGCGTTCTGCTGAAGCCTGCTGCAGCCGGTACTGGTGTTATCGCCGGCGGTCCTGTCCGTGCCGTATGTGAATTAGCTGGCATCAAGGATATTCGTACCAAGTGCCTCGGCACACACAATCCGCACAACGTTGTCATCGCAACTATGGAAGGTCTGTCAAGACTGACGACCGTCGAACAGGTTGCGGCAAAACGCGGCAAGAAACCAGAAGAAATTCTCGGCTAGGAGGACTATCATGGCGAAATTAAACATTACGTTGAAAAAGAGCATGATCGGCCGCAACCAGAGACAGCGCGCAACTGTTAAAGCTCTGGGTCTGCGCAAGATCGGTCAGACAGTGACCCATGATGATACACCTCAGATTCGCGGCATGATTCACAAAATTGATTTCATGCTCGATGTAGAAGAAGAAGCGTAGGAGGGTCTCTGAATGAAGTTAAGCACATTAAGACCTGCAGAAGGTTCTACAAGAAACACGAAGAGAAAAGGCCGCGGGACCGCGACCGGCCAGGGTAAAACCGGCGGCAGAGGTCAGGACGGTCAGAAATCCCGTTCAGGCGGCAGCGTCCGTCTGGGTTTTGAAGGGGGTCAGATGCCTCTGGCAAGACGCCTTCCAAAGCGCGGTTTTTCCAATTATCATTTCAAAAAGCAGTACGCCATCGTCAACGTCGGCGAACTCAATGCCTTTGAAGCCAATACAGTTGTGACACCGGAACTGTTGCTCGAATACGGCTTCGTCAGAAAATTATTAGCAGGTGTCAAGGTTTTAGGCGAAGGCGAACTCACCAAGCCTTTAACTGTAAAAGTGAATAAAGTCAGCAAAACAGCAGAAGAAAAAATCAAGGCCTCCGGAGGGAAGGTCGAGGTGATTTAATGCTTACGACCCTGAAAAAAGCATGGAGCGTACCGGAGCTGCGTCGTAAAATTATTATGACGCTGCTCCTACTTTTAGTATATCGGTTAGGCTCATTCATACCGGTTCCGTACATTGACAGCCAGCAGCTCGCTTCGCTGGTCAGCGGCAATAACTTCTTTGGACTTTTCAATATTATTTCCGGTGGGAACTTTGAAAACTTCACCATTTTCGCAATGGGGATCACGCCGTATATCAACGCGGAAATCATTATGAATCTGCTGGTGTTTGCCATTCCGGCCCTCGAAAACCTTCAGAAGGAAGGCGAAGAAGGACGCAAAAAAATCGCTCAGTACACACGTTATTTAACGATCGTCCTTGCTGTTATTCAGGCCCTCGGCATGACACTTTCATACAGACAGCTGTTAGTTGAAAGAACATTCTTCACAGTCTTTACGGTTATTTTAATCGTTACAGCCGGCACTGTGCTTTTGATGTACATTGGGGATAAAATTACAGAAATCGGCATCGGCAATGGGATTTCGCTGATCATCTTCATCAGTATCGTATCCCGCATTCCTACCGCGATTCAGAATATCTACCAGTACATGCAGGTCGGGACGATGAACATCGTCACCTTGATTCTGCTCATCATCTTCATCATTGCGGCGACTGTTGCGGTCGTAGCGGTGACAGAAGGACAGCGCAAGATTCCGATTCAGTACGCAAAACGCGTGGTCGGCAGAAAAATGTACGGCGGCCAGAATACCCACATTCCGCTGCGGGTCAACATGGCCGGTGTTATCCCGATCATCTTTGCTTCATCGCTGACGCTTCTGCCGGCGACGTTGGGACAGTTTTTCCCGAATTCAGGATTTACACAGTGGCTCGCGAAATACTTCGCATGGGGCACACCGCTGACGACGATTCTTTACGTCGTGCTGACGGTGGCCTTTACGTATTTCTACACCGCGGTCACCTTCAATCCTTACGATATTGCGGACAACATCAAAAAGCAGGGCGGCTACGTGCCGGGCATCCGTCCAGGCAAGCCAACCGTGGAATACTTCACAAAGGTGATGAACCGCTTGACGCTCTTTGGCGGGATCTTCCTCGCGATCATCGCGGTCATCCCGATTATCGTCGGCCATTTCATCAGCGGCGTCAACATGCAGTTCGGCGGGACAAGCCTTTTGATCATCGTCGGGGTTGCGCTGGAAACGGTGAAGCAGCTTGAATCTCAGCTGACGATGCGCAATTATCAGGGATTTTTGAAATAAAAGATTCTTTAGAAACATATGGGGAGTGAAAATCAAATGAGAATCGTGTTATTGGGCCCTCCGGGCGCAGGTAAAGGAACACAGGCGAAGAAAATCGCCGATCAATACGGTATTGTTCATATTTCCACCGGGGATCTGTTCAGAGACAATATCAAAAATCAGACACCTTTGGGAAAGAAAGCCAAGGCTTATATGGACGCGGGCAATCTGGTGCCTGATGAATTGGTCATCGCGTTGGTTGAAGACCGTATTGCGAAGGATGACTGCCAGAACGGTTACCTGCTCGACGGGTTCCCGCGGACAGTAGCGCAGGCTTCTGCTTTGTCTGATTACACAGAAAAGACCGGCAAGCCCCTTGATTTTGCACTCTCAATTGAAGTGCCTGAAGAAAAATTGATTGACCGGATCGTCGGCAGACGGGTCTGCCCCAACTGCGGCGCATCCTACCACGTCACTTTCAATCCGCCGAAAAAAGACGGCGTCTGCGACCGATGCGGCGGCACACTGACGCAGCGCAAGGACGACACCGAAGCGACCGTTAAGAACCGCCTCGACGTCTACAACAAGGAAACCGCACCGCTGATCGACTACTACCGCTGCAAGGACATTCTCGTCACCGTCAACGGCGATCAGGATGTGGGTGTGGTCACCGCCGATATTTTCAAGGCGCTCAATTAATTGAGGCACCTTCAGGAACAGAATCAAATAGACAGGAAAGTGTGAGACACAATGATTACGATAAAAAATGACAAGGAAATTGAAAAGATGAAGGCAGCCGGCCGTCTGGTCGGCGAATGCCACAATCTGCTCAGAGATATGATTAAGCCCGGCATCACAACGATGGAACTCAACGACGTCGCGGAAAAATATTTCAGAGATCACGGCGCATATCCCACGTTTTTGGGGTACGGCGGATTCCCGTATTCAATTTGCGCGTCGGTTAACGAAGAAGTCGTCCATGGCTTTCCGTCAGACCGAGTTCTTAAAGAAGGGGATATCATCTCCATCGACCTCGGCGCGACGCTGGACGGATACGTCGGCGATGCGGCGAGAACCTGGGGTGTCGGAAAAATTTCCGATGAAGCGCAAAAGCTCATCGATGTGACCCGTGAATCCTTTTTCACAGGCATTAAACAGGCACACGTTGGCAACCGCCTCTCTGATATCGGCCACGCTGTTCAGAAAGTGGCGGAAGATGCTGGCTTCTCTGTTGTGCGCGACTATGTCGGGCACGGGATCGGCCGTGAAATGCACGAAGATCCGCCAATTCCGAATTACGGCAAACCGGGCCATGGTCCTAGACTTCTCAAAAACATGACCTTGGCTGTGGAACCGATGGTGAACGTCGGAACTTATGACGTTCATACGCTCGACAACGACTGGACGGTGGTGACCAATGACGGCAAACTCGCCGCCCATTACGAAAACACCATCTGGATCACGGGAGAAGGCGCACCGGAAATTCTGACATTAGTCGAAGATTAATCACAATTAATTTTATGAGTAAACAAATTGAGATCGGACAAGTTGTTCGGTCAAAAGCAGGAAGAGATAAAGGCAGATTCATGATCGTCGTTGGGATACTCGATGGCGATCATGTTGCGTTGTGCGACGGCGATTTGCGCAAGATTGCATCGCCGAAAAAGAAAAAAATAAAACATCTTGCAAAAACGAATAAAGTCCTGTATCATATAAAAGATAGGCTGTTATCAGGTCAAAAAGTGCAGAATGCTGAAATCAGAAAAGCACTTTCAGCTTATCAGCAGGATGGCCAGCATCATTCTAAATGTGACGACACAGAAACGAAGGAGGATACACTTTGTCGAAAAAGAATGTGATCGAATTGAAAGGCAGAGTTGTTGAAGCACTGCCGAATACGGTGTTCAAAGTTGAACTGGAAAACGGACATATGGTCACAGCACATATTTCTGGGAAACTGCGTATGAATTACATCCGCATTTTGCCGGGGGATGAAGTTACTCTGGAACTTTCTCCGTACGATTTAGACCGTGGCCGCATTGTGTGGCGCGGAAAAGGCCGGTCATAATAATTTAAATAAGGAGAATATCATGAAAGTCAGACCATCTGTAAAACCAATGTGCGAAAAATGCAAAGTCATCAAACGTCATGGCAAAGTCATGGTGATTTGCGAAAACCCGAAGCACAAACAAAGACAAGGCTAATCGAAGCCAACATTATTTTTTGATCATTAATGTGGAAGCGGCTGTCAACACATTTTTGATAGATGAGGTTCGGATCCATCACCGTATTGCCTGAATAAGGGAATCAGATCCGACGGACATGGGCTGTTATTGTCACTTCGCAGCTCAGATCATATTTACACATGATTCAGGAGGTAAACTACTTATGGCAAGAATTGCCGGAGTTGACTTACCGCGCGATAAGCGTGTTGAAGTCGGCTTGACTTACATCTATGGCATTGGAAGAGCAACTTCAAAGCAGATTCTTCAGGAAGTCAACATTGACCCGAACACAAGAGTCAAGGATTTGACCGAAGCTGAAGTCGGCGCTCTCCGTAATATTCTCGATGAAAAATACACCGTTGAAGGTGACCTTCGCCGAGAAGTGAACTTGAACATCAAACGACTGATCGAAATCGGATCATACCGCGGTATGAGACATCGTCGCGGCCTGCCGGTCCGCGGACAGCGTTCCAAAACCAACGCGAGAACCCGCAAGGGACCGAAGAAAACTGTTGGCCGTTCTAAGAAAGACGCATAATAGGAGGTTGAAAATTGGCTAAGGCTGTTAGATCTAAAAAGAGAAAGATCAAAAAGAATGTTGAACGCGGTCAAGTACACATTCAATCTTCTTTTAACAATACAATCGTAACAATCACAGACAACGCAGGCAACGCGCTTTCATGGGCTTCCGCTGGGGAAATGGGCTTCAGAGGCTCCAAAAAGAGCACCCCATTTGCCGCACAGATGGCCAGCGAACAAGCCGCAAAATTAGCGATGGAACACGGCCTGAGAAGCGTTGAAGTTAATGTTAAAGGACCTGGCTCCGGTCGTGAAGCAGCGATTCGTGCACTTCAGGCTGCCGGTCTTGAAATCACGGTAATCCGCGACGTCACGCCGATTCCGCACAACGGCTGCCGTCCACCGAAACGCAGAAGAGTCTGATTGGAGGTATATAGAGTATGGCGAGATATACAGAAGCTTCATGCCGTCAATGCAGACGCGAAGGCATGAAATTATATTTAAAAGGCGAAAGATGCTATTCAAAAGACAAATGTGCTTTTGACAAGCGCCCGACACCACCAGGTGGTGCAGGCAAACGCCGCGCGAAGCTTTCCGAATACGGCATGCAGCTTCGTGAAAAACAGAAGGTTAAGAGAATTTACGGCGTTCTGGAAAAACAGTTCAGACACTATTTCGACGTCGCTGAAAAACAGCAGGGGATCACAGGGGACAACCTGTTATTCTTACTCGAAGAAAGACTGGACAACGTCGTTTATCGTCTGGGACTGGCAACCTCCCGCAAGGAAGCAAGACAGCTGGTTCTCCACGGACATTTCACTGTCAACGGCAAGCGCGTCAACGTGCCATCCTATCAGATCAAGGTCGGCGACGAAATCGCAGTTGCAGACGGCAGCAAGAAATCCACAAAATTCAAGGACATCATCGAAGCGACAGAAAACAGAGCAATTGTTCAATGGTTGACGGTCGATTACGACAAACTGGCAGGTAAAGTTGTCAGCAAACCGACCCGCGAAGATATCGATATTGAAATTGCAGAACATCTCATCGTCGAATTGTATTCCAAGTAATCTAGGGCCGTATTGGAACCCTCGTGTTTTGGAGTCTTGTTTATATTTTAGGAGGGTATCGATTATATGATCGAATTCGAAAAGCCAATCATTAAGAATGTTGATAGATCCGAAGATAACACTTACGGCAAATACACAGTCGAACCTCTTGAACGTGGATACGGCACCACGCTCGGCAACAGCCTGAGACGGATCATGCTTTCCTCTCTTCCTGGCGTTGCCATTACATCTGTCAAGATTAATGATGTTCGTCACGAATTTTCGACGATTGAAGGCATTAGAGAAGATGTTATTGAAATTCTGCTGAATCTTAAAGGCCTGTGCGCCAAGATGTACACCGACGAACCGCAGATCATCCGCATTGAAGCTCAAGGCGAAGGCGAAATCACCGCTGGGGATATCATCTGTGGGCCGGAAGTGGAAATCATCAATCCAGACATGCATATTTGTACGATGGCCAACGACGCCGTCCTCAATATGGAGATGAAACTGGAAAAAGGCCGGGGCTACAGACCGTCAGAAAAGAACAAGTACGACGGGATGCCCATTGGCACACTGCCGATGGATTCAATTTTCTCACCGATTCGGAAAGTGATTTTCCGGGTTGAAGATACGCGTGTCGGTCAGGTCACGGACTTCGACAAACTGACGCTCGAAATCTGGACAGACGGGACGATGACGCCGGAAGAAGCACTGTCGCTTTCGGCGAAGGTCATGAACGACCACCTGAAACTTTTCATCGACCTGACAGAAGAAGCGGAACACGTCGAAACCATGGTCGAACGCGAAGAAAATGAAAAAGAACGGATCAAGGAAATGTCCATCGAAGAATTGGAACTCTCCGTCCGTTCGAGCAACTGCCTGAGACGGGCAAATATCGATACAGTTGAAAAATTGACTCAGAAAACAGAAGAAGACATGATGAAGGTCCGCAACCTTGGCCGCAAGTCCTTGAACGAAATCAAACGCAAGCTTGCTGAAATGGGCCTGTCTCTGAGTCAGGAAGATAAAACGAAGGAGTAATAGAATGGCTGGTTACAGAAAACTGGGAAGAACATCCGCCCAAAGAAAAGCCATGCTCAGAAATTTAACCACTGCACTTCTGGAACAGGGTCGCATCCAGACGACGCTGCACCGCGCAAAAGAAGTCAGAAGAATGGCTGAAAAAATGGTGACATTAGGAAAACGCGGCGATTTACACGCAAGAAGACAGGCTCTGGCCTACATCACAAGTGAAGATGTGGTCACTCAGCTCTTCGAAGAAATCGCACCGAAATACGCAGACCGCAACGGCGGCTACACACGCATTTATAAGATGGGACCGCGCCGCGGCGACGCTGCAGAAGTGGCCATCATCGAAATGGTCTAAGCCATTGGCGTGAGCTTAAGAATCAAGACTAAAGTCTTCGGACTTTGGTCTTTTTTATTTTGCAAGTTTTGGGTTTTGTATTATAATGGCATGCGGAACTAATCGTCAGATTGACGAAATACAAAGGATAAGGATATGAATGAGCAAACTGCATTTGTAACACACGGTCAGAACGGCCAGGACACACAGAGCCAGCCGATTATCCGGGTTGAAAATCTCAGCTACGCCTATCCGGTGGAAGACAGTGACCAGCCTAAGCAGGCACTGAGCGATGTCAATTTAACGGTGGCGCGCGGCGAGTTTGTCGGCATCATCGGGCATAACGGCTCGGGCAAGTCGACGCTGTCGAAAATCCTGAACGGGATCCTTTCACCGGATTCGGGCGACGCCTGGATCGAAGGGATGAACACGAAGGATCCGGAAAAGATCTGGCAGATCAGGAAGACGGCCGGCATGGTCTTTCAGAACCCGGACAACCAGCTGGTGTCCTCGGTGGTGGAAACCGACGTGGCCTTCGGCATGGAAAACCTCGGCGTGCCCTCAGAACAGATTAAAGAAAAAGTGACAGAGGTCCTCGACATCGTCAGGATGTCCGACTACCGCAAGGCCAGACCGCACCAGCTTTCAGGCGGTCAGAAGCAGCGGATCGCCATCGCCGGCATTCTCGCGATGCAGCCGGACTGCATCATTTTCGACGAGCCGACCGCGATGCTCGACCCCAACGGCCGGGCTGAGGTCATGAAGACCATCACCAATTTGAACCGCGAACACGGGATGACGGTGCTGCACATCACCCACTACATGACTGAGCTCGTCGGCGCGGACCGAATCGTCGTGATGGACGGCGGGCGGGTCGTCGCGACAGGCACGCCCCGGGAAATCTTCTCCCAGGTGGCGATGTTAAAAGAAATCGGCCTCGACGTGCCGCAGATGACTGAGCTGGCCTACCTTTTGAATCAGGACGGCTACGACATCCCGAAGGATGTTCTCGAAATTCCGGAAATGGTGGAGGCGTTATGTCACTTAAAATAGAACACTTGGATCACGTGTACGCGCAGAACTCGCCTTTCGAGTTCAAGGCCCTCGACGACGTGAACGTCGAGCTGGAAAACGGCCACTTCATCGCGCTGATCGGCCACACCGGCTCCGGCAAATCCACGCTGATTCAGCATTTAAACGGGCTGATCGAGCCGACTTCCGGCACGGTTTATTTAAACGGCGTCGATATTTTCAATCAGTCAAAAGAAGATTTGGTCAAAACCCGGTTTTCGGTGGGGCTGGTCTTCCAGTACCCAGAGCACCAGCTCTTCGAGGAAACAGTCGCCAAGGACGTGGCCTTTGGCCCGAAGAATCTGAAGCTTTTAGAGGAAGAAATTCAGGAACGGGTGAAATGGGCCATTGAAATGGTCGGCCTGGACTACGAAAAAATGAAGGACGTCTCGCCCTTTGAACTCTCCGGCGGACAGATGCGCCGGGTGGCCATCGCCGGGGTGCTGGCGATGAAACCCAAGGTGTTGATTCTCGACGAGCCGACAGCGGGCCTCGACCCCCACGGGCGGGACACCATCCTCGGCCAGATCGAAAAGCTCCACAAAGCGACGGGCAATACGGTCATTCTGGTCTCCCACAGCATGGAAGACGTCGGGCGCTACGCCGACCGCATCCTCGTCATGTACAAAGGAAAAGCTGTGTACTACGACACGCCGACTGTGGTTTTCCGCCACGTGGATGAGCTCGAAAAAATGGGCTTGGCGGTGCCTGAGGTCAAGTACCTGATGCGGGCGCTGAAGAAACGGTACCCGGAAATCGACGACGATATCTTCACGGTCGAAGCCGCCAAGGCGGAGATCGAACGGGTGTTTGGAGGTGAACGCGATGTTTAAGGACATTACCCTTGGCCAATATTATCCGACCGGTTCGGTGATTCACCAACTCGACCCGCGGACGAAGATCAATTTTACCCTCGTGTACATCGTTCTGCTCTTCGTCGTGAACAATCCGGTCGGCTATTTGATCGCGATCGGGATACTGGCGCTGGTGATCGCGCTGTCGAAAATTCCCTTCGTCTACATCGCCAGAGGCCTGAAGCCGCTGATCTTTATCATCGTGCTGACCTTTATCCTCAACATGTTCATGACGCCGGGGCAGGTGCTTTGGCAGTGGAAGGTGCTGCACATCACCCGGGAAGGGCTGAAGCTCTCGATCTTCATGGCCCTTAGGCTGACGCTGCTCGTGGCGGGGACGTCGATCATGACGCTGGCGACCTCCCCGATGGATCTGACTGACGGGATGGAAGCCGGCATGTCGGTGATTCCGGGGCTCAAGCGCGTGGCCCACGATCTGGCGATGATGATGTCCATCGCGCTGCGCTTCATCCCGACGTTAATGGAAGAAACAGACAAGATCATGAAAGCCCAGAAGGCGCGCGGTGCCGATTTCGAAACCGGCAACATCATCGACCGGGCCAAGGCATTGATTCCAATTCTCGTGCCGCTGTTCGTCTCGGCCTTCAGACGGGCCGACGAGCTGGCGACGGCCATGGAAGCCCGGTGCTACCGCGGCGGGAGCGGCCGGACTCGGATGTACGTGCTCGCTTACGCGAAGCGGGATGCCATCGCCTACATCGTGCTCGCCGCGATGACGGCGGCGATGATCGGCTCCCGGTTCATCCAATACCCGTGGCCCTTCCCCTTTGGATAAGCCGATGAAAAACATTGGACTGGTCGTGGCCTATCGGGGTGACGCCTTTGCCGGCTGGCAGATTCAGAAAAACGCCGAGACCGTCGAGGGCGATTTGAGGCAGGCAGTCGAGGCGGTGACCGGCGAAAGGGTGACGATTTACGGCGCCGGGCGCACCGACGCCGGCGTACACGCCCGGGGACAGCGGGCCAATTTCAAAACCGCTTTCCGCATTCCGCCGGAGCGCTTCGCCTACGCCCTCAACGCCCACCTGCCGGAGGCCGTCCGCGTCATGCAGAGTTTCGAGGTGCCTGTGGCTTTTCACAGCCGGTACGACGCGAAGGGCAAATGCTATACCTACCGCATTTACCGCGGGCCCATCGCCGATCCCTTGACCGCGGATTTCAGCTGGCAGGTGTCCTATCCTCTCGACGTGGACAAGATGCGGGCCGCCGCGGCGGACGTCGTCGGCACCCACGATTTTAAAAGCTTTCAGGCGGCGGGCTCCTCGGCCAAGACCTCGGTCAGGCGGGTAGACCGCATCGACTTTGCCGAGGACGGACCGATGCTCATCATCCGCTACGTCGGCACCGGTTTTCTCTACAACATGGTCCGGATTTTGACCGGCACCCTCGTCGCCATCGGTTCGGGCAAGTTTGCGCCGGACGCGATGGCAGGCATCATCGCGGCGAAGGACCGAAACGCGGCAGGCGTGACGGCCCCGGCGAAGGGGCTGGAGCTGACCCGCGTTTACTACACAAAATAATTTGACAAAAATGGGAAAAAGAATTGACAGTCAAAAGCGGCATATAATATAATATGTGTCAGGCTTTCATGTACCTCTGCCCCTAGGTACAAAATGATATAACGGCTGAGCCAACCAATCAGCCGGTCATTTCGCTTTCGATAATTTCCCACTTTTATCGAAAAAAACAACTTACAATCAAGGAGGATATGAGATGAAAGCATACGCCACAAAAATGGCTAAATCTCAGGATATAGATCGCAAATGGTATGTGGTCGACGCTACAGACAAGGTGCTGGGCCGTTTGGCTGCAGAAGTCGCAAACGTGTTGAGAGGGAAGAACAAACCGTGCTTTACCCCTAACGCTGATTGCGGTGATTTTGTTATTATTGTCAACGCTGACAAGATCAGATTAACCGGCAATAAACTCGATCAGAAGCTTTACAAGACCTATTCCGGTCATCCAGGCGGACTGAAGGAAATCGCTTATCGTCACTTCCTGGAAGAAAAACCGGCTCAGCTCGTTTACAAGGCAGTCCGTGGTATGGTGCCGCACAACAAGCTCGGCGATCAGGTGATGAAGAAACTTCGCGTTTACGCTGGTCCGGATCATCCGCATGCAGCACAACAGCCTGAAGAAATGGCACTGTAATCTGAGAGAGGTATAGAACATGGCAAAAGTACAATATTTTGGAACAGGCAGAAGAAAAGTATCCGTCGCGCGCGTGCGTCTGTTGCCGGGCGATGGTAAATTTACAATCAACGGTCGCGACATCGACGATTATTTCGGACTGGAAACACTGAAAATGATC
>DGWE01000015.1 GCA_002396065.1 Eubacteriaceae bacterium UBA4266
CAGAATTGAATCGGGGATACCAGATATTTAAGTAAATTTTAACGTCTGAAATTATGTTAAAAATAAAATCAAATGGGCGGAACGCGGTAAATTCGGTATAATAAAATAAGACAAAACGAAATAATCAAAAATAAAATTTTAGGAGGGAAATATGGGTAAATTTTTATTGGGAACCAATTGGAAGATGAACAAGACGACGGCGGAAGGCCTCGCCTACACCGACGGCCTGACCGACATCATCCCGAAATTTCCGGAATATCAGTTCTTCATTTGTCCGCCCTACGTGCAGCTCTGGAAGCAGCGTGAGCTGATCGATTCGAAAAAATCGACGCTGATGCTCGGCGCCCAGAACGTCCACTACGAAGACTGCGGGCAGTTCACCGGAGAAATCTCGCCGGTCATGCTTAAGGAAATCGGCCTCGACCTGCTGGAAATCGGCCACAGCGAACGCCGCCAGTACTACAACGAAACGGACTACACGGTGAACAAAAAGGTGCTGGCTGGCCTGAAGCACGGGTTCACGACGCTGATCTGCGTCGGGGACTACATGCAGGAAAAGGAATTCAGCGTGTCGGCGGAAGTGCTCGCGAAGCAAATCAAGATCGCCCTTCACGGCGTGGACGAAAAGGATCTCGACCGCGTCTGGATCGCCTACGAACCCTATTGGGCCATCGGCGTGCAGGGCATCCCGGCGGAACCGGAAGTGGTCGACAGCCTGCACACAATGATGCGCGGCGTGCTCGTCGATCTCTACGGCGAACGGGGCAAGGACATTCCGCTGCTTTTCGGCGGGTCGGTCAACATTAAAAACGCCGTCGCCTACGCCAAATGCCAAGACGTCAACGGGCTGTTCATCGGCAGAGCCGCCTGGCACACCGACACCTTCGAAGAAATCATGACGGCGCTGCGCGAAGCGGGCATTCGCTAGAGACAAAAACATATCCATCCCGGCGCTCAGATTTCTGGATCGATGAAGATATCGTTTGCAGTCTGCACATCTTTCCTTTATACTCATGGTATACGCAGTGTGAGGGGGATATGATGGATCAACAGATTAATAAAAAAAGATTCGAGGTGAAATCCTCAGACGGTAAAACGACGCTTCAATGTACGGCTTGGGTGCCAAAATCGCCGATGGGGGTGGTGCAGATTGTCCACGGCATGCAGGAATACGTCGGCCGCTACGAAGCGTTTGCCCGGTATTTGGCCGCCCGGGGTTTTGTGGTGGCGGGGCACGATCAGCTGGGCCACGGCGGTTCGGCGGCGTCGAATGACGATTTGGGCTATTTCGGCGGCGTGAATTCGGAGAAGATGCTGGAAGAAGATATCCACCGGGTTAACAAAAAGCTGCGGGAAACGTATCCACACCTGCCGCTGATTTTATTCGGCCACAGCTTCGGCTCCTATCTGGTTCGGGATTATCTGACCTGTTATCCTGTGGCGGCGGCCGGGGTCATTTTGTCCGGCTGCGGCATGCAGGCGATGTCTACGGTGAACATGGCCCGGGTGATCGGCCACATCCTTAAGTTTTTCAAAGGGCCGCGCTACCGCTCGCCGCTGATGAACCGCATCGCCTTTGGCCACTATCTGGACCGCATCGAAAATCCGATTACGGAAAAGGATTGGCTGTCTCACAACACGGCTGAAAACCGGCGCTACATCGCCGACCCGAAGTGCAATTACACATTCACCCTTAACGGTTTTTTTACGATCGGGAATCTCGTGGAGCGTACCCAGGACATGAAGCAGATGGCGAAAATCCCAAAGGATCTGCCGATTCTGCTCATCAGTGGTGCTGAAGATCCCGTCGGGGATTACGGCGAGGCGGTGCGGCGCATCTTTAAGGTCTATAAAGAAGATTTAAGCCTTCAGCATGTGAACATGAAATTGTACCCGGGTTTTCGCCACGAGCTTTTGCAGGAGATCGGCCGGGAACGGGTTTTTGAAGATCTTGCGGGTTGGATCGAAAAAAACTGCTATCAAAAGTAAAATCAAATTAGAAAATTTGACAAAGAATGAATTTGTCGTTAAGCTAGAGATAAACACAGGGGAGCTTTTGCTGAGAAAGGCCGATGCCTGACCCTCATAACCTGATCCGGACAATGCCGGCGCAGGGAGTGGTATCACTGAAGCGCCTCCTGAAAAACAAGGAGGTTTTTTTATGTCTTTACAACATTTTTTTGAATCCGCCGGCGGAAAAGGGCTGACCGTGGCGGTGGCGGCGGCGCTGCTCATCGTGGCGGCCTTCGCCGAGAAAAAGCGCACGAATCAGACGCAATCGCCCAAGGCTCAGCGCTTTGACACCCGAGCTCTAGTGGTTTCGGCGCTGTGCATTGCGCTGTCTTTCGTGCTGGCCCAGATTCGGCTCTTCAAACTGCCCCAGGGCGGGTCGGTCACGGCTTTTTCCATGCTGCCCATCGCGTTGTGCGCATACCTCTTCGGTGTGAAGCGGGGGGTGTTGGCTGGCATCTGTCTCGGCCTCATGAACCTGATGTTTGACCCCTACGTCATTCATCCGGCCCAGCTGCTCATCGACTATATTTTGGCCTTCGGGGCTCTGGGCATCGGCGGGGTGTTTCGGAATCAGAAAAAAGGTCTGCTCAAGGGCTACCTTCTCGGGATCTTCGGACGCTACGTTTGCGCTGTGGCCTCAGGGGTGATTTTCTTCAGGGCTTACGTGCCGAAGAATTTCAACGCCTGGACCTGGTCTTTGTGGTACAATCTCACCTACATCGCGGCCGAAGGGGTGATGACGGTGATCGTCCTGTGTATTCCGGCGGTGAGCCGCACTTTCGAACGGATGCGGGCGAAAATAGACGGCGGCCGGGCTTAAAAAAACAGCAGATGGTATTTGCCATCTGCTGTTTTTGGTTGGAGCGGATTTAGAGAATCGTTTCGGTTTCGAAAGCGGTCCAAGGAATGTTGACCGGTTTGCCCTGGTTGATGATTTCGTCAACGTGCATCAACAGCGGGAAGTCCTTGGTGTCGGCCTTGCCGTTTTTCGCGAGGGCCTTGACCGCGCGGGCGGTTCTCGTCGCGATGACGATGGATTCGAGGGTGACCCCAGCCAGTTCCTGCATCGCGTCGTCAAAGCTCATGCCGCGGCCGAGCAGGGTGCCGATTTTGCGGGTGCGGCCGCCGTAAATGGTGACGTAGAGGTCGCCGGCCCCGTAGACGATGTTGTCGTCCTGTCCGCCGGCCAGCGCGAGGAGCTTGCGCATTTCGCGGACGCTCTGTCCGAACAGCGCCGCCTGGGAATTGTAGTGGATGGCGCCGATGCCTTCGCGCTTTTCAGCGAGGCCGACGGCCAGGGAGACGCCGAGGGCGTAAGCGTTTTTCAGCGCGACCGCGCATTCGACGCCAGTCACGTCGGTGGACAGGCTGACGTGATAGTAGTCCGTTTCAAACAGGGATTTGAGGTAGCGCAGCGTGTCGATGTCGGTGCCGCAGAAGGCCACCGCCGAGTCGTCTTTGTCGGCCAGTTCGTAGCTCGTGCACGGGCCGCCGATGGCGTTTAAGTTCAGGTCTTTGCCGGCTTCCGTGGATTTCCAGAAATCCGGGTAAGTCATCATCGAGCCGTCTTCGCGGTCGATCATGCCCTTGGTGACGGTGATGACCGGCACGTCCTTGTTCAGTTTTGGCAGGACTTCTTCAGCGAACCAATCGACGCCAAAGCTGGAAACGCCGCCGAGGATGACGTCAGCGCCTTTGATCGCTTCTTCCATTTCTTCGACCTGATAGTATTTGATCCCGTCGTGAAGGGTGCGTTTCAGGTTGATGTGATAATTGTTTTCGCGGAGACCGTCGATGACGTCGCGGTCGAGGGGGGTGCCGACGAGGCGGACTTCGTGTCCGTTTTCAAAGGTCGGGAATGTCAGTGCAGAAGCCATCTGTCCAGCGCCGATAAAGGTTAAAGTTGCCATAAAATTACCTCCAAATTACTTTATGATTGTTTTAAAAGATTTTCCGAAACCGTGTCGTTTGTGGTCGTGTCTTTGTTAACTGTGGCTTTATTATATCGGCATCAAATCGGCGCGTCAATAGATTTTGGATAAATTTCTTATATTGGGAGAAATCCCAAAACGGTGAAACTTGATGAGCGGATTTGTGCTAAAATGAAAGCAAAAAGCCGAAAAAGAGGACGCAAAATGAAAGACAAGGATCCCTATAAAATCAATTTGATTCTCCGGGTGGCAAAGCTGCGTTACGAACTGGGCATGAGCCAAATCGACATCGCCCGTCAGGAGCATTTGTCGAAATCGACGGTGAGCCGGCTCATCGCCCAGGCTCAGGAGATGGGCATGGTGAAAATCTCGATCGTCGAGCCGAAGCACGCCTTTGTCGAGCTGGAAAACGCGATGGCGAAGGCCTTCGGGCTGAGCCGGGTGACCATTCTGCCCGATGTGGTGGGCAACCGGGATGTGCTGCGGAAGGACGTGTGCGCGGCGCTGGCCGACGATTTGAGCCGCGACGTCCAGGACGGGGACATCGTTGGCGTCGCCTGGGGGCACACGATGTCGGTGCTGGCGAGCGTGCTGCCCAAGCGCATCGGCAAAAAAGGCGTCAAAATCATTCAGCTCAACGGCGGGCTCTCGAAGGCGCTGTACGACGCCGGGGCGGACCAAATCGTCCGGGCCCTGGTGAACTGCTTCGAGGGTGAAGGCTACCTGCTGCCGGCGCCGGCTCTCGTAGATACGCCGGACATCGCGGTGAGCATCGAGCGGGATTCGTCGGTCAGCCGGATTATCCAAATGGCCGAGCACTGCCGGACGGCGATCTATTCGGTAGGGACCATCGGCCACGGCACCGCGCTGTATCAAATGGGGTATTTTTCGGACGAAGCCTATCAGGCCATCGAAAAGAAATCGGTCGGCGACGTCTGTTCCCATTTCGTCGACGCCCAGGGGCGCATCGCTGATCCCCTTCTGGACGCCCGGGTCGTCGCGACGCCGCTGTCGAAAATCAAGGCGGTGCCGAACAAAATGGTGGCTGCGGTGGGCGTCGACAAGGCCCCGGCGATTCTGGCGGCCCTCAGGGGCGGTATGGTCGATAAGCTGTACATCGACCAGCCGGCGGCAGCGGAGGTCATGCGGCTGGCTTCCGGGCAGAAATAAAAAAGCGGTCCTATTTCAGGATCGCTTCTGCGGTTTTGACGTCGGCGTACAAATGGCTGGCCAGGCCGCCCTTTAAGGCCGCGCGCAGCACCTTGCCCTTTCGGGGGTCGCTGGCGATGAGCAGCCGGTTGGGGATTTGGCGGATGGTGTCGAGGGCGACGCCGACGACGCGGCGGTCGAGGTCCTCGTCGAACAGGCCGCCGTCGGCGTTTAGGAAATGGCCGCAGCAGTCGCCGATACAGCCATCGGCGGCCATTTTGGCGTACTGCACGTCGTCGATGATGCCCATTTCAAAGATGACGGAGGGCCGGCCGAAGGCGCCGGCGGAGTAAATCGCGGTCTGGCAGCTCTGGGCCATCTGCATGATGTTTTGAATCTGAGAATCCTTTTTGATCGCCTGGGCGATGTCGGCGGTGTCGACGATGGCTGGGGCCGGGATCACGTAGGCGTCGCCGTCGACGCTGGCCGCGAATTTCTGAAGGATGGACAGGGCGCTGGTTTCGTGGGCCAGGCGGGAGTAGCCACCGGTCAGCTGCAGCACCGAAACGCCCCGGCGGTGGAGCTTCGGCAGCATGCGGGACAGGGATTCCAGCGTGGTGCCCCAGGCGATGCCCAGCGTGGTGTGGTCGCCGATGTACCGGGGCAGGTCGGCGATCAGCGCGGAACAGACGTCGTTGAGGGTGATCTGCGGGTTGTCGACCATCACCGGCACGATGGTCACGCGCTTCACCGGAAAGCGCGAGGTCAGCTCGTTTTCCAGGTCAGTGTACATCAGGGCCGGCTCTTTGATGCGGACCTCGATGAGGCCCAGATCCTTTCCCATTTTGAGCAGCCGGCTGACCGTCGATTTGCTGACGCCCTCTTTTTCTGCGATTTGAACCTGTCCCATATTGCATTCGTAATAGAGTTTGGAAATGCGGATGATTTGGTTGATGCGGTAGGCGTCTTTTTCCATTTCTTTTCTCCTTTTTCTTGATTTTACGCGTTGTCTGTTTGTTTTCATTATAGCCGAAAATGCGGCCAAATCGATAAAAACTTTAATGAAGGTTAAAATGTGCAAAAATTCCCAAATGTTATTGACAATTTCCCAAAAACCGTTTACAATGGGTTTATTCAAATTAAATCACAAAAATTATAAAGGAGAAAGATATGGGTATTGTGACACTAATCGGCGCTGGCCAGATGGCTTCCGCGCTGACGTTTCCGCTGTTTGAAAATGGGAATGAAGTCCGCTTGGTCGGGACACCGTTGGACGGCGATGTAATCGCCAGACTGCGCGAAGACAACTATCACATCAATCTGGACCGGACCCTGCACGAAGGGATCAAATATTACACCGTCGATCAGGTTGAAGAAGCGCTGGACGGTGCGGAATTGGTTGTCTGCGGGGTGTCGAGCTTCGGCGTCGATTGGTTCTTGAACAACATGTTCAAATTGATTCCGGAAGGAGTGCCGGTGATTTCCGTCACCAAAGGGATGATCGATCTGCCGGACGGCACGCTCCAGGTCTTCCCGGAATACTGGCAGGAACACATGCCGGAAGGGGTCAACGTGGAACTCTTCGCGATCGGCGGCCCGTGTACCGCCCGCGATTTGTCCGATCACGATCACTCCTTTGTCGCTTACTGCGGGAAGGATCTCGAAAAATTGGAATGGATCCGCAGCCACTTTGAAACGGATTATTACCACATCGCGCTGACGGACGACGTCGTCGGCCTCGAAGCGGCGGTCGCGTTGAAGAACGGCTACGCCCTCGGCACCGCGATGGCCATCGGGCTGAAGAACCGCCTCGGCGACGACGGCATCGCCCACGTCAACTCGAAGTCCGCATTGTTCCAGCAGTCCGTCTGGGAAATGTACCAGCTGCTGGACATCGTCGGCGGCAATCAGAAAATGATCATGTACGCGGCCGGCGACTTAGACGTCACCGTGGCCGGCGGGCGCAGCCGCAAAGTCGGACAGTACCTCGGCGAAGGCTACTCGATGCCGGAAATCGAAGAAAAACTGGCGGGTCAGACCCTCGAAGCGGTGGTCATCGCGACGAGAACAGCCCGTGCGGTCAAGGCGATGGCCAAGGCCGGCAAGGTCAAGGAATCGGATTTCCCGCTTCTGATGCACGTGGATCAATGCCTGAACCACGGCGCGAAGGTCGACATCCCGTGGAAGGATTTCCAGACCATCACGCGGGACGCGCTCAAATAATTTAAACGGAAAAATCAATCAAAATTGAATAGGCCGGGTAAACGGAAGGGGGAGCCGTTTATCCAGACAGGCACAATCCTCCCAAAACGAATAAGGAGATACACAGATGAAATACGTATTGGGACTGGATTTGGGCACAAGTAGCATCAAAACGGTGCTGTTTGACCAAAATGGCAAAGAAGTGGCACAACGCAGCGTGGAATATCCCGTCTATCAGCCGCACAACGGCTGGTCCGAGCAGGATCCGGACGACTGGTACGAAGCGGGGGTCACGACGATCCGCTACTGCCTCGACATTTCGGGGGTGGCCGGCGAAGACGTCGCCGCCATCGGCATCGCCGGGCAGATGATGGGCGCGGTCCTTCTGGACAGCAAGGGCCAGCCGCTGCGCCGGGCCATTCTCTGGAACGACGCGAGAACGTCGGAAGCGGCGGAATCGGTTAGAAAGCTCATCGGCGACGACACGATGATGCGCATCAACTGCAACCCGGTGCGCCCGGGCCTGACCGCGGCGAAGATCCAGTGGGTCAAAGAAAACGAACCGGAAATCTGGGCCAAGACGGCGCACATTCTGCTGCCGAAGGATTACCTGCGCTACCGCCTGACCGGCGAATACGCGACAGAAGTGTCCGACGCCTCCGCGATGCAGCTGCTGGACGTGCGCAACCGCTGCTGGTCGCCTGAACTCCTCGCCGCGATGGAAATCAAGGAATCTCAGCTGGGCAAGATGTACGAATCCACCGACGTGACCGGTCAGCTGACCAAGGACGTCGCCGGACTCCTCGGCCTTCCGGAAAAGACCATTGTCGTCGGCGGGGCTGGGGATAACGCAGCCGGCGCGGTCGGCACAGGGGTTGTCGCCCAGGGCCGCGCGATGACGACCATCGGCACCTCGGGGACGGTCTTCGCCTACTGCGACGAACCGATGATGGACGAAAAGGCCAGAGTGTACACCTTCTGTATGGCGGTGCCGGGCGCCTGGCATTTCATGGGCTCGGTCAACTCGGCGGGCAACTCCCTGAAATGGTACCGCAATACCTTCTATCCGTCCGACAAGGAATACGAACAGATCAACAAGGACGCCCTTAAATCCGCGCCGGGCGCCAACAATCTGATCTACATGCCTTATCTGACCGGTGAACAGTCACCTCACTTCGATTTGAAATGCCGTGCCGGATTTGTCGGCTTGTCCGCGACCCACACCATCTGCGACGTGACCCGCGCCGTCATGGAAGGGATCACCTACGCGATGCGCGACGTGCTCGAAGCCATTCGCGAATCGGGCGTTCATCCGGATGTGATGCGCCTCTGCGGCGGCGGCTCCAAGAGCCCGTTCTGGCGTCAGCTCTGCGCCGATATCTATAACCTGCCGGTGGTGCTGCCGGATATGAACTCAGCCAACTCGACGGCCCTTGGCGGCGCGATTTTGGCGATGGTCGGCGCCGGCATGTACGACTCTGTCGAAGAAGCCTGCGACAAGATCATCAAGATGCGCGACGAATCCTTCACACCGGATCCGGCAACCCGCGAAGTCTACGACAAGACCTACGCCGCCTTCGACAAGCTGTACCCGCAGCTGAAGGACAACTTCGCAGAAATTCTCGACATTTAAACACGTCTGTACACCTGTAATGTAAGCTCAATTTTTCTCTTCATAAAAAAATAAAAGGCTAAGCCCCTCGATCCTTTCGGTCGAGGGGCTTTTGCCTGTTTAAGTTAAGGCATTTGAATTAATAGTTTAGTTGTGTTAATATTATAAAGTGTATTTTACTTATCTATTAGCAAAAATAAACTATAGAAGGGAATGAGAGAGCGTTGCTTCGATTGGAACACGTTCAAAAACGGTTTAAAGACAAAGTAGTTATTCAGGACTTGTCCTTAGAGGTGCACGACGGAGAGCTGTTGGTGTTGATCGGCCCGAGCGGATGCGGCAAAACCACCACGTTAAAGATGATGAACCGGCTGCTGCCCCTATCCGGCGGTCACATTTACGTCGACGGCGAGGACATCGCCGCCTTGGACCCGGTGAAGCTCAGGCGCAACATGGGCTACGTGATTCAGCAGGGCGGGCTGTTTCCCCATATGACGGTGCGGCAGAACATCGAAATCATCGAAAAGCTGGAAAAGCGGCCGAAGGACGAAATGACGGCGCGGACACGGGAGCTGATGGCCATGATCGGCCTGGACCCCGAGGAATATTTGGACCGCTACCCGGCGGAGCTGTCCGGCGGCCAGCAGCAGCGCGTCGGGGTGGCCCGGGCGCTGGCGACCGACCCCGAGTACGTGCTGTTCGACGAGCCCTTTTCGGCCCTCGACCCGCCGACGCGGATGGCCCTTCAGGATGAGGTGGTCAGCCTCCACGAAAAGCTGAACAAGACGATGATCTTTGTGACCCATGACATGGACGAGGCGATCAAAATCGCGGACCGCATCTGCCTGATGAAGGACGGCGAGATCGTCCAGCTGGACACGTCGGAGAACATCCTGCGCCATCCGGCCAACGATTTCGTCTCAGACTTCGTCGGCAGCGGGCGGATCTGGAGTGCGCCGGAATTCATCCGCGCCCAGGACATCATGATCGATCACCCGGTTAAATGCCGGGGCGATTTGACGGTAGAGGGATGTATCATCCGCATTCAGACCTACCGGGTCAGCTCGCTGATGGTGGTGGACAAGGCCGGGCGTTTGATCGGTGTCGTCGACAAAAGCGTGTTCAGCAAGCGGCCAAGGCCGGACGCGCAGGCAGACGCGGTAATGCGGCCAGTGCGCTTCAGCGTACACCCCGAGGATCAGCTGATCGACATGGTCAAGGCGATTCCGGCGGAGGACGTCGGGCGGATCAACGACATCCCGGTCGTGGACGGGGATAACCGGCTCGTCGGCCTCGTCACCAACAACAATATCGTGTCGAAGTTTATTCGGCCCTGGCTCGCTGACGCGGAAGCCGAAGAAGGTGATGGGCGATGATTAAATTGTGGTTTTACATGGTCCATCACGGCGCGGAAATTTGGAAGCTGACGGTCGAGCACATCGAGATGACCGCCATCGCCGTCGGCATCGCGATTTTAATCGGCGTGCCCCTGGGCATTCTGATCAGCTACGTCAAAAAGCTGGACAAGCCCATTATCGGCGCGGCGAACGTGGTGCAGGCGATCCCGAGCATGGCCCTCCTTGGGCTGATGATTCCCCTTTTGGGCATCGGCCAGAAGCCGGCGATCGTGATGGTCATTATTTATTCGCTGCTGCCGATTATCAAGAACACCTACATCGGCATCGCGGACATCGATCCGCAGACCATCGAGTCAGCGAGGGGTATCGGGATGAGCCGGGGCCAGATTTTAAGAAAGGTGCAGCTGCCGCTGGCCCTGCCGGTGATCATGGCCGGGGTGCGGATTTCCGCGGTCACCGCCGTCGGCCTGATGACGATGGGCGCCTTCATCGGGGCGAGCGGTCTCGGCTACATGATCTTTTCCGGGATCCGAACGGTCAATAATTATCAAATTCTCGCCGGGGCGATTCCGGCCTGTATCCTGGCGCTGGTCGTCGACTGGCTGATGGGGCTGGTGGAAAAGCTCGTGACGCCCATCAGCCTCCAGAAGGATTTCGGCACGGACCGGAAAGTACTGCGCCGGAAGCGGAAACATCAGAAAATCATTTTAATCACCGCGGCCTGTTTAATCGGCACGGCGATCGTCGGCAGCGCGGTGAGCTCGCGGGCAGCGTCGAAGGGCCAAATCGTGATCGGCAGCAAGGATTACACGGAGCAGCTGGTGCTCTGTCATATTTATTCGGATTATATTGAGGCACATACAAATCTGAAATGCGTGCCCAAGGAAAACCTCGGCGGCACCCAGGTCTGCTACGAAGCGCTGAAAAGCGGAAAGATCGACATGTACGTCGATTATACCGGGACGCTGTACGGCGACATTTTAAAGAAAAGCGGCGAGACCGATATGGATCGGGTCTACCAGATCTGTAAAAAGAATCTGAAGCCCCAGGGCATTACGCTGATGCACCAATGCGCGTTCAACAACACCTACACCCTGTCGGTGCTGCCGGAGACGGCTCAGAAATACAACCTGCACACCATTGGGGACGTGGCGGCCAAATCTGGGCAGCTGCGCCTCGGCACGACACTGGAATTTTTAAACCGCAACGATTGCCTAAAGGCCCTCGAGCGGCAGTATCCGGGGATTCATTTCGCTAAGCAGTCCGGCATCGACAGCTCGCCGCGGTACACGGCGATTCAAAACCACGAGATCGACGTGACCGACGCCTTTGCCACTGACGGGATGCTGAAGAAATACCATTTGACGGTGATGAAGGACACGGACCACGTCTTCCCGCCCTATTACGCGGTGCCCTGCGTGAAGACGACAACCCTTCAGAAATATCCGGAACTCAAAAAGGCGATTAACGCGCTGGCGCCTCACCTCACCGAAAAGCGGATGCGCCAGATGAATTACGAGGTGGACGTCAAGGGAAGAGACCCTGCCGAGGTAGCACGGGATTTCCTCAATCGGGAGGGGTTACTCAAGTAAAAAAATAAAGACCAGACAAATCGAAACTTGTCTGGTTTTTTTGATACGCTGAGAGGGGAATTAAGCAGGACTGGCCTGCGTCTTCGTTTCGAGGCGGCGCTTTTTGTAGAGAATCCGAATCGAGTTGAGCACGCAGAGCATGGCGACGCCGGTGTCGGCGAAAACCGCGAACCACATATTGGCGAAGCCGAGGAGCCCGAGGATCATGACGGCGGCCTTGACTGACAGCGCGAAAATGATGTTGGCCCAAGAGACCCGTTTGGTCTGGGCGGCGATGTCGAGAGCGGTCGGGATCGCGTCGAGGTCCGAATTCATAAAGACGACGTCGGCCGCTTCGATGGCGGCGTCCGCGCCGCTGCCCATGGCCGCACCGACGTCAGCCCCGGCGAGTACCGGCGCGTCGTTGATACCGTCGCCGACGAACATCGCGCTGCCCTTTTGTTCGCGGATCTGTTTGAGGGCTGCGAGCTTGTCTTCCGGCAGCAGCTTGGCGTACACGGTGTCGATGCCGGTCTTTTCAGCCACGGCCTTGGCGTTGGCTTCCGTGTCGCCGGTGAGCATCACGGTGGTGAGGCCGGCCTGCTTGATTCGGCCGATGGCGTCGGCCGCTTCGCGCTTGATGGTGTCGGCGATGACGAGCGTGCCGGCAAAGGTGCCGTCCACCGCGACGTAAACCGGGGTGCCGTAGGCGGTGTCCGCCGGCACATTTGGAATGCCGTTTGCGGCCATCAGCTTTGCGTTGCCGACGAGGACGGTCTGCCCGTCGATGTCGGCGGTGAGGCCCTGCCCTGCCGTTTCGACGACGCCGGCGGCCGAGGCGATGTCCAGATCGTCGTGCTTCGCGCGCTGGACGATGCTCATGCCGATCGGGTGGTTGGAGTGGGCTTCAGCCGCGGCGGTCAGCGCGAGGAGTTCACTTTCGCTCATGCCGTTTGCCGGCGTGACGGACTGCACTACGAAATTGCCTTCGGTGATCGTGCCGGTTTTGTCGAAGACGACGTTTTTCACTGTGTCCATAGATTCCAGCGCGAGCCCGCCCTTAAAAAGGATGCCGAGCTTCGACCCGGCGCCGATGCCGGAGAAATAGGCGAGGGGCACCGAGAGCACCAGCGCGCAGGGGCAGGAGATGACGAGGAAGGACAGCGCGGTGTAAATCCATTTGCTCCAGCTCGCCCCGCCGAGTAACGGCGGCAGCACAGCGGTGCCGATGGCGACGAACACGACGAAAGGCGTGTAGTATTTCGAGAAGCGGCTGATGAACCGGTCCATCTTCGGTTTGGAGGCCGCCGCGTTTTCGACGGCGTCGAGAATCCGGGTGACCATCGAATCGCTCAAAGGCTTGTCGACCCGCAGGGTCAGCGTGCCGGCGGTGTTGACACAGCCCGAGACGACTTCGTCCCCGGCCTTGACGGCAACCGGCACCGGTTCGCCGGTAACCGGCGAAGTGTCAATTTGGGAATGGCCTTCGACGACGGTGCCGTCCAGCGGGATGCGGTCTCCGGCGTGGACGAGGACCAGATCGCCGACCTTGGCGTCTTCAGAGGGGATGACTTCGGTCTTGCCGCCTTCTGTGACCAGATGCACCACTTCAGGTCTTAGGTCCGCAGCTTCCATGATTTGGGAGCGGCTGCGTTCCGTGGCCTTGTCTTCGAAAAACTCTCCGATGCGGTAGAACAGCATGACCCCGACGGCCTCAGGCCATTGGCGGATGGCAAAGGCCCCGAGGGTCGCGACCGCCATCAGGAAGTGTTCGTCGAAGAACTGCCCCTTGATGAGCATCCGGATGGCGACGGCGACAATCGGCAGGCCGATCACGGCGTAGGCGCCGAGGTAAAAGCCGATCCAGAGCGAGGAGGAAAAGCCCGTGTGCTCGAACACCTCGCCGCAGGCGAAGAGAATCGCGCCGAGGATCAACTGAATTTTCGAATAGCCTTCGCCGAAGAACCATTCGGAAAGCCCGACGGCTTCCGTTTCTTCTTCCTGTGCGTGATGGGCGTGGCGTTCGGCGATGGTGCAGCCGGGTTCGAGACGGTCGGCCACCGTGTTGAGGATGCCGAGGAAACGGTCCGGGTCCTTCGCTCTGACCTGGACGACGCCAGCGGTGAAAGAGATCGACACGGCTTCGAGCCCTTCGATCTGGCGCACGCCGCGTTCGACCTTGGCCGCGCAGTCCGCGCAGTCGAGCCCCTGAATGCTGTAGAGCTTGGTCGTCGCCTCCTGAGGCGGGCAGGTGCAGCGGTCCATCGGCTGACTGCATTTCGAGCAGGTGATGTGGTGAGCTGTTAAGTCGGAAGGATTCAGCTCAGCCGCTTCGTGATCGTGGTGATGATCGTGATCGCAGCAACAGTGTTCATCGTGGTGATCGTGTTCGTGGCCGCAGTGGTCATGATCGTGATGATGTGCATGGTGATCGTGGCAGCAGGATGCGCCATGTTCAGCTGGTGAATTTTCTTTAAAGGCCATAATGGTTCTCCTTAAAATAAACTACAACGTAATAATATATGAATATATGTTCATATATCAATAATACAAGCATCCCATCGATTTGTCAAGAAGTATGAGCAGAAAATTAAAAAAACTAACAAATTTTGCTTTTATTTTTTTAAAGAAAGTTTTGGTAAAATTAAATGCATTAAAAGCCAGAAAGGACAGATGGTCTATGACCAAACTCAACCTCAAGCATTTTCAAAGTTTAAACCGAATTCAAAAGCAGCGTCAAGCGGCTCAAAAGCCTGACCCTGCGGCCCCTCAAGCGCCGCAGCCCGCACAGGACGCCGCCGAAGCGTCGGACGCAGCAGAAGAAAAAAGTCAAAACGCCGCATTTGGAGAAGAACAGGCCAGCAAAAATATGACCCGGCAGCAGCGGGTGTATCGCGATATGGCCAAACGCGCCGAAAGGATCCGCGCCCAGCGCGCCCGCGACGAACGGGAGCAGCGGCAGAAGCGCCAAATGGAGGAGCGCGAGCGCACCTTCGAGACTCGGAAAAAGTCTCAGATCGCGGCGCAGCATCGGCAAAAAAATAAGACCCGTTGACGACGATCAACGGATCTTTTTTTGTTGGCGCGGACAAAACAATCAGATGACGAAATTCAGTGGCGCGTTCTGGGCCGTGTGGTCCAGAATATCCTGAAGGGTGATGCCCTCGAGGTAATCGGTGATTTGTTTGTAGAGGCCCTTCCAGACTGGCAGGGTTTGGCATTCGGCGGCGCGTTCGCATCCAGGCGGGTCGTATTCGAGGCAGGCAATGGGCGCGAGGGAGCCCTCGGTCTGCTTTAAAATATCCGCGACGGTGCATTCGCTTGGGGCCTTGGCCAGCTGGTAGCCGCCGTTGGGACCGCGGCTGGCCTTCAGCAGGCCCGAACCGTGGAGCAGGATGACAATTTGTTCAAGGTATTTTTTCGAAATGTTTTGACGGGCGGCGATGTCCTTCAGCGCGATGTAGCCCTCGCCGCTGTGTTCCGCGAGGTCGGTCAGCATGCGCAGGGCGTACCGTCCCTTTGTTGATATTTTCATCTGATCACCTTTCTCTGCGATCACTTCGCAAGTGTTAGAATGTTTACCATTATTATATGATTTTCTGAGCGAATAAGCAAATTTCATTTTACATACCCGAGAAATTTATACAATGTTTATATTTTGATTACGATTTATTTAAAGGCGTTGTCTATACTGTTTTTTAATCAATGATCTTTTAAGGGATCAATAAAGAGGAGAACAATTCAAAGATGTTGACGCTATTTGGACACATTGCGCGGCGGAGTCTCGCCATTGCGGTTTTAATTTGCTACGCTTATCAGCTCCGGTATTTCATCGCGTCCCATTGGAAAAGCAGGAAAGTCCACGACGCTGGACCCCTTAGGGATTACGCTGTGCTCATTGCCGCGCGAAACGAAGCGGCTGTCATTGCGGCGCTGATCCAAAGCGTGAAGCATCAAAGCTATCCCGCCTCCCATCTGGACGTCATCGTGGTGGCCGACAACTGCACCGACGACACGGCGGACATTGCGAGAGAAGCAGGGGCCGTCGTGTACGAACGCTCCAATAGGCAGCTGGTCGGCAAGGGCTACGCCCTGGGGTGGCTGTTTAGACAATTGGAAAGCGATCACAGAAGCTACGACGGTTATTTTATTTTCGATGCGGACAATCTTTTGGACGAAAACTTTGTACTGGAAATGCACAAGGTGCACAACGCGGGCTACCCCATTGTGACCGGCTATCGCAATTCGAAAAATTTCGGAGATAACTGGATTTCGTCGGGGTACGCCCTGTGGTTTCTCCACGAATCCCAGCTGCTCAACCGCGGCCGGATGCACTCCCGGACCAGCTGCATGGTCTCTGGAACCGGCTACTTGATCAGCCAGGACCTGCTCGAACGCCTGGGTGGCTGGCATTTTTTCCTTTTAACCGAGGATATTCAGCTCACCGCGGAATGTATCGTGAGAGGTGAAAAAATCGGGTACGCCGAACGGGCCGTGTTTTACGACGAACAGCCCACCCATTTCATGGATTCGGTTCACCAGCGGCTGCGCTGGATCAAGGGCTATTTTCAGGTCTTCAAAATTTACGGGGAACCACTCATTGGCCGTCTTGGCAAGTCAGGTGGATTTGCCGCCTTCGACATGCTGATGAGCTACCTGCCGGCCTTCTTTGTGATGCTCGCGGCGATGGCCATGGGGGTGGGGATGATGGCGCTTAACATCGCGGCAGCCGGGAATATCTCAGAAGCCCTCACGTCCATTGGCCTGTTTGCCTTTAAGTCCACGATTGTCATCTATGCGCTTGGCGTCTACACGATGATTTCAGAACACAAACAAATCTATATGCCCATTAGAAAAAAGATCTGGTGCTGTCTGACCTTCTCGATCTTTATGTTTACCTACGGGCCCATCGCCATCGCCGCTTTGTTTAAACAGGTCAATTGGACGCCGGTCCCGCATCACGTGGACACCTCCATCTCTGCCATTAAGCGGCAGCAGAATGTAAAAGCTTAAGCATGAGAAAAAGTTTTCTATTATATACGTAAAAAATGAATCAGTTGACGCATCAGCTCTTGTGGCGAAATTCGATTCGGCAGAACAGTGTAAAGGCATTGTTCTGTTTTTTTGTAAAAAAATCAAAAAAATTTGAAAAAGTTCTTGACAAGAATGTAAAGTCCGCGTATAATTAATTACGCTCTCATCGAGAGAGAGTAATTATCAGCTCGGTTGTGAAAGTTTTTTAAAAAACTTTAAAAAAGTTCTTGACAAGATCAAGATGAGCTGGTAAAATAAAGAAGTTGTCGCTTGAAGCGGCGGCAGGTCATAGAAAAGAGAATAGTACCATAAAACCTGGAAAACACAAACCAAAAAACCTTTAGATTCCGGAGCAGTGAGAACTGCTTTTAAATCGAAAGCACAGAGCAGACTGTGGATAAACAAAGCAACCAGACAGAACTTAAAACAGCGAAAGCTGTTCGAGTAAATTTTACTTG
>DGWE01000082.1:0-20321 GCA_002396065.1 Eubacteriaceae bacterium UBA4266
GTGATTTTGCCGGAGGTGAAAATCATCAGCGCGACGCAGACCACGGCCAAAAGGGTCAGCGGCAGCGAGGTGACGAGCATCGAGATGAAGACGGCGACGATGGAGATCAGCGCCGAGAAGGACATCGGAATCGCGATGGACAGCATCTGACGCAGGGTGTCGGTGTCGTTGGTGAACCGGGACATGATGTCGCCGTAGGCGTGGGTGTCGAAGTATTTAATCGGCAGATCCTGCATCTTCGTGAACATTTCGTCGCGGATATCCTTCTGGATGCCTTGGGAAATGGTGACCATGATCCGGTTGTAGAGCAGGTTGCACACCGCCCCGACCGCGAACACGACGCCCATCACGATGACCGTGTGGAGCAGCGGTGCGAAGTTCGGGTGGGACTGCTTCAGCATCGGGGTGATGAAGTCGTCGACGACGTTGCCGATGAACAGCGACGATAAGGCACCGACGATGGACGAGACGATGATGAAGATGACCACCGCGGTGAACCGGAAGCGGTAATTGCGGCCGATGTAGGCCAAAAGCCGTCTGATGGTGGCGCCGTCGATGGCGTCCGCGCGGGAGGGCGCCGCCTTCGGGATCGGGTGATCCATGCGGTTGCCTTGTTCGTCAACGAAGTGACCGTCCTTGAATTTACGCTTCTTCGCCATTGACTTGGCCTCCTTTCATTTGCATCTGGGTGTCGTAGACCTCGCGGTAGATGTCGTTGCGCGCGATGAGTTCGGCGCTGGTGCCGACGTCGGCCACGCGTCCGCCGTCCATGACGATAATCCGGTCTGCGTCCTCGATTGAGGAAATCCGCTGGGCGATGATCAACGTCGTCGTCCCCGGGATGATTTCCTTCAGACCCTGGCGGATCTTCGCGTCGGTCTTCGTGTCGACGGCCGAGGTGGAGTCGTCGAGAATCAGAATCTTCGGCTTGGCCAGCACCGCGCGGGCGATACAGAGCCGCTGCTTCTGGCCGCCGGAGACGTTGGAGCCGCCCTGCTCGATCATCGTGTTCAGCCCGTCGGGCATTTCCTTGATAAATTCGTCGGCGCAGGCGACCTCACAGGCGCGCCACAGCTCGGCGTCCGAAGCGTCGGGGTCGCCCCAGCGCAGGTTGTCGGCGATGGTGCCGGCGAAGAGCACATTCTTCTGCAGCACCATACTGACCTGGTCGCGCAGCACTTCCATGTCGATTTTTTTCACGTCGACGCCGCCGACGTAGACGGTGCCGGTGGTCGCGTCGTAGAGGCGCGGGATCAGCTGCACCAGCGACGATTTCGCCGAGCCGGTGCCGCCGATGATGCCGATGGTTTCGCCGGATTTGATCGAGAGGTTGACGTCCATCAGCGAGAGCTTGTTCGGGTCGTCGGCGTAGGAGAAACTGACGTTGTCGAAAACAATCGAGCCGTCTGTGACGTTTTTGATCGGATCCGGCGCGTTGGTCAGCGAGCTTTCGGTGTTGAGCACTTCGACGATACGTTCGCCAGACGCCTGAGCGATGGTGAGCATCGTGAAAATCATCGACAGCATCATCAGGCTCATCAAAATCATCATGACGTAGGTGATTAGACTGGTGAGCTCGCCGGTGGTCAGGCTGCCGGCCACGATGAATTTCGCACCGAGCCAGGCGATGATGATCATGCACGCGTACATGACCGCCTGCATCAGCGGGCTGTTGAGGGCCATCAGCTTTTCAGCCTTGCTGAAGGTGGTGTAGACGTCGCCGGAAATGCCGCGGAATTTGTCGATTTCGTGGTCCTTGCGGACGTAGGATTTGACGACGCGGATGCCGCGCAGATTTTCCTGCACGACGGTGTTGAGCTTGTCGTAAATTTTAAAGACCTTGCGGAACAGCGGGTGGGCGAATTTGATAATCAGCCCGAGGCCCACCGCCATGATCGGAATCGCGATCAGAAAATAGACCGCCAGCTGGGCGTTGATCATCAGGCTCATAATCAGTGCGAAAATGAGCATCAGCGGCGCCCGGAAGGCGATGCGGATCAGCAGCATGTAGGCCATCTGAACGTTGGTGATGTCGGTGGTCATTCGGGTGACCAGACTCCCGGTGGAGAAGTCGTCGATGTTTTTAAACGAGAAAGTCTGGATTTTTTCGTAAATGTCATGGCGCAGGTTCTTCGCCAAGCCCGTCGAGGCGGTCGCACAGAATTTCCCGGCCAGCGCACCGAAGCTGAGGGACAGGCACGCGGCCGCGAGCATGATGAGCCCGTAGAACCAGGTGGCGCGCATGTCGCCGCGGTTGAGCCCTTCGTCGATCAGGCGCGCCATCAACAACGGAATGATGATTTCCATGACGACCTCGAGGGTCACAAAAAGCGGGGAGAGCATCGATTCGCGTTTGTACTCGCGGATACTCTCCGACAATTTTTTGATCATAATTGCCTCCTTCTTAATGATTAACTTTGCTTAGTCTTTCTATTATAACAATAATAAAGGTGAAAAGATGATAAAAAGCGGATTAAAAAGAGGTTAAAATGTTACATTTTCCTGTAATTATTTTTATGTGTCCCACACTTGATTTAATGGGTTAAAAGGTTTATTATTTAAACAGACTTGTAAATATGTAATGCTTGAAAACAGGGGGAAATATGGACGCAGTTGACGAAACGAAAGGCTTCGGACCGGAATTTATCAAACTGGTACTGACGCTGAATAAAGGGAGCATCACCCAGTATTTGAGAGAAAAGGCGGAATTGATGGAGCTGCGCTACGGTGAGTTCATCGCCTTTCTTCAGATTTTGCGGGCGGATGAGGAAGGCAGGAAAACGACGGTATCCTCCCTCAGCCGAGCCAATCACTGCACCAAATCCAACATGTCGCAGATTGTGCGGGTGCTGGAGGAAAAAGACTACGTGGGACGCGTGCCGAGCCAAAGGGACCGCCGCACCGTTTTTCTCGAAATGACGCCACACGCCAGAGACGCGATACTGAAGCACCGGCTGTTTCTCGATACGCCCCTCAACGAAGCGGCCAAACGCATGGGACCGGAGAAATCGGGCCAGCTCATCACCCTGCTTTGGGAGCTGTGGCGCACGATGGAGCAGATCGCGGAAGAAAAAGAAGAAACCGGCCATACAACAAACACCTGATTCTGACGAACCAGGTGTTATTTTTTTGCTGAAAGAGTTGATTTAAACCGTCGGGTTCAGGTCAGTGTCGGCGACTGCAATGAACCGTTCGATGTGGGCGTAATCGGTCACGTCCATGTCCAGCGGCGTGACGACAACGTAGTTGTGGTTGACCGCGTAGTCGTCGTAGCTCAAATCCTCGTCGTTGTTGCCGTGGTTCGGCGCGACCTTCATGTCGAAGTACATCGTGCTGCCGTCTTCGCCCTGAGTCTTCGCGAAGGAATTGGCGTAATTGTGGCGCCGGCCCATTCGGGAGACGATGGTGCCCTTGATGTCGGCGTCGGGGCAGTTGGGCGTGTTGATCGAGAGGATGTAGTCGCGGTTGTCCGGCTGATTGACGAACCAGCGGGCGGCCTTCAGGGCGTATTTCGCCGAGTAGGTGTAGTCGTAGCGGCTGCCGCCGTTTAGCGACATGGCGATCACGGGGACGCCGTTAAAATAGGCGGCCGACGACGCGCCGATCGTCCCCGAGTGGAGGATGTCGTAGGCGACGTTGGAGCCGTGGTTGATGCCGGTGACGACGAGGTCGGGGCGGGTGTCGGGATCAGTCAGGATCGCCTCGAGGGCGACGGAAACCGAGTCGTAGGGCGTGCCGAAGACGCGGTAGCCCTTTTGAAGCGCCGGATCGTCCGGCTCAAAGGGTTCGGCGTGGACTTTCAGCTGTCCGCGCACCGCCTTGGAATGGGATTTGGCAGATTGGGGATCTGCCGGCGCGGCGACGACGATTTCGCCGAGCTTTTTCATCTCGGCGGCCAGGGCGTGAATGCCCGGCGCGTCGAAGCCGTCATCGTTGGAAAGTAATATTCTCATAATTAAGTCCTTTCTGGTCCAATGGGAGCCATGCAAAAGTCAAAGGCTGACAGCGCATGGATCGTTTCAGTTCGCGAAAAACTGGTCGATGCCGTTCGCGATGCCCTGCACCATTTTGGTCTGGTAGGCGTCGGTCTGCATCAGTTTGTCCTCGGTCGGGTTGGTCATGTAGCCGACCTCGATGAGGGTCGTCGGTACCTTCGCCCAGTTGTTGCCGGTCAGGTCGTCGCGCTCGACGACGCCCTCGCTCTTGGCGCCGGTGGCGGTGCAGTAAGCCTTGATCAGGCAGTCCGATAGCCTACGGGACTGGCTGTAGGTGGCGGCGGTGTAGGGATTGTGCGCCGTGATGTTAATGGTCATCGCGCCGGTGGGCGTGCTGCTTTCGGCGGCGTTGGCGTGCAGCCGGATAAAGGCGTCGGCGTTGTTGTCGTTGGCCACCTGCGCGCGCTCGACACAGGAATGGGCAGAGTTGCTGTCGGTACGGGTCAGCACGACCTTGTAGCCCCGTTTCTCGAGTTCGGGCTTGAGCTTGTTCGCGAGATTCAGCATGAAGTCGTACTCGGTCACGCCGGTGGCGACGCCCTTGGTGCCGACCATATCCTTGGCCTTGGTTTCGCTGGCGCCTGGGCCTACCGGTTCACTGCCCGAGGGCATGACGGAGGAGTGGCCCGGATCGAGCACGACGGTCTTTTGATTGGCCGCCGGCTTCGTCTGAGTAGAGGTGTCGGTCTTTGATTGGGATGCGGTGCTGGTCTTGGACGCTGTCGTCGTCTTTTTCGAGGTGGACGTGGAGGCGGACGCATTTCGGGCGTGGACGTCGTAGAGGACGGCGCCGGCCGAGACGGCGATGATGGCGATCATCACAACGATCAGAATGTTTTGGTGTTTCATACAGCAGATCCCCCGTTATTCCGGCGTGTAGCCGCCGCGGGCGTCCATCGCATTTTTAAGCAGCTCGACGTTGGCGCGCTCGATGTCCGACAATTCGTAGTTGTTGTCGAAATCGTCGGGATCGATCGTCCCGTTGTACCAGCTTTTGCTGTCAAAATAGTTCTGCAGCTCGGCGGCTTTGAACCGGCGGCCTTCCCGGGCGTAAATTTCGTTGAGGGCGTAGTTGCATTCCTTGGCTGAAAAGCCGGAAATGTCGCTCGAGGACAGGTATTCGCTCGTCGAATCGGGCAGGATGTAGGTCCGGTTTATCCAATTTGACGACGAGGACGACGAATTGGATGAAGATGAGGACGAGGAAGAATTGCTGCTTTTATTTTTCGAGGAAGATGAGCCGCTGTCAGAGGATTCGGACTGGGTCGAGCCGGAGCTCGCGCTGGTTTGAGCGCTGCTCTTTCTGAACATCAGGAAATATAGTGCGGTGACGGCAACCGCGGCCGCGCAGACGATGGCGACGATGATGACCAGGGTATTGCTGGCCCCGGGCTGTTTTTCCCGCTTCACCGGCTGATCGTAGTAAGGGTCTTGGCTGTAATCGGTCAGGTCGTCGGTTTCAGCGCGCAGGTCGTCGTAATCCGCTGAGGTGTAATTCGGGTTCGGCGCGCCGCAGACCTGACAATAGGGCAGGTTCGGGTCCAAATTGGCGCCGCAGTGGTTGCATTTCATAATGGCCTCCTTTTATCTCTCAATCGATTTATTCGAGCTTCAATCAGATAAATCAATTATAGCATAGATTCAATGGCCATGGGTGAAAACGTATAAGGAAAAGCGCCGAAGCAAAAGAGGCCGCGCCGCCCAGCTCTGAGCCGCCCGAGCCTACTTTTTGGCTGGGAGCTCGGCGAGATCAGGCAGCTTGTCCGGCGAAATGTCGGAGAGAAAATCCTCGACGTAAATCATGTGTTCGAGCATGCGCTTGCGCGCGAGGGGCGAGTCCTTTGCGGCGATGGCGTCGGCAATGCGCCGATGCTGGAAACAGAGGGCGTCGCCTTCGTCCTTTTCCCGGGTAATGATCGCGACCCGGGCTTGGTAACGCACGGTTTCCAGCAGGGTCGTCGCAGCGGTCAGCGAATCGCGGATCAGGCAGTTGCCCGAGGCGGCGGCGATGGACTGGTGAAAGTCGTTGTCGAGATCGGCCGAGGTGTCGATATCTGGCGCGGCGTCCATCTGATCGGCAAGGTTCGTGAGATGCGCGATAAAATCAGGCGAGGGGTCGGCGGCCGCGAGGCCAGTCGCTTCGATTTCGAGGCTCTGTCTGAAGTGGTGGATGTCGTAAAGGGAGCCGCCGCCGAGGTAGAAGGAGATGGTCATGGGCTGGAGCAGCGCCAAATCCATGCGGTCACTGATGAAATTGCCTTCACCCTGCCGGCTGACGACGAGACCGATCATTTCGAGGGCGCGGATCGCTTCGCGGATGGTCGCCCGGGAGACGCCGAGGCTTTCAGCGAGCTGGCGTTCTGGGGCCAGCCGGTCGCCTGGACGCAGCTTTTTATTTTGGATGTCGTGCTGAATGCGGCGGATAACGGTTTGAAAAGCGCGGGATGCGTTTTGGTTTTTGGCGCTCACGGGTGTCTCCTTTCTCAAAATCATGTTGCTTCGTTTATTATGCATTAAGCCTTATTTTAAATCAAATTGTAAATCATGATAGTGAATATTTTGTTCTGAAAAGATAGAAAATTTCTAATTTAGGTAATTTTAAGATTGACAAATTGGTCAGACCACTATATACTTAAAGTATCGGTATTCGTTTACAGGCGTTAAACTGCCGAGAAAAGGGGGAAAAACATGAATTTTGGTTTATTTTTACTGGCATTAATTCCGATCATCTGGTTGATCATTGCCCTCGCGGTGATGAAGATGCCAGGGTATTGGGCCTGTGTCATCGCACTGGTCATCGGCGCGGTGATTGCCATGGTCTCATTCGGAAGCTCCGGCTCCAATGTCGCAACGGCGGCGCTGGAAGGGGCACTCAACGCGTTGTGGCCGATCATATTGGTCATCATCGCGGCACTGTTTACTTATAATATCACGCTGGAAACCGGCGCGATGGACAAAATCAAGGCGATGCTCGCGTCGGTCTCGACTGACCAGCGTGTCCTGCTTTTGATCATCGCTTGGGGATTCGGCAACTTCATGGAAGGGATGGCCGGCTTCGGTACGGCTGTCGCGATTCCGGCTTCGATCCTCGTCGGCCTCGGCTTTGATCCGATTCCGACCGTTGTGGCCTGCCTAGTCATCAACTCGACGCCGACCGCCTTCGGTTCCGTTGGGGTTCCGACGACGACCATGGCCGCCGTCACGGGCTTAAACGCCACAGCACTTTCCGCAAATGTCGCGCTGATCGAATGCTTGATTATGTTCATTTCACCGATTATCGCGATTATGATTCTCGGTAAAGGCGCAAAGGCCATGAAGGGCGTCTGGGGCATCACATTGGTCTCATCCCTCGCCTTCACACTGCCGTGCTTCATCGTCGGCCGTTTCGTCGGCGCAGAACTGCCGAACATCGTCGGTTCCATCGTCTGCATGGCTGTGACCATTTTGATGGCGCGTAAAATGCGTGACCGCGAAGTACCGGAAGAATACAGCACGATTCAACAGCAGGACGCCGAAGGTGTCAAAGAAAAACTCACCGTCGCGTCAGCGGTCAATGCGTGGCTGCCCTTCATCCTTATTTTCGTGATCTTGGTTGTGACCTCAAGCTTGGTACCATTCATCCACGATCCGCTTTCAAAGGTTGCTTCGGCTGTGACGATCTACAATGGTAAAGGCGCAGCGCCGCTAACCTTCACTTGGATCAACACGCCGGGTGTCTTGATCTTCATCGCGGCCATTATCGGCGGTTTAGCTCAGGGCGCCAGCGGCAGCACACTTGGCAGAGTTTTCGTCAAGACCGTGACCGGCAACTGGAAAACCATTGTGACGATCTGCTCGGTTTTGGCATTGGCTAAAATCATGACTCACTCCGGCATGACCGGCGAAATCGCGAGCGTTCTCGTCGCTGCAACTGGCACAGCCTTCCCGCTGATCTCACCGTTGATCGGGACCATCGGTGCCTTTGTTACCGGTTCTGGGACATCGACATCCGTCCTGTTCGGGGATCTGCAGCGTCAGACGGCACAGGCTATCGGTGCGAACCCGGCATGGCTGTGCGCGGCCAACGAATTGGGCGCTGGCATCGGCAAGATGATCAGCCCGCAGGGCATCGCCATTGGGACATCCGCTGTCGCCTTGGCCGGCTCGGAAAGTGTCGTGCTGAGAAAGGTAGCGAAGTACTGCCTGCTCTTTGTGGTCCTCGCGGGAATTATCTGCTACTTCTTCCCGATGATTGGACTGGTGATTCATTAAAAGCGAAACCCATAGGGTTTGCCTAATATTACACCCATATGCAATGATCCCCGCATCAAGTCAAATTGATGCGGGGATCATTTTTTTGCTAAAAAATGGGGGCGGACGATCGATCAGCCTGCCCCCAAATTGAGCGTTTCCTTATTTGTTTTTCTTTTCGTAAATGTCGTCGGCGATGGCCTGGCCCAGGGCGATCAGGCTTTCGCGGGTTTCGTCGTTCACTGAGGATTTGACGGTGATAGTGTCGCCGAGATAGGTGATATTGTCGAGCCCTTCCAATTCCTTTGCGATCAGAGAGCCGGATTTTGGCGCCCAGCTGCCGTTTTCAATGATCGAGATGGTGCGGTTCTGGATGTGCAGGTTTTTCATGTCGTCGATCAGATTGTGAACCGTTGGGTAAATGCCGAGGTTGTAAGTCGGCGAGGCGATGACCAGATGGGAATATCTGAAAATCGAGGCAATGACGTAGGACGGGTGGGTCTTGGAGACGTCGAAGAAACGGACGCGCTTCACGCCGCGCTGCACGAGGGCGTTAGCGAGGATGTCCGCCGCCTGTTCGGTGTTGCCGTACATAGAGCCGCAGGCGATGACGACGCCGAGGTGTTCCGGTTCGTAACGGCTCCACAAATCGTATTTTTCAATGAAGCGGTCGATGTCCTGACGCCAGATCACGCCGTGGAGCGGGCAGATCATTTTAATGTCGAGGCCCGAGGCTTTTTTCAGCAGCATCTGGACGTTCTTGCCGTATTTGCCGACGATGTTGGTGTAATAGCGGCGGGCTTCGTTGAGCCAGGCGATTTCTTCAGCGCCGTTGATTTCGTCTTCGAACAAGACGCCGTCGAGGGTTTTGAAGGAGCCGAAGGCGTCAGCGGAGAACAGGGTGCCCGTTGTCGTGTCAAAGGAGACGAGGACTTCCGGCCAGTGCACCATCGGCGCGCCGATAAAGGTCAGCTCGTGCTTACCGAAGGAAACGGTGTCGCCGTTTTTGACGGTATCGACGCGGTCGGCGATGTGGTGGCCGAATTGTTCGAGGAAGGTTTTGGCCTTCGCGGAACACAGCACCCGAGCGTTGGGGTAGCGCATCAGAATTTCGTCGAGGGTCGCGGCGTGGTCAGGTTCGGCGTGGTGAACGACGACGAAGTCGAGATCACGGCCGTCGAGGGCTGCTTCGACGTTTTCGAAGAACTGACGCCCGCAGGACCAGTCTACGGTGTCGAAGAGCACTGTCTTTTCATCTTTTAATAAGTAGGAATTGTAAGACACGCCTTCCGGCAGCGGATGGACGTTTTCAAAAAGCGTTAACCGTCTGTCGTTGACGCCGACGAAGGTTAAATCGTCATCAATTTTGCGAATATTGTACATAGTTGACCTCCAAATTTAATATCGTAAATCATTCCGCCCTTATTTTATCACGATTCACTAAATTTTTCTGGCCAAAAAGGAAAAAAGAGGATATAATATAGAAAAATCTTGTCACAAACGATTTCACCAAAAAGAGTAAGCTTTACAAAAATAATTGCATTTACTGTGTGGAATGGCTTGATTTTAGAACAGGTTTACATTATAATAAAGGAAGTGGTCAGACCAATTTAAATGTGCCGGCCATGTGAATTTATTATGATTGATAAAAACGGTATTTGTGGAGAGTAAGAGGAGGAAGCTAAATGAGCTATACGTACAATCCAGTCACCCCTGAAATTATCGAACAGATTAAAGAAGCGGCCAACGGCCACGTCATTTTAGGGGATGACATCAACGAAGATTTCGCCCATGACGAAATGCGCATCTACGGTCAGGAATACCCGGATGTCGTCGTTGAACCGAGAACGACCGAAGAAGTTGCGGCCGTTGTCAAAATCTGCAACGACAACAAAATCCCAGTTACCCCGTCAGGCGCACGTACCGCGTTAACCGGTGCCCCAGTTTCTGTCAAAAAAGGCGTCATGATTTCAACCCTGAAGATGAACAAGATCCTCGGGTACGACGAAGAAAACCTGGTCGTCCGCATTCAGCCAGGCGTTCTGCTGAACGACCTCGCAGAAGATGCCCTGAAACACGGCCTGATGTATCCACCAGATCCTGGTGAAAAATTCGCAACCGTCGGCGGCAACGTTTCGACTAACGCTGGTGGGATGCGCGCAGTTAAATACGGCTGCACCCGTGACTATGTCCGTTCACTGACCGTCGTTCTGCCGACTGGCGAAGTCGTCACAGAAGGCGCGACCGTCGCGAAGACAAGTTCCGGTTATTCATTGATGAACTTAATCGTCGGCGCAGAAGGGACCCTCGGGATTGTCACTGAAATGACGATGAAAGTCATCGTGGCTCCGCAGGCAACCATGTCGATGATCATTCCTTATCCGAGCATCGAAGAAGCGATCGGTGCTGTGCCGAAACTGTTCCAGGCTCACCTCGATCCGCAGGCCCTCGAATTTATGGAAAAAGACGTCACGATGGCGACTCAGAAATCCCTCGAAAAAGACGTTTATCCGGCAGAAATGGACGGCGTTGAAGTTAAAGCTTACGTTCTGGCTACATTCGACGGCAACGACGAAGACGAATTGATGGACAAGATCGAAAAGGCATCAGAAGTTGTCCTCGAAGCCGGCGCACTCGACGTTCTGGTCGCCGATACCCCGAGACTGCTCGCAGACGCATGGCAGATTCGTTCATCCCTGCTTGAAACCATCGAAGAAAGCACCAAGCTCCTCGACGAATGTGACGTCGTTGTGCCAATCACCAAGATTCCTGAATTCTTGATCTACGCTAAATCCTTAGGCGAAGGCAAAGATTACGAAATCAAAGACTTCGGTCACGCTGGCGACGGCAACCTGCACATCTACCTGTGCTCCAACGGCGACGACAAGGAAGCCTTCATGAAAGAATCCGATGAATTCATGACCAAGGTTTACGCAAAATGCGTCGAACTCGGCGGCTTGATCTCCGGTGAACACGGCATCGGCATGGGCAAGATGAAATATTTGAAGAACATGGTCGGCGAAAAGAACATGGAACTCATGCGCGGCATCAAGAAAGTCTTCGACCCGAACATGATCATGAACCCAGGCAAGGTTTGCTTCGATCCGGAAGCGGATGACTAAATATTATCTTTTTAAAGATAAATTTAATAATTTGACAAATATTTCACAGTTTACTTTTCAACACGAAAATTCTGTGATATAATATGTTCTGTTAATTCGGAACCTTCTCAATCCGGATTAACAGAACTTTTTTATAAATTTTGCGGAAAAATTTAAAAAGAGAAAATTTTGAAAGAGAAGAAGGGAAACTAAAACATGGCTTATCAAATTTCTGACCAGGCGAAGGACTTATTGAAAGACGTTCATGATTTCTGTGAAAGAGAAGTCATCGAACAGGCAAAGGATTACGACAGATCAGGCGAATTCCCAACCGAAATGTACGACAAGGCTAAGGAAATGGGCCTGAACATTTTGGAAGTTCCGACAGAATACGGCGGAATGGAAATCTCTGGCCCGGATGACAAAGAAGGGATGTCTCGTGTCGATATCGCTGCGCTTTTCGAAGAAATGGCAAGAGCAGATGCTGGCTTCGCAACCACAATCTCCGCTTCCGGTCTGGGTACTAAACCAGTCCTGATCGCCGGCAACGACGAACAGAAATCCCGCGTTTGCGACATCCTCTGCAACGGCGGTTTCGGCGCATTCGCACTGACTGAACCTGGTGCAGGTTCTGACCCGGCAGCTGGCAAAACCACAGCTGTTAAAGACGGCGATGACTACATCATCAACGGGACAAAATGCTTCATCACCAACGGCGGGATCGCAGATTTCTACTGCGTCACAGCCATGACTGATAAATCCAAGGGCACACACCACGGCATGTCCATCTTCTTGGTTGAAAAGGGCACACCGGGTCTTTCAACTGGTAAAGAAGAAGACAAGATGGGGATCCGTCTGTCCAACACTGCAGAAGTTATCTTCGAAGACGTCCGCGTACCGAAGGAAAACCTCCTCGGCGCAGAAGGCGAAGGCTTCAAGATCGCAATGGAAACCCTCGACCAGGCACGTGCTTGGATGGGTGTTGTCTCCGTCGGTATCGCTCAGAGAGCAATGGACGAAGCGATCGCTTATTGTAAAGAACGTCAGCAGTTCGGCCGTTCAGTCCTGAAATTCCAGGCAATGCAGTTCAAAGTTGCCGATATGGCGATCAAGATCGAAGCAGCTCGTCAGCTCAACGCTTACGCACTGACATTGATGGATCAGGGCAAACGCTACACCAAAGAAGCTGCGATGGCTAAATGCTTCGCTTCTGACGCTGCAATGGAAATCACCACTGAAGCGGTTCAGATGTTCGGCGGCTACGGCTACTGCCGTGAATATCCGGTTGAAAAACTGATGCGCGACGCTAAGATCTTCCAGATCTTCGAAGGAACCAACGAAATCCAGAGAATCGTCACCGCAAACAACACAATTGGCAGATTCTAATTTATCCATATCGATCATTAGGAGTCGGTGCGCTGCACCGGCTCTTTTTGTTTTTATATTTTCCAAAATAAAAAACCGAAGCGCGCGCTTCGGTTGAATTTGCGATTTTCTGAAAAAGGTCAGTCGTTGTAGATCAGGGCCATGAAGACGAGATCCTCCTGGCCGTTGTTTTCCATGCTGTGCCACTGGCCAGGTTCAATCGTACAGATATCGCCGGCGTGGACGGTCGTTTTCGATTTGTCGTTGTCGATAAAGGTGCCTTCGCCCGACAAAATGTAGTAGGGCTCCGTTTCGTGGATGTGCTGGTGCCAGCCGATGGTCGATCCCGGCTGGAGCACCACCTTGGCGTACATTCTGCCGTGGCCGTAGAGCTTGTCTGCGCTGACGATGTGGTAGCGGTAAGCCTTGCCGACGCCGCCGGCCATGTTTTCGACGACTTCGCGTATTTCGTGTTGAACCATTTGGACCTCCTGTGCCTGCATTGCAAATGCCTTTTCTTTATTATTCTTCTTATTATTATGACAGGTTTGGCTGCTTTTGACAACGGTGGCGTTTAGCAGAGCAGCGTGAGCAAATGCGTTTTCATTTCAGATCATTGTGGTATGTTGTACAATTATGAGTTTGTGTAAAGAAAAGAAGGAGGCGTTAAAGATGGTAGAAAACCGGAAAGACGCACAGTACAATAAAATGATGTACAGTCCGGTCCACAAGCTGATCGTCGCCCTGTCCATTCCGACGATCATTTCGATGATGGTCTCGAGCATCTATAACGCGGCGGACACCTATTTTGTGGGCCGCCTCGGGACGTCCGCGTCGGCGGCGACGGGCATCGTGTTCGGGCTGATGGCGGTGCTCCAGGCGGTGGGCTTCATGTGCGGCCACGGCTCGGGGTCGATCATCGCCCGGTACCTCGGACGCAAAAAAACGAGGGAAGCCAGCGTCGTCGTGTCGACCGGGCTCGCCCTCGTGGTGATTATGACCTTGGTGATCACCGTCCTCGGCTTGATCTTTATCGACCCGCTGATGCGCCTCCTCGGCGCGACGCCGACGATTCTGCCCTACGCGCGGGTTTACGGGCGCTGCATTTTGGCGGCGGCGCCGTTTATCACGGCAAGTTTCTTGATGAACAACGTGCTGCGCTACGAGGGCCGGGCGGTTCTCGGAACGACGGGCCTTACCATCGGCGCGCTGCTCAACATCGCCGGCGACCCTTTCTTGATGTTTAAATGCCATTTGGGCATTTTCGGTGCGGGGCTGTCGACGGCGCTGTCCCAGATCATCGCCTTCGGGCTTCTGTTTTATTTTTTCCTGTCGGGGCGGACGACGACGCGGCTGTCGCTGCGTCTGGTGAAGCTCAAGGCGCCGGTGATTCTGGAGATTCTATCTGTGGGCATGCCGAGCCTCTGCCGTCAGGGGCTCAACACGGTGTCGACGCTGCTGTTGAACATCGCCGCCGCGGGATGGGGCGACGCGGCGATTTCGGCGATGAGCATCGTCAACCGCGTCACCTTTATGGTCTTCGCGGTGGTGATCGGCATCGGCCAGGGCCTCCAGCCGGTGGCGGGTTTTTCCTACGGGGCCAAGGCCTGGCAGCGGCTGAAGAGCGCCTTCGTGTTCACGGTCAGCTTGTCGGCCTGTGTCGCCCTGGCGCTGGCCCTTGCGGTCGGCTTGAACGCGCGGTACGTAGTTGGCCTCTTTATCGACGACCCGAAGGTCATCGCCATCGCTGCGCCGGCGCTGATTTACCAATGCGCGGCCCTGGTGGTCACGCCGCCCTTCACGATGACGAACATGACCTATCAGAGCGCCGGCATCGCCGGAAAGGCGACCTTCCTCGCCTTGCTGCGCAACGGGCTGTGCTTCATTCCGCTGATTTTGATTCTGCCCCGGACCATCGGGCTCCTCGGCGTGCAGATCGCCCAGCCGGTGTCGGACGTGCTGACCTTTGTCATCGCGCTGCCCTTTACCGTCGCGCTGCTGAGGACCTTGAACCGCCGAATCGGTGAGACGCAGGCAAAAAAATAAGGCCTCATCCGTGAGGATAGAAGCCTAAAAATTCAAAGGAGCGGGTGTGCGCCATAACCTGTCCGATAATGGCGTCCAAATGATCTTCGTCGATGTCGCCGATGAAATCCATGAAGAATTGGTAATGCCACTGGCTCGCCGGAATGGGCCGGGACTCGATCTTCGAGAGATTGAGATGTTCGGCGTCGAAGATGCCGAGAAGGTGGTAAAGGGCGCCGGGCTCGTCCTTCAGCGTGAAGCGCAGCGAGATTTTGTTGCGCCCCGGGCGGTTTTCTGGCATTCGGGAGACGACGATGAACCGCGTCGTGTTGTTGTCCGCGCCGTTGATCGGCCCGGCGAGGACGTCCAGGTGGTGGATTTGGGCCGCGCGCCGGCTCGCAATGGCCGCCTTGGATTTGTCCCCGGCGTCGTGAACCATTTTTGCGGCGACGGCGGTGTTGTGGTAGGGCACAAGGGCCCATTCCGGGTATTTCGAGAGAAAATCCCGGGATTGGTAGAAGCCCTGCTCGTGGGAGTAGACGCTTTGAATGTCCGATATTTTGGCCCCGGGCACACCGAGGAGGCAGTGGTGCACCGGAATCAGCACCTCGCCGACGATCGACGCCTGGTAGCGGATGAGCAGGTCGTAGTTTTCGTTGATGGCGCCGGTGGTCGAGTTTTCGATCGGCACGACCCCGTAGTCTGCGCCGCCGCCGGTGATCGTCTTGAACACGTCCCCGAAGCTTTTGTGGGGAATCAAGAGCCGGTCATCCCCGAAGAAGCGGATGCAGGCCTCCTCCGCGTACGAACCCTGGGTGCCGGAATAGGCGATGAGGCCGGCCGCGCGCGGCGCCCGCATCTGCCGCTTCATCTGCAGGTAGCGGGCCATCGACGATTGCTGTTCACCGGTGAATACCATGATTGTCTCCCTTTCTGCTTTCATTGTGTTTTCAATCATAACACAAAAGAGGAGAAAACTGGGCAGATAGTTTTCAGGGACCGCGCATCCTGCAAAATTTTATTTAAAATTAAGAAAGCGTTAAGCAATAAAAATGTGCCGGTTATTTCTCAAAATATGCAAAAAAATTCGTTTAGTTTCATTCATGAAACGCAGAAATTGGGGTTAAAATCGGCTGTAAATCAATATATAGGCGTTAAAAACCTGAAAAAAGCGGCAAAAATCCCATATAAAAATTTTAATAGTGTAATTATTTACAAATCAAATAATTTGCACAAATTTACAGCTTGACATCTGTTATTTCAATTGCTATAATATCACACCTTTACTTTTCGATACTATCGTGCTATAATGGTTACAACATACAAGCGAGGTGAAAAAGATGCCGCAACGTATCCATGCGACTTTAAATGATGTCAAACGTGAAGTGGAATCTCACAAAGGAGATTTGATTAAACTTCAGGCCCATAAAAGCAAAAAGAAATTGTACCGGAAAATCGGCAGAATTGAAGGAATTTATCCGAGCATTTTTACCGTGAAAGTTGAAAATCCGAGAAGTCATGTGCCGGAACGCCTGTCCTTTTCCTATTCCGACGTACTGACGCGCGCCGTCAGAATCGCGCTGATTAAGGACGAAGCACAGGAAGCGGAAAAAGCCATGACCGCGTAACCGTCGATCGGTGAATCCAAGGCCATACAGCGCCGACGCTGTATGGTTTTATTTTTTTAAAAATACATAAGGAGGGGAATATGGCCTATACAATTGTGACGGATTCAGCGTGTAACCTGCCGGCGCAGCTGGTGCGCGAGTACGACATCCGGGTGATTCCGCTGAAGCTGATTGTCGGACGCGAGCCGATGATTCTGGACAGCGAGCTGGCTGACGACGACGAAGCGCTGAGAGGCTGGAATCAGCGGCTCAGAGAAGGCGTCGACGTCCGCACGTCGCCGGCGAACGAGGCGGCCTGTGAGGCGGTATTTGAGAAAATCCTGGCTCACGGGGAGGATCTGCTTTACATCGGCTTTTCATCGCGCTTGTCGGACGTGTACGCGACGGCAAAGGCCGTGCTGTCGCGGCTCGAAAAAAAATACCCCGAACGCCGGATCTGTCTGTTCGATAGTCGGGCGGTCTCCTTTGGCGAAGGGCTTTTGGTGATGAAGGCGGCGGAAATGCAGGAAAAGGGCGCGACCCTGACCGAGGTGTTCGACCAGCTCAAGGACGACCGCAACTGTCTGCACCAATACTTCACCGTCCCCAATTTGAAGACGCTGGCGCGTTCCGGCCGGCTCAAGGGGCGGGTCCGTCTCGCGGGCAGCTTTGGGCGTCAGCCGCTGCTTTCAGTCGACGAGGACGGCGGCATCCACGCGAAGGCCTCGGCCCGGAGCGACAAGGGCATTATCGACGCGATCGTGAACCGCATGAGTCACAAAATCGCCGACGCCGACGACCGTCCGGTGATGATCGCCCACACCGACTGCATTGAAAAGGCGCAGAACCTTTCGCGCAAAATCCGCGAGGTCATTCACCCGAATCAGGTGCTGATCCACACCCTCGACCCGGTGATCGCCGCGCACATCGGCCCGGACGCCATCGGCGTGTTCTTTATCGGCGTCCCGAGGAAAAAACGGGTGGTCTAAACCAATCGCAATTAAAAAGGCAGGCTTGGCGCCTGCCTTTTTTAATGGCCGAAATATTAAACTTTTTCTTTGATGAAGCCCTTGCGGTAAGCCGCGATGAGCATTTCGAGGTCGTAGATATTGTCTCGGAGGTCCTTGCCGATATCGGTGTCTGCAACGGTTTTTCTGCGGCTGTTGGTTTCGACGATTTCCTTGGTCGATTTGATGTCGACGCCGTTGCGGATGGCCGCGTCGACGGATTCGAAGGGCTGATGAGAGATCAGCGTCATGCCGTAGGAATTGTAGGTCAGGGTGTAGCCGGCGATGCCGGTGGTCTTTTGATAGGCCTTCGCGAAGCCGCCGTCAATGCACAGCACCTTGCCGCCGGCGCGGATCGGCGATTCGCCGTTCTTCGCCTTGACCGGCGTGTGGCCGTTGATGATGTGCCCGTCCTTCGGGTCGAGGCCGAATTCAATCAAAATCTTGTCGGCGATTTCCTCGCTGTCGGCGATGAGCTTGTAGTAAGGCATTTTTTCTTCGTGGTGGGTTGTCTTGTCGTCGATGAAATAGCGTTCGAAGGTCGCCATCTTTTTCTTCCCGAAAAGTGGGGACTTCTTGTTGCACCAGAGGAACCACAGGAAGTCGTTGCGCGGCGGGTTTTCCCGAGCGTTGGAGAAATAGGCTTCCCGGGCGAGCTGGTCGAATTTGTCCATCAGCGCCTTGCCCGAGTAGTTGACGCCCTTGTAGGTGACGGTGTCAAATTCGCCGTCTTCGGTCAGCGGAACGATGGCGTGGTAGAGCAGGTTGTCGTTGTAGGTCAGGTACAGGCTGCCCTTGGCGTACATGAAGCGGATGTGGCGCTGCAGCTTTTCCGAATGGCGGAAGGAGTGGCACAGCAGGGACATCACGTGTTCTTCCTCGTCGGAGAGCTTCGACGGGTTTTTGGGGTCCAGGGTCGGGAAATTCGTGTCGTTGAGTGGATATTCCTTTCCCTCGACGGTGACCGTGCCCTTTTCCAGGTTGATGGCGCGCATCAGGCAGCGGTCTTCCATATGGTATTCTGGGCGGCGGTCAATGATTTGTTCCTCGACCTTGAATTGGATGATCGAGATGGCCTTGTGCATCTTCGAAATTAAATCGATGTCGATACTGGCGTTTTTGTCGGCGATGTTCTTCGGGTAGAAATCGGTGCAGGGGTCGTCGCCGTAGGTCTTCTGGGCGAAGGTCGCGAGCGGCAGCATGTTGATCCCGTAGCCGTTTTCGAGGACGCGGGTGTTGGCGTAGCGCATCGCAATACGGACGGCGCAGGCGATGCAGGCGCGGTTGCCGGCCGCGGCGCCCATCCAGAGGATATCGTGGTTGCCCCACTGTAAATCCATCGAGTGGTGGTGCATCAGCGTGTCCATCACGTGGTGGGGGGCCGGGCCTCTGTCGAAGATGTCGCCGATGATGTGCAGGTGGTCAGTGGTCAGGCGCTTGATGACGGTGGAAATTTCTTCGATGAAGTGATCGGCCATCCCGTACTCGACGATGCTGTGGATGATCGCGCGGTAATAATCCCGCTTGTTGTAGCGTTTTTCGTCTTCCTGAATCAATTCGTCCATGATGTACCGGAAATCCTTCGGCAGGCTTTTTCTGACCTTAGAGCGGGTGTATTTGCCGGCCGACGCGCGGCACACCTTGACTAAGCGGTAGATCGTCAGCTCGTACCAATTGGTCAGGTATTTGCCCTTCTTTTCCTGCTTGATCAGGTCGAGCTTCTGCTGCGGGTAGTAAATCAGCGGGATCAGCTCTTCCAAATCCTCGAGGGACACCGTGTTGCCGAGCTCTTCCATGACCTTGCGGCGGATGGCGCCCGAGCCGTTCTGGATGACGTGATTGAAGGCGAGGTCCTCTCCGTGGATATCCGTCAGGAAGTGCTCTGTCGCCTTCGGCAGGTTCAAAATCGCGCGCAGGTTGATGACTTCGCTGACCGCCGAGGTGATCGACGGGAAATCCTTGGAGAGCAGCTCCAGGTATTTCTTGTTTTTTCTCAGCTGGGTTTTCGTAAAGTTTTGCATTTCTTTCCTTTCAATCGAAGCGCATAAAGCGCACTTGATTATGATTTTTGATATATTAAGTATACAACATAATGCCGATTAAGTAAAATAATTATACAATGATTTGGATAGAAAGACCTTAAAAACCACAGTGTAAGTCAGCACAAAAAATTTCAAAAAAAATTCACAAAAAATTAAAAAAAGGCTTTACAAAATGCGAATAGACCGCTATAATAATCAAGTAGTCGCGAGTTGATCCCTTAGCTCAGCTGGAAGAGCGCCACCTTGACGTGGTGGAGGTCACAGGTTCGAGCCCTGTAGGGATCACCATTTGATCACAACGCTCCGAAACTTTTGTTTCGGAGCTTTTTTATTGCCAAAAATCAGTCAGCGCCCAATAAAAAACGGACCTTTCGGTCCGTTGATTGTGTGCTTGATGATAAAGATCAAACGAGGAATCCCACGGCGAGCACGATAATCCCGAGGACGATTCGGTACCAGCCGAAGGCCTTGAAATCGTGGGTTTTGATGTACTGCATCAGGAATTTGATGGCCAGCACCGAGACGACGAAGGAGACGATCATCCCGACAGCGAGGACCGCGCCCTGGTCGCCGGTGAAATGGTGGAAGTGGCGCAGCTTCAGCAGCGAGCCGCCGAACATCGCCGGGATCGCCAGGAAGAACGTAAATTCTGCGGCCGAGGTGCGGGAGATCCCGATCATCAGCGCCCCGATGATCGTCGCGCCGGAGCGGGACGTGCCGGGGAAGAGGGCCGCGATCAGCTGGAAGATCCCGATGATGATCGCGTCCTTGTAGGTGAAATCGTCGACGCTGTAAACCCGGGCCTTTTTGGTCGCGTTGTGGTTTTCGACGACGATGAACAGAATCCCGAATAGGATCAGCATCACGGCGATGGACGTCGGGTTGTAGAAATGGGCTTCGAAGAAATCGTCGAAGGGGCCGCCGATGACCGCCGCCGGAATTGTCGCGA